>NZ_JAFBKA010000004.1:0-238421 GCF_022760795.1 Pseudomonas sp. BP01
TTACATCGAGATGTTCTATAACCCAAAACGTCGACACAGCAGTGCTATGCAGCTGTCTCCAGTAGAGTATGAGAAACGCTATTTCCTGAGCTTGGAGAGTGTCTAGGAAACCAGGGGCGATTCAGTCTGACCTCAGTCACTGCCGCCACGTTGAAAGCACTGCCCAAGCCGCCTTCATTCGCTGACCCGCAGCGTTTGACGCCCATCACGATGGCGCTGCCAATCAGGCCGCCGAAAGCCTGATCCAGGCCGACGGCGCTTTTGATGATGGTCAGAAGCATCATCGCGACGTGATCGAATTGCAAAACGATCACGTAGAGTGTCACTGCCACGTAGGCCAGCGTTTTGACCGGTACCAGCAGGTCTGCCACTTTCGCGTCGCGTTTGATGCCGCCGACGAATACCAGTCCAAGTAAGACGGCCAGGACGATACCCGAGTGGGTGGGATCAATGCCGAACGCATTTTCCAGAGAGTGGGTCGCGGCAGCAACCGTAATCGATTCTGTCCTATACGAATCCTTCATTAAGTCCCACGTTGCACCTTTTCAAAGCGCGGCGTTACGGTCGTGTTTCTTTTTGATGCAATCAGCGCTTCTTCCGGTAGCACCAAAGCTCGCGAACGCACGGTAAGGCCAGCACTCGATCGCCTCTGGCTGTCTGGATAACTGGGCCCTCTATTTGTTCATAACTCATTGATATTCGAGAAAAAACCAAGATGCTAAATGCGTTTTGCATCGCTAAACGCATGCAAAACATACACAAATCGTAAACGTTGGCCTGCTTTCTGCAACGGTACTCGTGTCGGCATGTGCCGGCACGTGAGCCACCTCCGTTGGAAGCACCATGACTGAGCTGAAAACCTTGATGAATGGGTCGGGCATTGCTGAAGAGGCCGTGAAGATTTCGCATGCGGGAATCGATGCGCTGCTGATTGATGTTGCGTATGGCCCGTTCTGTCTGCAAAGGCAGCAACGCCTCCTGAGTCTCAGGGCCGTAATAGGGAGCCAAGATCGCTTTCCTGGCCTGAAGGAAACCGTCCTAGGGGTGAATAACCTACTGGTTGTATTTGATCCCTTCCAGATCCATCCGTCCCGAGCCCGCTCCACTTTGCTTGAGCTATGGATGCAGGTTCGTCCGAAAGACTTGATAGGCCGGCGTATCAGTATTGAGGTCTGCTACGGAGGGGATTTTGGCCTTGATCTGGATTACATCAGCGAGGTGTCCGGGCTGTCGAAGACGAGTGTCATTGATCTGCATTGCAGTGCTAATTACACGGTAGCTGCTATCGGCTCGATGCCTGGCTTCGCCTACTTGGTAGGTTTGCCGAAGGCGTTAGAAGTGCCTCGTCGACAATCGCCGAGGACGAAGTTGGAGAAGGGAAGCGTCATCATCGCAAGCGAGCAAGCCTCGATCCTGCCCTTTACTGGGCCTTGTGGGTGGCATGTGATCGGCCATGCGGAGGTGGAATGCTTCGATAGCCGGAAAGTGCCACCCGTGCTTTTCAGCCCAGGTGATCAAATAGTCTTCGTGCCAAAGGCAGTTCTGAAATGATCGAGATTCTTTCCAACGGTGCATTGAATTTCGTGGTTGATCGGGGCCGATTCGGGTTCCTTGATTGTGGTGTTAGCCGCAGCGGACCTATGGATGGTTTGAGCTTCGCGCTCGGCAACTCCATCGTCGGCAACCTCTCAGCGGCGGCAGGTGTTGAGATCAATAGTTTTCCCTTCAAGGTTCGTTTCTCTGAGCCAACCACAGTGGCACTGACGGGAGCTGTTTCAAGCAACAAGCTCGGGAGTAAGGAGCTCGCTTCTTGGACGGCTCTTCGGGTCGAGGCCGACGAAGTGCTTACTGTTGGTGTGCCGAGTGTTGGACGGTGCGTTTACTTGGCTATCCGAGGCGGCATCAAGGTGCCCGAGGTACTGGGGTCGCTTTCAACTGACATGAAAGCGGAATTTGGAGGCTATTACTCTCGCGCCCTGCAGAAGACGGATCTGGTGGATATCGATTCTGACGAGAGCTTGAGGCCTGTCCGGAATGGTTACTTCCACCACGACCTCGCTCTCTATTGGCAGGGGCTGCGCGCCGGTGAAATCTCTGTCAGGGTTCTGCCGTCTGCGGAATGGGATGATTTCAACACAGAGAGTCGGGACAGGTTCTTCGGCTCCCTATACCAGGTTGAGCGCAGTTCCAATCGGCAGGGCTACCGTCTAGCTGGGGCGGAGATCGTCCGCTCCGGAGCGAAAGAGCTTCTATCCCATGGGATCGTTCCTGGCACCGTTCAAATTCCAAGCAATGGCCAACCGATCATCCAGCTGGTCGATGCAAATACCTGCGGCGGCTATCCAAAGCTGGCGAACGTGATCGACGCTGACCTATGGCGCCTTGGCCAGCTCATGCCAGGCAACAGGGTCAGGTTCGAGTTGGTCGGGATTGATGAGGGTTTAACAGCTCGTTCAAAACTCGCCGGTCTGATTGAGTCTGCGGTGGGTTGAAAGGCCGAATCTACGACTGTGCAGAATATCAATAATAGTGAGAACAACGTGAATAGTGCAGATATCGAAAAGCTGATCGGCACCTTTGAACGGTCATCCTTGCTCAGCCTGGATTTCAAGCAGGACGATGTACGCATCCAGCTCACTCGCGAGTTGGCAACGGTGGCTTCTTCTTCTGATACGTCGGCCAATAACGCTGCGCCGGTGGGGCATGTCGACGCGAGGTCCTCAGCAGACGAAGTTCCCGTAGTGGCAGCTATGGGCGGAATCATCTACCTCAAGCCATCACCTACGGAGGATGTGTATGTAGCGGTGGGCAAGCAGGTCGCTGAAGGCCAGACGCTGGCAGTGATCGAGGCCATGAAGTTGTTCAATCCCATTGAGGCGGAGTTTGATTGCGAGGTCGTTGAATTTCTTGTCGAGGATGGCGACGAAATCGAACGGGGTGCACCGATTTGCCGAGTTAGAAAGGTGAAATATGTTTGACAAAGTATTAATCGCCAATCGGGGTGAGATCGCCTTGCGGGTATGGCGCGCCTGCAAGGCGCTGGGACTCCAGACCGTTGCTGCTCATTCAGATGCAGACCGTGCTCTGCGGCATGTGCAGCTTTGCGACACGTCAATCTGCATCGGCCCAGCTCCTGCCCCAAAGAGCTACCTTCTCCACGAGAAGTTGCTGCATGCAGCCAAGCTGACCGGGGCACAGGCCATTCACCCGGGGTACGGCTTTCTCTCCGAGAGTGCCAGTTTCGCCAAGGCTGTTGAAGAGGCTGGACTGACCTTCATTGGCCCGTCGTCGGATGCCATCTCGAGGATGGGGGATAAGGTTCGCGCCAAGCAGGCCATGATCGAAGCCGGCGTTCCGTGTGTTCCAGGTTCAGAGGGTGCAGTTCCAGATGGAGAGGCCGAGATCTTCGCGTGCGGTAAAAAAGTCGGCTATCCGCTGATCATCAAGGCAGCCGGTGGAGGTGGCGGAAGAGGGATGCGTGTTGTTTACGAAGAGTCTGAACTGCTGCGTTCGGTCACCATGACCCGAGCAGAGGCCAAAGCAGCGTTTGGCAATCCAGTCGTCTACATGGAGCGCTTCCTTCAAACGCCTCGCCATGTGGAGATTCAGATACTGGCTGACCGTCACGGCAACGCAGTCTGGCTGGGAGAGCGCGATTGCTCCACTCAGCGACGTCACCAAAAGCTCATCGAAGAAAGTCCAGCTCCGGGTATTGGTCGAGCGCTTATTGCTGAAATTGGTGAGCTTTGCGTAAAGGCATGCAAAGCGATTGGCTATGTCGGCGCTGGCACGTTCGAGTTTCTTTACGAGAACGGTGAGTTCTTCTTTATCGAGATGAACACGCGAGTGCAGGTAGAACACCCTGTGACTGAGCTTGTTACTGGCGTCGACATCGTCGCCGAACAGATTCGCGTATCGATGGGACTACCACTATCCATCACCCAAGATCAGGTCACATTCACCGGGCACGCAATCGAGTGCCGAATTAACGCTGAAGATGCTTGGTCATTCAGACCGTCTTCTGGTGTGGTCACCAAGTGGGTAGCCGCAGGTGGGCCAGGTATCAGGGTCGAGTCGCACCTCTACGGTGGATACAGGATTCCAAGTCACTACGACTCTCTCATTGCGAAGGTAATTGCCCACGGTGCTACCCGTGAGCAGGCAATTGCTCGATTGAAGGTGGCGATCTCCGAGACCGTGGTTGAAGGTGTGGATACCAATATCGCACTTCATGCTCAGGTGCTACAGAGCAAGCCGTTCGGCGACGGTGGTGCGAACATCCATTACCTTGAGCAATTCCTGGAAGCTCGAGAGGAAAAGTGAAATGAACATTCATGATGTCTGTCAGCTCATTGAACGCTTGGGTTCTACAAATCTGGTCGAGTTTCAGTACGAAGACTCCACCACCAGCTTTGCTCTGAAATATTTGACTGGTAAATCCTCGTCGGTCGCGCCGTCAGCCATTGTGGAGGGGCCAGCTGAACCCCTCTTCTCAGAGCGCAAGGTGCTGGCGCCGGATCTTGGCGTGTTCTATCACGCTCACCCGTATAACCCCGATGCGCCGGTAGTTGCTGGTGAGCGAGTCACTGAGGAGAAAGTCGTTGGGTATCTTGTGTGCGGCAGTGATCTGTTCCCGGTGTATGCGCCCTGCGCAGGTACGCTATCGAGCTACGTTGCCGCCCACGAGCAGGTGGTTGGCTATGGAGATGTGCTGGCATTGGTCACTCCATAACGACACTGCTATGCAACGGTAAGTGAGCTCGCGGTGAAGTGCGTATGGAAATGTGATTAGGGATGCTGATGATGATTAAGACTGTCGATATTAACTGCGATATGGGTGAGGGATTTGGCCCTTACTCCATCGCTCAAGACGATGAGATGCTGGACATCGCAACGTCGGCGAATTTGGCCTGCGGGTTCCATGCCGGCGACTTCACCATCATGGCTGATATCTGCAGCCAGGCTAAAGCCAGGGGCGTAGCAGTTGGGGCTCATCCAGGTTACCCAGACCTGTGGGGATTTGGCCGACGCCACCAAGACTTTTCCAAGAGCGAGATCAAGCAGATGCTTGCCTATCAGATTGGTGCTGCCTGGGCGATTGCCAAGTCGGTAGGTCACAAGCTCACGTTCGTAAAGGCGCACGGGGCCTTGGGACACCTTGTTGCTGATGACGAAATGGCGGCGTCTGCCCTGATCGAAACCATCAAGGAAGTGAACGACGAGCTCATCCTCTCGGTGATGGCCGGCGTGACCCTTGAGCAGATGGCAGAAAGTGCTGGACTGAACATCGTTCGCGAGATCTATGCAGACCGTGCCTACCAAGACAATGGTCGCTTGGTACCGCGTGGTCAGCCCGGCGCCGTCATTCATGACGGGCAGGAGGCCGCCAAACGTGTGCTCGCGATGGTGCAGGAGGGGGCAATCATCACCCAGTCGGGCAAACGTATTGCAGCCGATATCGACACGATCTGTGTGCATGGGGATACGCATGGAGCGGTTGCAATGGCACGGACACTTAAGAAGACGCTTGAATCTTCGGGACTTGAGATTGCTCCTTACAGTCAGCGGTTTGAGCAGGTGTAATCGTTAAGTCTAAAGTGTTTACCCAATTCGGTTGAATATAATGAAGATGGCATAGGTCTGCATGGCTTTAGCAGCTTGCGATGGCTTATATGTCATTCTGTGCGAAGGGAATCCTTTTTGGACAACTGGCCACCCCGGTAACTTATTAGTTGCTGGTACGGATGATATGCGCGCTGTCGGTAAGATTTCACGTTGTTCAATTCTTTACTGCCTATAACACAATAATTCAGGGGTGAAGCTGCTATGCAACAACAGGCGTTAACTGCGAGAGCTTTGGTGTTTGTTTCAACTGGATTGGCACTCGCCGGAAACTCTGCCTTTGCGGATTTTCAAAAGGACAGCAAGGTTACACTTGAAGCGCGTAACCTTTATTTTAGCCGCGACTTCCGCCAACCCGGTGGCAGCTTGGCCAGTGGGCAAAGTAAGGCGGAGGAGTGGGGCCAAGGCTTCATACTTCGTGCAAACTCGGGCTACACGGAGGGCGTGGTCGGTTTCGGCCTTGATGCTATAGCAATGGCAGGGTTCAAACTCGACTCGAGCCCGGATCGCGCGGGTACTGCTCTCTTGCCTACTGGTTCCGATGGAGCATCGCAGGATGAGTATTCCAAGCTCGGGGCCACTCTCAAGGCCAAGATATCCAACAGCACTTTGAAGGTGGGTAGCCTTTTGTTCCGTAACCAGATGCTGCTGTCCCCGGACGGCCGACTGCTTCCGCAGATGTTCAAGGGCAGCATGCTTGAGGTTTCCGAAATCGAAAATCTCTCTCTGCAAGCAGCACGTATCACGAGGACGATGGCTAGCCAGTCCGGCCATTGGACGAAGCTTACGGGCAACCGCATTGGCGGGGAGGGAGACGATTACACGTTCTATGGAGGCGATTACAATGTGCTGCCAGATACCTCAATTGGCCTCCACTACGGCACATTGGAAGGGGTATTTCGCCAGTACGTTGCCAACGCTAGTAGCTTGGTCAAACTTTCGCCCAGCGACAGTTTCAAGGCGGACGTGCGGCTAGCCAAAACCGAAGAGGATGGTGGCTTCCGAGCGATAGATAACAAATCTGTTGGGGTAATGGGTACCTATAAGTCGGGTATTCACTCCTTTGGACTTGGCTTCCAGAAGATGATTGGGGATGACCCGTATCCTTATGTCGCGGGGACTGACCCTTATCTGGTGAACTTCATTCAGATTAGCGACTTTGCCAATGTCAATGAGCGTTCATGGCAGGTTCGTTATGACATTGATTTCGCAGGACTAGGTGTTCCCGGGCTTGGGCTTATGGCCCGGTATGTTAGAGGTTCTGATGTAAAGCTGCCCTCAGGAAATGCAGGGGATGAGTGGGAGCGAAATACAGACATCTTCTATGTGTTCCAGTCGGGGGGGTTGAAAAATTTATCTGTTCGCTGGAGGAATGCAACAGTTCGTTCGAGTTTTGGAAATGACTTAGACGAAAACAGGCTAATTATTCAGTACGCATTTTCTGTTCTTTGATGGATCAAGCTCCCGGTTCAGTTGCATGGTAATGCGGCTGCTAAACTGAATGCATGACTACGTATGTAGGGCATAATAAATGAATAAGGTCATCACGAACGGTGTTGTTGAGACCGTTGAATCGAATCGGGCGGTGTATCGTAAGGTTGCACTTCGCTTCATTCCATTTCTGATGGTTTGCTATGTCGCGGCCTACCTGGATCGCGTGAATGTCGGGTTCGCCAAGCTGCAAATGTTGAGCGATCTCCAATTCAGTGAGGCTGTGTATGGCCTTGGTGCCGGCGTTTTCTTCATCGGCTATTTTCTGTTCGAGATTCCAAGCAACCTGTATCTCCATCGAGTTGGTGTTCGTGCCACACTGTGTCGGATCATGGTGCTATGGGGGCTGATCTCTGGAGGGTTCGCTTTCGTCAACTCTCCCACCCAGTTCTACGTGATGCGCTTCCTGCTAGGGGCGGCAGAAGCTGGCTTCTATCCTGGGGTCATCCTCTATCTCACCTACTGGTTCCCATCGCATGTCCGCGCCCGTGCTATCGGCTTGTTCATGTGCGCCATTCCAGTTGCTGGTCTGATTGGCTCGCCAGTTTCGGGCTGGATCATGGACGGGATGCATCTCAAGATGGGCTTGGCTGGCTGGAAATGGCTGTTCCTAATCGAGGCGCTCCCAGCTGTGCTACTGGGGATTGCTGCCTACTTCTACTTGGATGATAAGCCGAAGGACGCCCAGTGGCTGACTGATGCAGAGCGCAGCATTATCCAAAATGACCTTGCTGCTGAAGAAAAGGTCAAGGCATCCACGAGCTCTTCCACCCTTGGCCAGATGCTCACCAACAAGTTCGTGTGGCTGCTCATTTTTCTGGTCTTCTCTCAAGCTCTTGGTCAGTACGCATTGGCTTTCTGGCTCCCAAGCCTGATCAAAGGTGCTGGCTTCGCAAGCTTAAGTGCGATTGGGGCCATCACAGCCATACCTTACGGCTGCGCTATGGTGGCAATGATCCTGGCGACCCGCAGCTCTGACAAACGTCGTGAGCGTCGCTGGCACCTGAGCATTGCCTTCACTCTGGCCTCCATTGCGCTTTGCACCAGCGTGTTCTCTGCTGGCTCCCCGTACCTAGTGCTTCTCGCGCTCTGCGCAGCAGCTGCCGCTTCCTTCTCGGCTTCGGCGCTGTTCTGGACGCTTCCCCCGGCATTTTTGACTGGTGGAGTCTCAGCAGGCGGAATCGCGATGATCAATGCAATCGGTGCTCTGGCTGGCTTCGTTTCGCCTTACCTCATGGGGTATGTGAAGGAGACCACTGGCAACACCGACCTTGCGGTATTCGCTATCGCTGCTGTGTTACTCCTCGCCGCAATGATCGCTCTGAGCTTGCCAAAAGCCATTGCTAACCCACGTTAACTTTCTAAGCCCGTGTCTGCTGCGCTGGCACGCACGGGCAGTCCATTCAGGAGAATTCCATGACTCCCTTCGAGCTCCGACAGCAAATCCGCACAAACAAGTTTCGGATCCCAACCTCGGGTTACTGCCCTGGCTACACCCAAGTCAACGTCATCATCATGCCCAGCAGCTACGCGGAGGATTTCAAGAAATTCTGCGAGCTGAACGCTCAATCGTGTCCGCTGTTGGATGTCACTGCCCCGGGTGACCCTGTGTTTCGAGCTTTAGGACGCGACGTCAACGTTGCGACTGATGTTCCGAAGTACAACATTTACCGTCAGGGCGTCCAGGCCGAACAAGTTGACGACATTTTGGAATACTGGGAGGACAATTACGTGGCCTTCGCACTCGGCTGCTCGCACTCGTTCGAGGATCTCCTAATCGCCGACGGCATGCGCCTGCGGCACATTGAGCGCGGCCATGTTGTCCCTGCGTTCGTCACCAATGTAAAAAACGTTCCGGTAGGGCCATTCGGTGGCCACCTCGTTGTTTCAATGAGGCCATTTGTAGCCAAACAGGCAATCACAGCGATCCAGATCACTGGTAATTTCCCTCAGGTACACGGTGCCCCTATCCACATGGGTAATCCACTGGAGATTGGTATCAAGGATTTGGAACAGCCTGACTGGGGTACGGGCGTGGAAGTAGCTGACAACGAGATACCCCTGTTCTGGGCGTGCGGTGTCACGCCACAAGAGGCCTTGAAGGCATCTGGCATCCCGCTATATATCGGCCATGCTCCAGGCCACATGTTGGTGACTGACATTACCCTCAGAGATCTGCAAAACAACGTTCACGTTCAGTAACTTTGGCTGTCAGCGTTGGGGGGGGTAATGAAAAAGCTGCAAGAGCTGATTGACAATAACGCTCGCTGGGCGGAGTCGGTTCGAGCGAAGGACCCAGGTTTTTTTGCAAAGCTCGCGAGCCAGCAGACACCTGAGTACCTTTGGATCGGTTGTTCGGATGCCAGGGTGCCGGCGAACGAGATTGTGGGGCTACTACCCGGTGAGCTCTTCGTTCACCGGAACGTGGCAAACGTTGTGCTGCATACAGACCTGAACTGCCTCTCCGTTATTCAGTATGCAGTCGATGTTCTGAAAGTGAAGAGCATTTTGGTCACCGGCCATTACGGCTGTGGCGGTGTGCGAACAGCCATGGGCACTCGCCAGTTCGGGCTGATTGACGGGTGGCTGCGCTCCATTCGAGATCTTTACCATGTCCATCACGGTGAACTCTCGAAGCTGGAAACTGAAGACGCGCGAGTGGATCGGATGTGCGAGCTTAATGTACTTCAGCAAGTGAACAGTGTTGCTCAAACCACCATCGTCCAGAACGCTTGGCATCGTGGCCAAGAGCTAATGATTCAGGGCTGCATTTACGGTTTGAGTGACGGGCATTGGAAAACTTTAGGAGAGTCAATTGCGGGCTTGCAGCAGATTCCGGAAGTTAATCGGTACCAGCCGCTCTAGACTCAGTCGCGCTGGTCCCAACTAGCAAGGAGGCCGGTACCAGAACGGTGCCGGCTTTTCTTCGCTTGGTGGAAGTCGCGCTAGAAACATAGAGAAATCCACGTTGCCCCCAGAGCTAATTAACAGCACGGATTGGCCTTGAGCCTTTCGAGTACCTTGAATACGACTGCGAGCGCAGTCGCACCTGCCGGCTCCAGTACGAGGATCGAAGGGTGGCGTAGTGAAGTACTACTTCTAGGTTTTGTACGAGAAGTAGGGTTACCCATCGTTGTGGAAGCGGGCTTGCCCGCGATCTGCCGCAATGCGGCAGCAAAGCCTGAATATGCGCCGTTCTCCGGGATATAGGAGCGCTTCGCACTCCATCGCGGGGCAAGCCCGCTCCCACAAAACTTTCCGTACAGAGCCTAGGAGCAGGGCTTCAAAACAAGCATTGGAGGGATGAGTGCGCTTTCATCGTTCGCCGTGCGGTTGGGGAGGCCGCACGGGGAGGGTAAGTGGGGCTCACACCAGTGAAGAAGCCGCCCTGGCGGCCTGATCATACGTACCAGACATTTCGCGCAGGGTGCGAGCAGTGGCGCTTAGCTTCTCCACCACGTTCTGATCAATGCTGGGAACGAGGCATTTGTTGCGGACGACAACGTAACGCTCGACTAAATCCAGACCTTTTTTCGTAGGACTGTAGAAAACTTCCTTCCCGATTTTTTTTGAGGTGATCAGTTGGCTTCCGGACAGCTTTCGAAGTGAGTAAGCCACGATATGCGTGTCGCCGAAGTTCAGAGTGAAGCAAATGTCGGCCAGTTTTTTCTGTTTACCTCGGTGGCAAATGTGATTTAACACAATGATGTCGACCATGCCCAGGTCTGGCGCTCCAGCTGCACTCATGCATGACGTGGCCCACCTGGAGAAAGCGTTCCAGGTGAGAATCATGCCGAATTCAAACTCGGAAGCAGGTACCTGGCCCTCCACCACGAGGTGGGCAGAGGCGACGAGCGGCCCGCTGAGATCGGATTCGAGTTGTGAAAGCTTATCGGACATGTACCCTCCAGGAATTCTAATCGGCCTGCACGAAGCCGCTGGCTCATGCGCGGCAATCTACCACAGACCAGTTTGGAGGGGGGCGCGGCCTACGGGTGTAGCCAACCTGATAATTCGCTCGTCGCAGAGCTAACCCGACCCCTTTGGCTAGGCCGGATGTGGATCACGAAATCGATCTGGTGATCACGTTCCCACTCCGAATATTTGTCACCGTTGCCATTCGCATTTTTGATGTCGTTGGCATGGAGGTCCGGTCAGGCGTGCAGCATCAATGTTGGAGCGTCAGCCTAAAACCCGGCCAATGACTGGCGCGTCTATGTCGTTCAACCGGGTTGGACGCATCACTATGCTCCCTATCTCTTAGGTTTTCTGACGACCCTCAGTACGAGGATCTGCATCTCGGCTGAGCCTCAGCGCTCGGGGTGGTTGCGTGCTTTCCTTGCCAACTCGCGATGACCAGAGGCGCCAGCGCATTACCAAGAACGTTAAGTGTGGTGGTGCCCATGTCCATGATGCGATAGATGCCCGCGATGAATGCGATGCCCTCGAGGGGCAGGCCTGCACTGGCCAGTGTCGCGGACAGGATGACGAACATGAAGCCTGGAACGCCCGCAGCCCCCTTGGATGTCAGCACCATGGTGACGACGAGGAGGGCTTGTTGGCCCAGCGACAGTTCGATGCCGTAGAGCTGAGCGACAAAGAGCGTTCCGATACCCAGGAAGATGGAGGCGCCGTCCAGATTGAACGAATACCCGACCGGCACAACGAAGCTCACAAGTTCGCGGGGGGCACCAAACTTTTCGAGTTTGGCCATCAGTTGCGGCATGACCGCAGTGGAGCTCGCGCTGGAGAATGCCAGCACCAATTCGTCCTTGATGAAGCGTATGAGGCCGAAGAATGGGACACCGGCCAGTTTGGCCACTGAGCCCAAGACGATTGTCGCAAAAAGGAACAGGGCAACGTAGGTGACGAGAATGAGCTTGGCCAAGGGCAGCAGCGAGGCAAAGCCAAAATTGGCGACCGTTACCGAGATCATGCCGAAGACGCCGATTGGCGAGTAGGCCATCACGAAGCTCGTCACTCGGAACATGGCGTCGCTCACTCCGCGGAATACCGCCAGCACTGGGTCCTTGCGCTCCGAAGGGAGGCCGGACAGACCCAGGCCGAACATGACCGCGAAGAACAGCACAGGCAGTAGATTGCCTTTGGCCATCGAGTCGATGATGTTGTCTGGAACGATCCCAAGTATCAGGCCTGCGACACCTTGATGGCCTCCCGCTGCCGGCAGCGTGACCGCGGTAGCATGAAGGCTATGAAGATCGGTGCCGGCGCCCGGCTGCATGAGATTGCCTAGTACCAGGCCGAAGACGATCGCGCTGGTGGTAATGCAGAAGAAATAGAGCAGGGTTTTCACACCGATGCGGCCCAGAGCCTTGGTATCACTCTGTCCGGCCACGCCGACTACCATGCAGCAGAAAACGATTGGGATGACGATCATTTTCATCAGTTTGATGAACAGATCACCAGCGGGTTGCAGCACGTTGTTGATGAGCCACGGACGGGCATCAGGATAATGGTTGAGAATCGCGCCTAATACGATGCCGGCCATGAGGCCTATCAATATCTGGGCGACCAGAGGAATACGTGGTTTATGCATGTCCGTCTCACAGATGGGTTCAGCGGCAGGATCTTTTTGTAAAGGTAGATCGGGGGCTTACGCCCCCGACAGCTTCCGGCTATCGATTGCTGTTAGCGCAGGGCATCGCAGGCGCGACGAATGCGCGAGCAGCCCTCTTGGATCACAGCTTCGCTGCTTGCAAACGACAAGCGAACGTAAGGGCTGATGCCGTAAGCCTCACCGACCACGGTCGCCACGCCTGCTTCTTCCAGCCAGTATCGGACAACGTCGCTATCGGTGTTCAGCAGGTTGCCGCGAGGTGTGGTTTTGCCCAACAGACCCTGCACATTCACGAACAGGTAAAAGGCACCTTCCGGGATGGTGTAGGTAAGGCCCTTAACGCCTTCGAGCGCGACCAACATGATGTCGCGGCGCGTGCGGTACAGGCTGGCCATCGTTTTCACTGGCGCCTGGTCGCCAGCAAAGGCAGCGACAGCAGCGGCCTGGCTGATCGAACTTGGGCAGGTGGTGCTCTGGGAGAGCAGCTTGCCGATGGCAGCGATCAGCCACTTCGGCCCGGCACCAAAGCCCAGGCGCCATCCGGTCATTGCGTAACCCTTCGAGGCACCATTGATGATCAGCGTGCGACTTTTCAGGTCTGGCGCAGCGGCAGCAAATGACAGATAGGGCTCGTCGCCGTATACGAAGTGCTCGTAAATCTCATCCGCCATGATCAGGACGTGGGGGTGGTCGCGAAGTACCTGAGCGAGTGCCTTCAGTTCAGTTGCGCTGTAGACGGCCCCACTGGGGTTGTTAGGGCTATTGAGAATGACCCACTTGGTGCGCGGGGTTATCGCTTTGCTCAACTCTTCAGGGAGTAGCTTGAAGCCATTGTTCTCGTTGCCCTGGATGACGACGGGCGTGCCACCATTGAGCTTGGTGATGTCCGGGTAGGACACCCAGTACGGGGTGTGAACGATTACTTCGTCTTCTGGGTTGAGGGTCGCCGCAAGTGCTTCGAAAATCACTTGCTTGCCGCCGGTGCCGGCGACGACTTCATCGATGGTGTATTCCAGGTCGTTGTCGCGGGCGAGCTTGGTGACGATGGCTTTGCGCAGCGCCAGGGTGCCCAGGGTGCTGGTGTAGTGGGTGTCGCCAGTTTCCATTGCCTTGCGACCAGCATCCACGATGTGGGCTGGCGTAGCGAGGTCTGGTTCGCCCACGGTGAAGTTGACGATGTCGCGACCTTCTGCACGCAACTGGGCGACCAGGGCGTTGGCGGCAACGCTTGGGGAGGGCGCGATACTCAGTACGCGTTGAGACAGGAGTTGATTGCTCATTCTGGGTGTTCTCAAAGCAGGCCGGCTTTAGCCAACGCGTTGTTGATCCAGGATTGATCTACCGAACCGTTTGCGATTTCCGCCTTGACACGCTCTTCGAGCGCTTCGTGCTCACGTGCCTTGGCCAGGACTTCTTCGGCATCTGCCTGAGAGAAAGCAACTACTCCGTCCTCATCGCCAACGATGATATCGCCGGGGTTCACGATCATGCCGCCGATGCTGACAGGCACGTTGACTTCGCCTGGGCCGGTTTTATATGGGCCGCAGTGAACAACAGCTTTGGCGTAGCAGGGAGTGTCCGTGAAGCAGGCAACGTCGCGGATGGCACCGTCGATGACGAAGCCTACGCAGCCATGCTCGAGGGCATAGAGCTTGATGAGCTCGCCGATCATTGCGTTGGTAGTGTCGCCTTGGCCGTCCACGACGAGGACGTCGCCGGGCTTGAGCATGGTCAGGGCTTTATAGATGATCAGGTTGTCACCCGGGCGGGTTTTGACGGTCAGCGCTGTTCCCACCAGCTTACCGGTCTGGTTGTAGCGGGTGAGACCACGAGCGCCAATATGACGCCCCATATTGTCACTGATGTGCGGCGTGACGACGGTGCGGAAGGCTTCGATGATGTTAGGTGCAGCAGCGGGAACTGGTGGGTTGAAGCGGTTGCCAAGGGACATAGGGGGTCTCCATCACACGATTGGTGTTGTTTCATTCGATGATAGGGAGATGCCTTGAAAGCTTTTAGCGATATTTTATGATGTGATACCATCGCTTTTAGTAAATATTCGCTGGGCGCGTGACTGTCTAGGCCTATCCAGTCTTGGCAGTCGGGTGATTCTCACCGGCATTCAATACTCTGAGAGGCCTGTCCATTGGTGACATTCAAGCAACTCGAAGCACTCTTCTGGATCGCTCAACTGGGTAGTTTCGAGTCGGCTGCAGCGAAGCTGAACATGTCGCAATCGGCTATCTCCAAGCGAATCGCTGAACTGGAAGAAACCTTCGACGTCGCCATGTTCGATCGCTCCAGGCGGACGGCGCGGTTGACACCCAGAGGTACTTTGCTGCTTGAGCATGCCGCCGACTTGCTGTCGCGTCGGGACCAGATGCTCGGGGAAGTGAGCGACAAGGCCGCTTTGGTGGGGCGGTTCCGAATAGGCGTGACGGAGCTGACGGCAATGACCTGGCTCCCTTCGCTTGTGGAGGCTGTCAGCGACGTGTATCCACGGCTGCAACTGGAGCCCTTGGTGGAGGTTGGCGCCGATCTCTTCCGCAAGCTTGAGCAAGACCACCTGGACCTGGTCGTACTGCCTGATGTGTTTGGCGATGCCCGGTTCACCCAGGTCGCGCTGCAGGGTGTTCGCAACGCATGGATGTGCTCCCCTAGGCTGCTCGATACCGAGCGGCTGTGGACGCTTGATGAATTGTCAGACCAAAAGTTGCTGACCCAAGGCACCTCATCGGGTGCTGGTTTGCTCTATCAGCGTTGGTTCGCAAATCAAGGTATCAATTTTTCCAAGTCGGTGACGGTCAACAACCTGCTGGCCCAGGTGGGTTTGGCCATGTCTGGTTTGGGCGTGGCCTACCTCCCCAGAGACTGCATCGAGCACTTGCTGGAGCGGGGAGATCTGCGCGAGATACGGTGTGAGCCGACACTTCCCGATACCAACTACATCGCGCTTTATCGGCCTGATCGCTGGGTGGGTGTCAGCGCAGACATCGCTGCGCTGGCCGCGAAACTGTGCGATTTTTCGCGGCTTCTCATCGTTCGGTAGGTTCTGACGCGGGGCTGTGGCGAATCCCATGCAAGCGGGTAGGGGGCTCCTTTGGATTTGACGGTGCGACAGATCACCATCAGCAGCGCAAGCCTTGAACCTGCACGCCATGGCTCAGCGCTACAGATTCAAGGCCATTCAACGCTTACTGATTGTTTCGACGGACAATCATTGGGCCAGGGGCCTGACACGTCGGCATCATTTCGATAGCGTTGATGTTTACATGCTCTGGTAATGCCAGAATCCAGCGAACCGTGTCAGCGATGTCGCGAGCGGTCAAGGGGTCGGTGCCGGCATAGACGTTGTTGGCAGCCGTGTCATCGCCCTTGAATCGAACATTGGAAAACTCAGTGCCCCCACACAAGCCCGGTTCGATGGATGTCACCCGTACTTTTTTCCCTGCAAGATCGGAGCGCAGGTTCAGGCTGAACTGGTGCACGAACGCTTTTGTCGCACCGTAGACGTTTCCGCCTGGATAAGGATAGGTGCCAGCTGTAGACCCCAAATTGATGATCCAGCCTGCCTGGCGCTTTACCATGTGTGGCAGCGCGGCGTGGGTGCAGTACACCAGCCCACGGATGTTGGTATTGATCATTTCGTCCCAGTCGTCGAGCGACGATTGTTCTGCCGATTCCAACCCCAGTGCCAGACCTGCGTTATTGATCAGTGCGTCGATCGCGCCCACCTCACGCTCAATTGCATCGACCGTGGCGAGGACCTGATCGCGAGAAGAAACATCGAGCGCCCGAGCAATGAAGCGTTCGCCTAACTCCGCCTGAATCTCTGCAAGACGCTCATGGCGACGCCCGGTGCCCACGACAATATGGCCGTCGTTTACCAGCGATCGCGAGATCTCGAGACCGAACCCTGACGTTGCGCCTGTCACCAGAATAATCACTGTGCTACCTCACTTTTGAGCAAATTAGCGATTGATGGATCGCTATCCTAGACCATGGCGCCGTTTTCGAGACTGACAAGTTCTCATGTCAAAATGAACATAATTTAACTGCAGAGGTTGGCATGAGCAGGCTAATCGCGCGCGCCAAATCACCTGAAATTATCGTGTTTTGGAATACTATTCCTTCAGCTTTTATCACTATGCTTCCTAGGTGAGCTGCTGTAAAAATCGGTACACACGAGCCACACCTCGAAAACAAAAGCTCGAGCGATGTTTTTTTCAAACTGCTCAACACAAAAAGCGAGGAACACAATGAAAATGAAAGCTTTGGGCATGCTTACCGTCTCCGCCCTGTTCGCCCTTGTATCTTTTCAGTCTCAAGCCGATCAACTTGCTGAAATCAAAGCTCGCGGGACCTTGGTTTGTGGTGTGCTCAGCACGCTTGAGCCCTTCGGCTACATTGACCCCGCCAGTCGTGAGCTGGTCGGGTATGACGTAGATTTTTGCAAAACCCTCGCCAAGCATCTGGGCGTCAAAGCCGACTTCCGTCAGCTGTCGCTGGATGCGCGTATTCCTGAGCTTTCCCAAGGCCGCGTTGATGTCCTCGCCGCCGTGTTGGGTTACACGCCGGCCCGCGCTGAGCAGGTCGACTTTTCAAACAGTTATTTCTTGAGCCAGATGAAGCTGGCGGTCCAGCAAAGCGCTAACTACACATCGCTCGACGAACTCGATGGCAAGCGCATCAGCTCCATCAAGGGGTCAAGCACCCAGGTCATGATCCGTGCCTCCATTCCCGGGGCGAAAGTGGTCAGCTACGACGACGCACCCTCTGCCTTCATGGCCTTGGCTCAGCGCAAGGTTGATGGTTTTGGCCTGACCGAAGCCATGCTGCGGCGCTTCATCGCTAAATTGGGCGACAATTCCAAGATCGTCGTTCTGGAGAAGCCGATTGGCCAGGAACACTGGGGCCTTGGGGTCAAGAAAGGTGAGCCACAATTGTTGGCAGCGGTCAACGAGACCCTGAGCGAGATGGAGTCTTCAGGTGAGGCCGACCAGATCTTCCAGAAATGGATGGGTAAAGGAACGATCTACAGCATGGAACGGAATTTCAAGGTACAGCCGATCGTACCTTAATGATTCACGTATTTGAGTATTGGCTGGCGCTTGCCAGCCATGCTGGAGTCGTCTCATGCAAAACTTTCTGAATGCCTTCATCACGCTGTTTCAACCGCCATACGACGTTCTGCTGCTGGATGGGCTTGCCCTCACTTTGAAATTGACGCTTTTCAGTTGGATTCTGGCGGTGGCTTTGGGCGTCCTGCTGGCTATGGTCCGTGAGTCGAAGAATATCGTCTGCCAGAAAACAGTAGCGAGCTATGTCGCATTTCAACGCAATGTGCCCATGCTTGTGCACATCCTGCTCTGGTATTTCGGCGTCTCGAACATCCTGCCCATCGCACTGCAGGACCAACTGAGTGCCTTAGGCAGTGAGTTCATCTACCCGGCCATCGCCATAGGCCTGTGCATGGCGGCTTATTTCTGCGAAGACATACGCAGTGGGCTGCGTTCCATTCCTTATGGTCAACACGAGGCTTCTCGGTCGTTGGGCATGAGTTATCTCAAGTCAATGCGTCATGTGATTTTGCCGCAAGCATTACGTGTCTGTGCCCCGCCTTTCATCAACCACACGGTCTTGCTGTTCAAGAACACCAGTTTGGCGATGGCCGTCGGCGCTGCTGAACTGACCTACGCGGTACGGGATATCGAAAATCAGACCTTTCTCACCTTCCAGGCTTATCTGATTGCCACGTTGTTCTACCTCATGGTGTCACTGAGCTTGATGTGGCTCGGTAGTTATGTTGCGCATCAGGCGCGTATTCCGGCGAGGTGATGTATGTGGGAAATCATTGAAGTTTACTGGCAACAGATTCTCGTCGGGCAATATCCGCAGGGCGTGTTGGGCGGCGTCGCCTTGACGCTGATTCTTTCAGTGCTCGGGCTGCTCATTTCGTTTCCGCTGAGCGTGGCTATTGCGTTGTGTCGCGTATCGCCATGGCGAGCCCTGCGCGTGCCGGCGACGGTCCTCGTTTATGTTGTACGCGGGCTACCGCTGGTCATGATGATCTTCTGGAGTTATTTCCTGGTGCCGCTGATGGTAGGGCACACCGTGAGCGGGTTCACGGCGCTGTTGTGCACGCTGATCGTCTATGAAGCTGCTTATCTGTCGGAGGTAGTGCGTGCCGGCATCGAGTCCCTGCCCAAGGGGCAAACCGAGGCTGCACGTTCGCTGGGGCTTAGCTATTGGAAAACCATGATCAAGGTGATCCTGCCACAGGCCTTGTACAACATGGTGCCCAGCCTCATCAGCCAGTTCATCTCGACGATCAAGGAAACATCGCTGGGTTACGTTATCGGCGTGCAGGAACTCACGTTCTCTGCCAACCAGATCAATACACAACTGTTGACCAAGCCGTTCGAGGTCTTCCTGATCCTGGCGCTGGTCTACTTTGTCGTGTGCTTCTGTCTGACCCAGTTGGCACAAACCCTTGAGAAGCGCATTACCCGTAAACGCCTCGGTGTCAACACTGCAAGTCGGAGTAAAACAAATGATCCAGTTCTCCAAGGTTAGTAAGTGGTACGGCGACTACCAGGCTTTGGTCGACGTCAATGCCGAGGTTAAAAAAGGTGAAGTGGTGGTGATTTGCGGGCCGTCAGGTTCGGGTAAATCCACCCTCATCAGGACCATCAACCGCCTCGAGGAAATCCAGCGTGGGGATATTTTCCTCGACGGCCAGAATATCCATGCCAAAGGCCTGGACTTGAATGATTTCAGAACCCGGGTGGGGTTCGTCTTTCAACAGTTCAACCTTTTCCCTCACATGTCGGCGTTGGAAAATGTTTCCCTGGCCCCTATCACCGTGCGCGGACAAAGCAAAGCTGATGTAAAGCGCAAGGCGATGGAGTTGTTGGATCGGGTAGGCCTGGCGCATAAAGCAGAGGCCTACCCTCAGCAACTCTCAGGTGGCCAGCAGCAACGTGTAGCCATCGCCCGGGCGCTGGCGATGAATCCACCGGTGATGCTCTTTGACGAGCCGACCAGTGCCCTCGACCCTGAAATGGTGGGGGAAGTGCTCAGTGTCATGAAGGCGCTGGCCAAGGAAGGAATGACCATGATGTGCGTTACACATGAAATGGGCTTTGCCCGCGAAGTGGCGGACAGGATCTGGTTCATGGATCAGGGCGCAATCCTGGAGGAAAATGACCCCGTGGGCTTTTTCTCCGCCCCCCAACATGCGCGGGCGAAAGCGTTTATTTCGGATTTGCGCGCGCACTGATCTGTACAGCCGTGACGGCAAATCATCACGGCAAACAGGCCTGATGTCATCTGCGAGCAGGCGCAAACAGGTGGTTTCTTTAGCGGGACCTACCCATCGGGTCAGGTTCCGCTTTTTTGTTTAGTAGAGGGTGTATTGATGCATGATATAGCGTTTATCCCGGATGCTGACCCCGGTTCGATTTCGTCCGATGTTGCCGTGTTCGGCGACCTGATCATCACTACGCAAATTCCGTTGAAGCCTGACGGCGAGATGGAGGTTGGCGATATATACGCGCAGAGCGAATGCACCCTGCTTGCACTGAAGCTGGCGTTAGAGAAGGCCGGTAGTTCAATGGCGCGCGTCCTTCATCTGACTATCTACCTCACTCACCCAGAGGATCGGGCAGGTTTTAACGAGGTTTATAAACGCTACTTCTCGCGCCCTTGGCCAGTTCGTGCGGGCATTGGGGTTGCGGCCTTGGGAAAACCTGGCATGCGGGTCGAAGTTACGGCCATGGCTGCAAAGGCGAGCGCTTAGTGCTGGGCGCCGGCACCCGTGGCGGGGGATGGAGGAGGGTGCCGTAGTTACGCTCATTGACCCCCGTATGGGGGCATTGAGGTCGTTTAGCGGGTGAGCTTCGACAGGGAATGGAATCAAACGGATGGCAATGGCGCTAATCGCATCGCGATAGGCTGTGGCAGCACTCAGCACGTACTATCGATTGCAAAGACGGCTTCAACTTCAACCGGCGCTCCGCGGGGGAGCGCCGTTACGCCGATTGCTGCGCGGGCGTGACCACCACGTTCCTGACCAAACAGCTCAATGAACAGGTTCGACGCGCCGTCCAGCACCTTTGCCTGCTGAGTGAATTCGGGTAGGCACTTTATGTATCCGTTGACTTTCAGCACGCGCACACGATCCAGCTCCCCATCAGCGGCGGCATGAGCAATGGCAATAAGGTTGAGCGCACAAAGGCGCGCCGCGTCCTGAGCTTGTTCCAGGGTAACTTCCACGCCGACGGTGCCTTGATACTTCAGGACATCGTCAACCAGGCACACTTGCCCTGCAGCAAAGACCAGGTTGTCGTGGCGCGTGAACTGAACGTAATTGCCGCCGCGGGTATTGAATGCTGGCAGTGTCAGGCCCAACTGCGCCAAGCGTTGTAAAATGGTATCCATGATTATCACCGAGTCTTGGGGTAAGGCTGGCATGCTGGTTTCCCCGCGCGTATGGGTTGAGCCAGTCGCCGGCGGTGCCGACAATGCATGCTTGCCTAGCTGAAAAAAACACACCCCATTGCGATGCGTGGTCGCAATGGGGTGTGGGCTGTTGCGCTTAAACGGCAAGTGCGCGGGTGAACATTTCCGGGTCGACGTTACCGCCGGAGCCGATCAAGGCCACTTTCTTGCCGCGCACATCAACTTTGCCCGCCAGAATCGCAGCCAGCGACACGGCCGCCCCAGGCTCCAACACCAGCTTCAAGGTTTTGAAGGCAACTTTCACTGCGTTCAGGGCTTCTTCTTCGGTAACCGCGTAGGGGGTAGGGTTGCAGTCGCGGATGACCGGGAAGGTATAGGCGCCCATCACCGGGCCGAGGATGCCGTCCATGACGTTCGGCCGGATGACATCGTTACGCTGAGGCACACCGCTGCTCAGGGAGCGGGCAACCTTCTCGTAACCCACAGGTTCGACGACGCCGTATTCGACATTGTCGAAGTGATGCTTGACTGCGGCAAAGACGCCCGAGGTCAGGCCGCCACCACTGCAGTTGACGAGCATCATGTCCAGCTCGATGTCGCGCGCTTTCAGGAACTCGCACAGCTCGAGGCCCGCAGTGCCCTGGCCGGCCATTACCAGGTAGTCGTCGAAAGGTTTGACCAAGGTCAGCCCGCGTTCTGCGGCCAACGCCGCACCAAACTCTTCACGGTCAGTGGTTTCGGCATCGTAAAAAACAACCTCCGCCCCCCACCAGCGGCAATTGGCGACTTTGATTGCGGGGGCGAACGAGGGCAGGCAGATGGTAGCTTGGGTCCCGACAATCTTCGAAGCCGCCGAGACGGCGTGCCCGTGGTTGCCGGAGGAGTAAGCCAGTACACCTCGCTCGCGTTCTTCGGCAGACAATGACATGACTTTGTTCAGCGCACCACGAACTTTGAACGAGCCCGTCAACTGCAAGGATTCGGCCTTTACATAGATTTCCGCTCCGACCATGTCGTTGAGCATCGGGGAAGACAGTACTGGCGTTTCCACGATGCGATTCTTGATGCGTTCACGGGCTTGCAGGATATCGTCGTACGAAAACATAGGTCACCTATTCTCAGTTTTGTATCAGGACACCAGCCAAGGCCAGATAACTGCGGCGGCTTGGCCTCCCAGGGTTGATACTTGGCACTTGTTCTACGCACGAACGTGGAGAGCAAGCGGTACGCGTGTTTCACGTTCTCCTCAGGCGTTACTTTGGCCTGTTTGTCCATAGCCCATCTTCTTCTGAGTACTCTCCTCCCATTTCGCGATGACCAAAGGTGCCAACGCGTTGCCCAGCACGTTCATGGTCGAGGACGCCATATCGATGATCCGATAGATACCAGCGATGAATGCGATGCCTTCCAGCGGAAGCCCCGCGCTGGAGAGGGTTGCGGAGAGCACCACGAACATGAATCCAGGAACGCCTGCTGCGCCTTTGCTGGTGAGGACCATCGTCACCACCAGCATCAGTTGCTGGCTCAGGCTCAGCTCAATGCCGTAGAGCTGGGTGATGAACAAGGTGGCGATGCCCAGAACGATGGAGGTGCCGTCCAGGTTGAACGAGTACCCGACCGGTACCACGAAACCAGTCAATGATCTCGGTGCTCCAAGGGCTTCCACTTTTTGAATAATCTGAGGAATGACGGCAGCAGACGTCGCACTCGAGTACGTCAGGATCAATTCGTCCTTGATGTGGCGGATCAGGTGAAGCAGGTTGATACCGGCATAACGTGCAATGCTGCCCAGGACGACCGCTGCGAAGATAATGAACGAGGCGTAAACCACGATGATCAACTTGGCGAGCGGGATCAGGGCAGAGAAACCGAAGGACGAGATGGTCACGGCGATCATGCCGAACACCCCGATGGGTGAGTAGGCCATGATCATGTGCGTGACCTTAAACATGGTCTCGGAAACACTCGAGAAGAGCGCAATGATGGGGGCCTTCTTCTCGCTACTGAGGCGGTTGAGTGCCATGCCGAAGAGCACGGCGAAGAACAGTACCGAGAGCAATTTGCCCTGAGACATTGCCTCGAGAATATTATCGGGAATGATGCCCAGAATGATGCCGCCGATCCCATGGCTGGCGGCGGGCGCTGCGTTGATAGTGACCTGAGTCTGGTGAAGGCTCGACATGTCCATGCCGGCGCCAGGTTGGGTGAGGTTACCCATGACCAGGCCAAAGAGAATCGCGGTGGTTGTTACGCTCATGAAGTAGATCATGGTCTTGGCACCGACTCGGCCGATCGACTGGCCGTCACCGTGCCCAGCGATTCCGACAACCATGCAACAGAACACGATCGGGACCACGATCATCTTCATCAGTTTGATGAAAATGTCGCCGGCTGGTTGAAGCACATTGGCATTCATCCAGTCGCGTTGCTCA
This sequence comes from Pseudomonas sp. BP01, assembly GCF_022760795.1. Taxonomy (NCBI): domain Bacteria; kingdom Pseudomonadati; phylum Pseudomonadota; class Gammaproteobacteria; order Pseudomonadales; family Pseudomonadaceae; genus Pseudomonas; species Pseudomonas sp. BP01. The sequence goes on from NZ_JAFBKA010000004.1 coordinate 23,587, forward strand.
GGGAAGTGATGAAGCACGGCGCCCACAAGGATACCGAGTGCGAAACCAATGAGAATTTGCCAAACAAGCGGGGTTTTAGATATGCGCATAATCGATGTCTGTTTTTTGTAGTGATTGACATGCCAGGCGCAGGCACCCGAGTGCCTGCGCCATCGCTTGAAGATTTATTGCGGCAGTTTATAAAGCCATTCGACGATCGATCTGCAACGAACAGCTGGCGCCCCATGCGTGGGCGCTGTTTTAAACGACGTTATTATTCGGCGGCGATGGCCGCGATCTCCACCAGCATGTCGGCAGTGCGCAGATGCGCCTCGACGGTGGCCCGTGAAGGGGTATTGTTTTTATCCACCCATTCAGCCCACACCGCGTTCATTGCGTCAAAATCGCGGGTGATATCTTTAAGCCAGATGGATACGCTGACCAAGTGGGATTTATCCAGGCCCATGGCTTCTAGGTTTTCGTCGATTTTTTTCAGCACCTGGCGCGTTTGCCCTGTTACATCTTCTTCGCGTTGGTCAGGCGTCTGGCCGCCGACAAAAACGAAGCCATTGGCCCGCACGGCTTTGCTCATGAGTTCGTTATGTTTGATACGAGTGAAATTTGCCACGGTACTGCTCCTGTACATTAACCAAACCGTTTCAGATCGAACGGAGAAAGATCAACCGTCGTTTCCCGCCTGCGAACCATTTCAGAAACGCATTTAGCGGTAATCGCCGATGTCATCAGGCCGTTATGGCCGTGCCCGAAGGCATAAAAGAAACCGTTGCCTCTTTCCACATGGCCGATGGCCGGCAGGCCATCAGGCAGGGAGGGGCGCACACCCATCCAAGGGTTGGCGCCGTCTATGCTCAAGCCTGGGAGATATTTCTGCGCAAGGCTGCCGAGCATGTGCGAACGTTGCAGGTTGGGGGCGGCGCTGGCTGAGCAGAATTCAGCCGTACCGGCAAGCCTCAGCCCATGGAGCATCGGCGTCGCCGCAAAATAGGGCTCGCCGAACACGACCGGCCGGTTCAGCTGAATACCGGAGGAAGGCAGCATCAGATGGTAGCCGCGCTCACTCACCAGGGCTTTGCGGTATCCGTAGCCGGCCAGCAACTCATCAGAGGCGTGCCCCGCGCACAGCACAACTTTTGAGGTGCTCAGCTTCTGTGAGGGGGTGATCAGCGTCCAGTCAGCGTTCTTACCTTGCTTGACACTCAGCACCTTATCCCGAATGAACCGAGCTCCGCCTCGTTCAAGCTGCTTTGCGTAGAGCAGGCCAAGGCCTTGAGGATCACTACAGCGCCCCGAGTAGGCAAAATGGATGGCGCCGACCAGGTCCGGCGTCAGCGCAGGTTCCAATGCCAGGGCTTCTTGGCGCGAGAGGGCAGTGACATCAACACCGTGATCACGCCAGGCGGGGATAGCCTTTTGCCGAGTAGCGAACGCGGATTCAGTACGAAAGGCAATCAGCCCGCCTTCCTGCGTCAACAGATGGCTAGCATCAGCTTTGCTCGCGAGCTCGGCAAGACAGGCCTGAGAGCGGGTTATCAAACTAGCCAGCGCATCCACGGTCTTGGCGTAGGGTGCAGGCTTCAGTGCCGAAACGGCTCGCATCGACCATGGAATCATCTTGCCGAAGTAGCTGGGCTTGATAACCAGAGGTCCTTCTTTATCCAACAGAAGCTTAGGTAACTTGAGCAACAGGTCAGGAGTGGCGGGTGGAAAGATGTTTGCTTGGGAAAGGTAGCCTGCGTTACCCGCCGAGCAACCTTCCATCGCAGGCGAGTGGTCGACGACAGTAACCTTGAAGCCGTCCAGCTGTAGCTGAAGAGCGACCGAAAGTCCCACGATTCCCGCACCGATGACGACGACGTCATTGCAGGCGTTCAAGTCTGGCTGCTGCATACACTAATCCTAAGGAGCACGGCTTTTTGTGGACGGTTCACTGGCCGGAACCAGGAGCCTGATGTTGTGATCAAGGTGCGCGCGTATGGACAAAGTTTTACAGAAGCCGCAGTAGGAGGCATAGTGATAATAATTGAAGGAAAAGTATTCCAAAGCGAGATAGATAAATGAACGTCACGTTCAAGCAGCTTGAAGCCTTCATTGCGGTCTGCGATCACGGTACCTTCGAGGGCGCCGCCCGGCATCTGGGATTGGCTCAGTCCGCGATCTCTCGGCAGATCCAGGAGCTGGAGCAGTGGTTTGGATTCGATCTGTTCGATCGCACGGGGCGTACCGCCAAGCCGAATGCGATGGCGCGTGACGTTGTCGCGCAAGCCCGATTCGTTCTGCTTCAGCGAGGTGTGTTCGACAGCTGCTTGATGAGTAGCGAGGTCGTCAAACGCAAGCTCAGAATTGGCGTCACGGAGCTGACAGCGATAGCCTGGTTGTCCAGCATTATTCAGGCGATTTCCAGGGAGTATCCACAAATCGTCGTTGAACCGGTTGTCGAGATGAGCGCAGGCTTGAAGGACCTGCTGCTTGCCGGGCGCCTGGATGTCGTCGTGCTTCCGGATGCCTTCGTGCAGGAAGGGCTGGTCAAACGACCGCTACAAGCCGTTGCGAATCGGCTTTATTGTTCCGCTGATTTGAAGCTTGATCGGGAGAACGTCGATATCACGCTCTTCGAGCGCCACACGCTGCTGTTCGAAGGCAAAAAATCGGGCTCTGGCTTGCTGGTCAGCGAGTGGCTGAAGGCCAACAATGTCAAACCCCTCAATCAGATGTCGTGCAACAGCATCGTCGCCATGCTCGGCTTGACCATCTCCGGCCTCGGTGTTGCGTTCATCCCGCCCATGATCGCCGCCAGCTGTGTCCGAAACGGGCAATTGATTGAGCTGCAGATGCACCCGGAGCCGCCGTGTATTCCCTACGTCGTCGCCGCGCGCTCAGACTCCTTCACTCCGGTATTGCGGCGTATTTCAGAAATCATTGGTGAAGTGTGCAGCTCTGCAGGGACGGTGAGCATGTCGTTCGGGATTGATGTCCCGCGGGAGGTATGAAGCATGTCCAACATAAAGCAAATTGAGGCGTTCTACTGGACGATCAAGCTGGGCACGCTGCAGCGTGCTGCCGGAAAGCTGTTCATCACGCAGTCAGCTGCAACCAAACGCATCAAGGAGCTGGAAAAACAGGCGTCGGTACCGCTATTCGATTCCAATGCGCAGAAATCGTCATTGACGAGCAAGGGGGAAGAGCTCCTTGTCGCCGCGGGTGCCGTGCTGGAGAGCTTGCAGCAGCTGGATGAAATGCGCACGTCGGCTCAGCGAACCATGAGAACGGTCAGAATCGGCCTTTCCGAATTGGCCACGCTCACCTGGTTCTCGGGCTTTGTTCAACAAATGCGGGTTATCTACCCGCACATTTCCCTGCTTCCAGACGTTGATATTTCCGCGCGGCTGCAACAAAAGATGATGACGGGTGAGCTTGACCTGATCGTCGTGCCGGTGGATTACGTTTCGCCCGAGATGGAGTCGCTGCTGATCGATTCGGTTGACTTTGCCTGGCTGGCGCCCCCCGGTTCTTTTGAGGCAGGTGTGCCTGTTACTGTCAGCGAACTCGCGCGACTGCCGGTGATCGTGCAAGGGCCACAGTCAGGGATCACTACACGGCTGGAGCAACTTTTTGCGCAGTCAGGTGTTGAGTTTACCAAGGTGTACGGGAGTAACAGCCTGTTCGCGCTCGCTGCGCTGATACGGGCGGGGGTGGGAGTGAGTTGCATACCAAAGGTGTTGTTCGAGGAAGATATTGCGTGTGGCTTGTACCAGGAAGTCACGCTGGCCACAGGGGCCACCCCGGTGGATTACCATCTCGCATTCATGAAGCATGACCAGCAAGCGTTGGGGTATACGCTAGGTGCTTTGGCACGGGACTGCGCCAAATCCTACGGCACCAGCATTGTTAACGAAAAGTGAAGCTGCAGGTAAACGCTGGTTGTTGCACGACCAGCGTTTACCTGCAGCCTGTGGACTTGCTCGAACGGTTGACGATGGCTTGAGCCTGGCTCACTGCGCGGACAGGGCTGGCTGTCGCTCTGGATGCTTTTGTTCGTTCACAAAGCCCCATACAGCCAGTGCACCGGCAACGCCCAGCACGCCGGTCAATACGAATGCTGCGCTATAGGTGCCGGTTGCCTGAATGATGACCCCGGTGAGGGTCGGTGCGAACAGGCCGGCACAGTTGCCCATGCCATGCATCAATCCTCCTGCCGTGCCAACGTAGTAGCTCGGTACGGTATCCTGAATCAGTGCCCAATAAGCGGAAGCCGTCAGCATCAGAAAGCCGATTGCCACGGACATGAACAGTACTACCCACTGCACGGACTCAGAACGCCCGCTCAGGCCAATACATGCTGCCGCCAGTGTCAGGCATGTGACCAGCACCACCTTGCGGGAGAACAGTTGGCGTCCGGTTTTCTGGTAGATCTTGTCAATCAGGAAGCCCCCTGCTGCCATACCGCACGCGCCCACAAGCCATGGGAATGCAGTGATCCAACTCATCTGTTGCAGGCTGACGCCTTTGGTGTCTACCAGATAGCTGGGGAACCAGGTCATGAAGAAGTAAAGCGTGTAGTTGTAGCAGAACAGTGAGAAGCCTGTGCAAAGTACCGCGGGCCGCATCAGCACTGAACGTAAAGTAGGTTTGCTGAGCGGTTGGTCTGTTTCAACGATGATGTCTCGGCCAGCCTGAATGTCCTTGAGCTCCTGCGGGCTCACCCGCTTATGGTCGGCAGGGTTGTCGGTGGCGATGAACTTCCACGCGATGGCCCACAGCACGCCGATGGCGCCCACTATCACGAATGAAATCTGCCAGCCGAGCGATATGGCAAGAAATCCGATCACAGGGCCCGCCAAAGCGCCACCCAGCGGCCCACCCGCCTGGTTAATTCCCACTGCTCGAGCGCGCTCGCGGATCGGGAACCAATTGTTCACGACCTTGTTCGCCGTGGTAGGCACCGGGCCCTCACCGACACCGAACAATGCCCGGATGATCAATAGCGTCCAGAAACTGTAAGCCAACGCTGTCAGTGCGCACAGGCCTGACCAGATGCACATGGCATAGACAAATACGCGTTTGGGCCCATACCTGTCGGCCAGGTAACCGCCGATAAAGTTGAAGGCGGCGTAACCTATGAAAAATCCACTGAAGACCATGCCTTTTTCGCTGGGCGTCAGTTCGAAGCTTTTGGTTATGAACGGCATCGCTACTGACAGTGCTGCGCGATCCATGTAGTTGATGACCATGGCGATGAATAGCATGGTCACAATGAACCAGCGATAGTGGCTTTTATTTTTATTCATGAGGGCTCGCCTGTGAAAGCGCGCGCAGCCGAGGATCCGCTGCGCGGGTTGGGTGGTGCCGGGAGGGTTAGCGCTTTTGCGCCTGGACTGCATCGTCGACCATATCGAACAGGCTGAAGCGCGGAGCCCAGCCAAGGATCGCCCTGGCTTTTGCAGCCGTGCTGTGCGGCTGGCCGAGCTCGGCAGGCAGGTTGGCCTCCACGTAGCGGCGGCCGGTTGCTTGCGCCAGGTATGGGATAAAGGTATCCAGGCTTACCAGGCTAGGAGGCGCGAGGTTGAAGGTTTCGCCGACCGCTGCAGGCTTGTCGAGCATCAGCAGCAGCGCATCCACGATATCGCGCACGTCCGTCAACTCTTGGGTGTGAGCATGACCGTTGGCATCACGGGCCAGCAGCAGGGGGTCATCATCCCCGGCCAGCGGCTCCAGCACATCCAGCAAGCGCTGAACATCATTGGCTGCCGAGTTGGCGTTGTGGCTGCTGGCAGCGCGCAGGCTGTCTATTCGCCCCTGCAGAGAAAAGGCCGGGCGGGAGTATTCCCCATTAGGGTCGATGACTTCAGCTGCCGCTTCAATATGCGAAAAGACAGCTGTGCTGACCAGCAGATTCGAGTGAGTTCTGGCGAAGAAGTCGAGCATGTCCTGCCCCAGCAACTTGGTCATTCCGTAAAAGCTGTACGGCTCGCGCGGATGATGTTCATCCACCGGCCTGTAACGGGCGAAGCGAGTCGGGTAAACCTGGTCGCTGGAAGCGAAGATCAGCCGCACGGTGTCGAGCGAGGATTGCTGGGCCGCGCAATCGAAAACGTTATAGCTTCCCGTGACATTGGCTGCCCATAGGCGGTCGCGGTCTTCGCTACGAAACGAGATGAGTGCAGCCAGGTGGAAAACCGCCCCGGCGCCCTCCATGGCTTGGCGAACATCATCGCGGTTGGCAAGATTACCGACAGTGCACTGGATACCAGCCGCCTGGGCCTTGCCCAGGTTGGGATCGCCCGGCAGCACAACGGTGCTGATGACGTGCCCTCGCTGAATCAGCGCTTTGGCAACTTCACTGCCTACACGACCGGTAGCACCTGTAATGAATACTTTCACGTTGCATTCCCTTGATTGTTGTTGGAAGAAGTGGAATGACTAGAGCATGTGAAGAATCATTACCTGTCGCAATGCCGCAGTTCGTCGTTATGCGCGCGTATCTCAGAGTATGGGAATTACTCATTCACCCGTCGTCGTGGCCTCGCTGCTTTCCATTCTTGCCAGGTAATCGAAGAGCTTGGCCGCTTCAGGTGAAAGTTGCGCTTCATTCGCCACCCCCACATAAAGGGTGCGCCTGGCCCAATCATCGGTGAGCCTGATCGCGTGTATCTGCGTTCCCAGCAACGCTTTGCGCACCGACGCAAGGGGCAGCACACCCGCACCCAGGCCTGCTTCGATCATCCTGCAAATACCGTCGAAGCTGCTGACCTGAATGCGCACCTTGAGCATCTTGCCGTTGGCCACTGCTGCATCCGTAAGGCGTCGCAGCAGCGAACTCCCTTGGTTCAGTGCAACGAAGTCGAAGTCCAGCGCATCCGCAAGGGCAATCTGTTGCAACCCGGCAAGCGGGTGGTCGTTGGGCACCAGCAGCACCAACTGATCACGGCGGTAGACCCGCTTGAGCAGCCCCTCAGACGCAACGTTGTCGGCGAAAATCCCGATATCAGCCCTGCCATTGGATACGGCGTCGACAATGTCATCGCTTAGTGCTTCTTCCATGCCGATACGTACATGCGGGTTGTCGGCGAGGTAGCAAGCCAGGTCCTGGGGCAGGAACTGGACGACTGCCGAGGTGTTGGCGGTGAGGCGAACGTGCCCGCGCACCCCCATGGCAAAGTCATTGGCGTCACACGCCATGCGGTTGACGCTCTCGAGGATATGACGCGCGTGGTCGGCAATGCCTCGGCCTGCTGCGGTCAACGCAACCCCGCGTGGCAGGCGTACGAATAACGCACAGTCAGTGATGCGCTCCAACTCTGCCAGGCGCTTGCTTGCCGTAGAAAGCGTCATGTTCGCGCGATGGGCCGCTTGAGTCAGGTTGAGCGTTTCTGCAGCGAAGACCAGCAGGCGCAGGGATAACAAATCAACGTGTAGAAGGTTCATCACAAGCTCCAAGGCTTTCGATTTCGGAAAGGGTAATGGAGAATTTCGCAATTTTCATTATCGGCAATGAGCGTAATCATCCGGTCATAACAACCAACAAGAGCGGATGACGCCATGACCCTCCCATTGCAAGGCATCAAGGTCATCGAAATGGGGCAGCTGATTGCTGGTCCGTTTGCTGCCAAAATCCTCGCCGAATTCGGTGCCGAGGTAATCAAGATCGAGCCCCCGGTCACCGGTGACCCCCTGCGCAAATGGCGCATGCTGCACAACGGCACATCTGTGTGGTGGGCATCCCAGTCGCGCAACAAGCGCTCCGTTACGCTGGATCTGCGCCAGGGCGAGGCGCACGAGGTGGTCAAGCGTCTTGTCGCAGACGCTGACATATTGATCGAGAACTTCCGGCCGGGCACTCTCGAAAAATGGGGCCTGGGATGGGATGTGCTGAGCGAAATCAACCCTCGTCTGGTAATGCTTCGGGTGTCCGGCTACGGGCAAAGCGGGCCTTATCGTGACTTGCCCGGCTTCGGTGTGATAGGTGAGGCGATGGGCGGGCTTCGCCATCTTTCCGGTGAGCCCGGGCGCACGCCAGTGCGGGTTGGCGTGTCAATCGGTGACTCGCTCTCTGCGCTGCACGGGGTCATCGGTGTGCTGCTCGCACTGCGCCATCGCGAGCAGAACAACGGCCAAGGGCAGCAGGTGGATGTTGCGCTGTACGAGTCGGTGTTCAACATGATGGAGAGCCTTATCCCCGAATACTCGGTGTTCCAGTCCATTCGCCAACCAGCGGGGAGCAGTTTGCCCGGTATTGCCCCTACAAACGCCTACCGTTGCAAGGATGGAAAGTACGCACTGATCGCCGGCAACGGTGACAGCATCTACCGTCGCCTCATGGAAAAGATCGATCGCCTGGACCTTGCCAATGACCCTGAACTTGAGCAGAACGATGGCCGCGTCCGGCATGTAGCGCGTATCGACGCCGCCATTTCAACCTGGACTGCCGAACGCTCACTGGATGAAGTGCTGGAAGCGTTGAACGAGGCGCGGATTCCCGCCGGCAAGATCTACGATGCCGCCGACATTGCCAGCGACCCCCATTACCAGGCGCGTGACATGCTGCTCGCGAGCACGCTGGAAGACGGCACGCCGGTCACTTTGCCAGGCATCGTGCCCAAGCTCCTTTCCACACCCGGGCAGTTGCGTTCGAAGGCGCCGACCTTGGGTGAGCATACCGACGAGGTGCTCGATGCCTGCGGCGTCGATGCACACACGCGTGACCAATGGCGTGCGCGCGGCATTATTTGAAATGCGGAGTAACCTGATGAAACGTCTATTTATGCAGGAAGTCGCCACTCGGGACGGCTTTCAGAACGAAGCCACCTTCATCGAAACGGCCGACAAGATTTCAATGATCGACGCGCTGAGCCAGTGCGGCTTCGCCAAAATCGAGGTGACGTCCTTCACCTCGCCCAAGGCCATTCCTGCGCTGCGCGACGCAGAAGCAGTCATGCAGGGCATCACTCGCCAGCCTGGGGTTGAATATACCGTGTTGGTGCCTAATGTTCGCGGCGCCGAGCGGGCATTGGGCTGCGGTATCGACGAAGCCAATCTGGTGATGTCGGTCAGTGAGCCACATAACAGGTCCAACCTGCGTATGGCCCGTGAGGACTCCTTCGCTCAACTCAAGGAAGTGGTTTCCGTCATCGGCCAAGGTCCTGTTGCCGTGAATGTTTCACTCTCTACGGTATTCGGCTGCCCCATGCAGGGCGATGTACCTGCCGCTGAAGTGCTGGACTGGGTTGCGCGCTTTGCAGACCTGGGGGTGCGCGGCGTCACGCTTTGTGACACCACTGGCATGGCATACCCTTCTCAGGTTCAGACCTTGTCGGCGCAAGTGCTCAAGCGGTTCCCCGAACTGCAGGTGACACTGCATTTTCACAATACCCGCGGCATGGCACTGGCCAATACGCTGGCCGCGCTTGAAGCTGGCATCGACCGTTTCGACGCCTCGCTCGGCGGCTTGGGTGGCTGCCCTTACGCGCCAGGTGCCAGCGGTAACGTGTGCACTGAAGACCTGGTGCACATGCTCGACCTGATGGGGTACGACACGGGCGTTGACCTCGACCTGATTCTGGCTGCCTCCGCGCGCCTGCCGGGGTTGATCGGGCACGCAACGCCCAGCCAGATTCTCAGGGCGGGCAAACGCCTGGATCTGCATCCGATCCCGGAACATGTTCACAACTTGTCCAGGCAAGTCGTGTCGGCTGTAGCGGAGGTGGCCAAATGATTGACCACCTGGACCATCTGGTACTGACCACTTTCGATGTTGACGCGTGTAAAGACTTTTACGTCCGCGTGCTGGGTATGCGCCTGGAGACGTTTGGCGCAGGTCGCCTGGCTTTCTGTTACGGCAACCAGAAAATCAACGTTCATGTCCGCGGGCATGAGTTCGAGCCCAAGGCCCATTTGCCGGTTCCCGGCGCACTGGACCTGTGCTTCATCGCAAGTGTTGACCTGAAACAGGTGGTTGCGCATCTGGAAAGCCAGAACTGGCCAATCATCGAAGGCCCAGTTCAGCGAACCGGTGCGACCGGGCCTATCCGCTCTGTCTACGTGCGCGACCCAGACCTGAACCTGATCGAGATTTCCGAGCTGCTGTGACCTGGCTTGCGATCAAACACAATAACAAGAGGTACACCATGAACATCGTATTCCTCGACGGTGCCAGCCTGCCGTCTGCCCTGCAACGCCCAGCACTCGCCAGCCACTGGACAGTACGTGAAAGCACCGCCCCCGAACAGGTCGTTTCTGCGCTTGCCGATGCGCAAGTGGCCATTACCAACAAGGTGAAGCTGGGGCGAGCCCAACTTGAGCAGTTGTCAGGGTTGAAGCTGATCTGCGTTGCCGCAACTGGCTACGATTGCATCGACATTGCGGCGTGCAGGGATTTGGGCATTACCGTGTGCAACGCGCCTGCTTACTCGGCGGTGAGTGTGGCCGAAGCGGTGATCGCATCGCTGTTTGCACTGCGCCGGCACCTTTTCGAGTACCGTGATGCAGCGTCTCGTCACTGGCCTACCTCCAATCATTTCTGCGTGCACGGCACGCCGATCCTGGACGTTGAAGGCTCTACCCTCGGTATCGTGGGGCGGGGCGACATCGGCAGCAGGGTAGCGCGCCTGGCTTCTGCCTTGGGTATGAAGGTGATCTTTGCCGAACACCGCGGTGCGAGCACTGTCCGCGAAGGCTATGTGGCATTTGAAGCCATGCTGCGGCAGGCAGATGCCATTTCGTTGCACTGCCCACTGACAGCGCAAACCCATCATCTGATAGACGCAGCGCAAATCGCTCAGATGAAGCCTGGTGCCTTGTTGATCAATACAGCACGCGGGCCTCTTGTTGAGGAGCAAGCGGTGCTCGATGCACTGCATTCAGGTCAGCTCGGCGGCGCTGCGCTTGATGTACTCGATGGCGAACCGCCTCGCGCTGAACACCCCTACCTGCACAGCCAACTGCACAATCTGATCATCACGCCTCATGTGGGTTGGGCCAGCCAGAGCAGCGTATCCCGCCTCAAAGAGATCTTGCTTGGCAACATCGAATCCTTCGCCGCTGGGAAGGCAATTAACGTGGTCTCCTGAAAGCACGTGTGTACAGACAACTTGAATAGGTAGAGCGCCATGACAAAAACAATCAGCTCTTCATCCGAAATACCTGCCGTTCCGGGGTTGAAACGCAAGCCGTTTTATCACCACCTTTATGTGCAGGTTCTTGCGGCGATCTTGCTGGGTATCCTGCTGGGGCACATCAGCCCCGGCTTGGGCGAACAGATGAAGCCGCTAGGCGACACATTCATCAAGCTGATCAAGATGTTGATTGCGCCGATCATCTTCTGCACGGTTGTCAGTGGCATCGCCAGCATGCAGAACTTGAAGAAAATCGGCCGTATCGGTTTCAAGTCTCTGGTGTATTTCGAGGTCTTGACCACCTTGGCGCTGATCATCGGTTTGATAGGGGTAAACCTGTTCAAGCCAGGCGTTGGCATGCACATCGATCCGGCGACGCTGGATGCCACTGCCATTGCCGGTTATACCAAGGCGGCGCACGACCAAAGCGTGGTCGGCTTCCTGACGCACATCGTGCCTACCACGGTATTCGGTGCTTTCGCTGATGGAGAAATCCTGCAGGTACTGTTCATTTCCGTGTTGTTCGCGTTTGGGTTGCAACTGTTGGGCCCCATCGGCAAACCGCTGCTTGCGACGATCGACCTGGTAGCGCAAGCGTTCTTCCGGATGTTGAAAATCGTCATGTACGTGGCACCGCTTGGGGCGTTCGGTGGCATGGCATTCACCGTAGGCAAGTACGGTATCGGCTCGCTGGCGGCCTACGGGCACCTGCTGATCTGCTACTACGTCACAGGCCTGGTTTTCGTGTTCGTGGTGCTCAACCTCGCAGCGCGGCTGGCGGGCTTCAGCCTGTGGAAGTTCCTCAAATACATCAGGGAAGAACTGGTACTGGTGCTCGGTACCTCGTCTTCGGAGTCTGCGCTGCCGCGTTTGATGACCAAACTTGAGAAACTGGGCTGCGAGAAGTCCACAGTGGGCCTGGTGGTGCCATCGGGTTACTGCTTCAACCTCGATGGCAGTTGCATCAACATGACAGTGCTGGCCATCTTCATCGCCCAGGCCCTGGACATCGATGTATCGCTCTACCACCAGATCACGCTGCTGCTGATCCTGCTGCTGACGTCAAAAGGCGCCGCGAGTGTAACCGGGGGCGCGTTCATCACCCTGGCCGCGACACTGGGCTCCATCGATGTCATCCCCGCTGCGGGCCTGGTGCTGGTACTGGGTGTCTATCGTTTCATCTCGGAGGGCGGCGCGCTGATCAACGTGATCGGTAATGGTGTCGCCGCGCTGTTCGTCGCCCGCTGGGAGGGTGTTCTGGACCGGGAACAACTCGCGCGCGAGTTGGGCTGAGTTTACGTACCGGCCTCCCTGCTGGCTGCCACGCACAGGCAGTAGTGGGGCCGGGGCGTAGCGTTATCGAAGTGAGAGGCCAACATGCCTTATCCGTTTCTGAATGGTACCCGCATCATCGAGAGTTCGGCCTTCGTGCCGGCACCACTGGCAGGCTTGGTCCTGGCCCAGTTTGGTGCCGAAGTGATCCGGGTGGATGCAATTGGGGGCGGGATCGATTACCGGCGCGAGCCTCGCGTCGACGCCAGTGGACGAAGCCTCTACTGGACATCGCTGAATGCCGGTAAGCGTTCCGTGGCGCTGGACTTTACCAAACCTGAAGCTCGCGAACTGGTTCAGGAACTCGTCGCTCAAACCGGTAATTTCCTCACCAACAGGGCGGCACCGTGGCTGTCGCATTCAACGCTCGCTCTGGCGCGTCCGGACCTGATTTCTTGCGCCATCGAAGGCAATCCGGATGGGTCATCTGTTATGGAACATACCCTCGCCAGCGCGACAGGCTTCCCCTTGCTGGGGCGGGACGATGACCAGGCGCGGCCAGTCAACAGTCAGCTGCCTGCATGGGATGTAATCACGGCCTACCAGGCTGCCTTTTCATTTGTAGGGGCGATCAATCGACGACTGGTCAGCGGTGAGGGTTCGCAGATCAAGCTGGCGATGGCAGACGTAGCATTCTCAACGGTGTCTCACCTTGGGCTTTTGACCGAGGCTGATGTGCTGGGCAGGGACCGCCCCTCACAGGGCAATCACATTTATGGCGCGTTTGGCCGCGACTTCCAGACTGCAGAAGGCCGTTGGGTAATGGTTGCCGCTATCACACTGGAGCAGTGGCGAGCGCTGGTTAGCTGTTGCGGCCTGGAGCGGGAGATCGAACTGGCTGAAAAGCGCTGTGGGCTGGATTTCGACAGCGCGTTACAGCGCTACGAGGGGAGGGAGGTCATTGCCGCGTTGATTGATGCCTGGTTCAAACAGCGTACGCTCGCAGAAACGATCGCTCAGCTCGATCTTCATGGCGTGTCTTGGGGTAAATACCAAACCGCCCAGGAACTTCTTCAGGATGATCCGCGGGTCGGTATGCACAACCCTGTCTTCGAGCGAATCAACAGCCCTGGCGTTGGTGAACACATTCATGCGCAATTGGCTGCACGATTCGATGGTGTAGCTCGTACCGCCGGAGCAGGTGCCCCTCTGCTGGGCACGCATACCGACGAAGTGCTACACACTGTACTGGGGCTCACGGGCGTCGAGATTGCACGCCTGCACGACGCGGGCGTGGTCGCGGGGCCGTCATCCGATCCATCCGGCAGGGGTGGTCCATTGCGTTGATCGTTTTCGCTTTGTTTGGTCACAAAGCAAAGGGGCCATCGTCATTGATGGCCCCTGTTTTTCAAGTCAGCGAGCCTGCCGGGCTCTTGAGCGCAATGCTAGAGCCAGCCTGCACAAGATCTTTCCCAGCATGAACGATTGCGCGCGCGTACGTGAACAGTACTTTCCTGAATGCAACCGGTGAGTGGTGTGACGAGCCCCAGTGGCACTGGCCGCACAGCATGCACAGAACCGCATGCGCGATCTCCGTGGCATGCGCTTTTGCAGCGACGCTGGTCAAGTTGCAATCAGCTGCGACGATGCCGCTAAGAAGCTCAGTGTACGAGGCTTTCAATCGATCGAGCTGGGCGGCTTGGTCGGCGCTCAGATTTACCGCCTCCCGGGTGATAAGCACCAGCCGATCAGGGTTCTGGTCACTGAAGCAAATGAAAGCCTGAACAAATCGCTCAAGACGCGCTTCGTTTGAGGGGGCGTATTTGAGGCATTGCCGGGTTTCATACAGCAAATCCGTCATGCTGGACTCAATAAGCTCGAACAACAGCGCCTGTTTGCTCTCGATGTGGTGGTAGAGCGATCCCGGTTTAATTTGCAGGTGACCTGCCAGATCGCGGATGCTGATGGCTTGATAGCCGTAAGCTGCAAACAGTGCGCTGGCCCCCTCCAGCAGCCGGTCTCGAGCATCCGATAGTGAGAGGGACGGTAGGTTCTGTACTGGCATGACTGACCTTGCGCCTTTTTGTCGTTTGACCAAATGTAAGACAACAGGCATCTTACGTAAAGACTCAATCGCGGAGGTGTTCATGCAAGCGCAAACTGTGGTGATCGTAGGTGGTGCATCCGGGCTTGGCCTGGAAACAGCTCGGCTGATGGCCAAGCGAGGTGCGGCAAGAATTGGTCTCATCGACCGCAATGAGCAGTTGTTGGTGCAGGCTCAGGAGCTGCTCACGGCCCAAGGGGTCGAGGTAGCAATCGCCACGGGGGACATCGCCCGGCAGCAGACTGCCCACGCAGCGTTTGACGAAATCGTTGCACAACTGGGTCGAGTGCACTGCCTGGTAAACAGCGCAGCGATTTATCCGCGTCAGGACATTTTCCAGATCAGCGACGAAGAGTGGGACCTGGAGAACGCGGTGAACATCAAAGGGACCTACCACATGATGGTTGCCGCGGTTCGACACATGCAGCCGTATGCTGCAGCACCCGCAGTAACGGGACGCATCGTCAATGTGACTTCCGTGGACGCATTCAAGGCGCACCCGCAGAACGCCCATTATGCAGCGACCAAGGCAGCGGTGGTCAGCCTGACCAAATCGTTCGCGCAGGCGTGTGCCAAAGATCAGATCCTGGTCAATTCAGTCGCGCCGGCAGGCTTCGCCACCGAGCGCGCCAGGCAGCTCGGCTTCCTGGGTGAGCTTGCAGCCGCCAACCCGCTTGGGCGTGCCGCGGAGCCTGCAGAAATCGCTGAGTGGATCGTGATGATGGGCAGTAGTCGCAACAGCTACGCCACCGGCGAAAATGTGATCGTAAGCGGAGGTTACATTTATGCCTGATGCCCCATTGCCGGAAGGCTACCAGCACGCGCTCGTCACCGGCGCGACCAGTGGTATCGGCAGAGCCATCGTGCTGGCGCTGCGTGACGCCGGGTTGCAGGTGATCGCAGTTGGCCGAAGCCCTGATGCACTGCAAGCCTTGGCCGACGAGCCTGGCATTACCACGGTGGAGGCCGATGTGCGCGACGCCAAAGGGCTGAAGGTGGCGTTGCAAGGAAGAGTCATCGACGTGCTGGTAAACAATGCCGGGGTGCTTTCAACGCGTGCGGCATTCCAGGACATCGATGAAGCCGAGATCGACAACATGCTGGATATCAATCTCAAAGCCCCGCTGCACCTGGCTCGGCAGCTGCTGCCCGGCATGATCGAGCGGGGCAGGGGGCACCTGTTCTTCATCGGGTCCAGCGCAGGTCGTGCGCCTCATCCAGGGGCTGCGGTGTACGGGGCCTCGAAGGCCGGTGTAAGCCTTTTCTGCGATGCATTGCGTTGTGATCTGCTGGGGACCGGCCTGCGGGTGACCGAGATCGCGCCGGGCCGGGTGCAAACCCAACTGTACAAGGCGGCTATGGGTATGCAGGCGGCGGGCAGTGAACTGTACGACGGTTACGAGTCTATCCAGCCCGAGGACATTGCCCAATTGTTGCTCGCGGCGTTGAAGATGCCGCGGCAGGTGGATGTGTCGCGGCTGGAAGTGTTCCCCACGGCGCAGGCGGTCGGTGGCGGGCGGATGGTCAAGACTGCCGTATGAGCTTGCGGCCTCTTCCCGCCGCACCATCGCGGAAGAGGCCCTCCAGATCAGCATAGATTTCCATCCATGGGTGCTTGACCACCTGTAAGACAACATATAACTTACATGAAGACCGCTCAGCGGATCGGTACAACTACAAAGCAAGCAGGGGATATGACGATGACTGCGACATCATGCCGGGTCGGCGTGGACATAGGCGGGACATTCACCGACATCGCGCTGGACGTTAACGGCGTGCTGCATTCGACCAAGATCCTGACCGATTACGAGCTGCCCGAGCGGGCCATCCTCACCGGCGTACGCCAGGTAGTGGAGCAGGCCGGCCTGGCGCTTTCGGACATCGACCAGTTGATCCACGGCACCACCCTGGCTACCAACGCCCTGATCGAGCGCCGGGGCGCGCGTACCGCCTTCATCACAACCGAAGGCTTTCGCGACACCCTGGAAATGCGCACCGAGAACCGCTTCGAGCAGTACGACATCAATATCGTCCTGCCCCCGCCGCTGATCGATCGTGAACACCGCTACACCCTGCGTGAGCGCCTGGATGTCAAAGGCCACGTGCTGATCGCGCCGCTCCAGGCCGACATTGATGTGCTGGTCGAACGCATCGCCGAAGGCAACTACGAAAGCGTCGCGATCGGCTTCATCCACAGCTATGTCAACGGCGCTCACGAGCGTCAGCTGCGCGACGCATTGCAGGCACGCCTGCCGCAGCTGTCGATCTCGATTTCCAGCGAAGTCTCACCGCAGATGCGCGAGTTCGAACGCTTCAACACCGTGTGTGCCAACGCCTACGTCAAACCGCTGATCAAGTCCTACCTCGACCGCCTGGTGGTGACCCTCAAGCAAGAGGGCGCCGATTGCCCGGTGTTCATGATCCACTCCGGTGGCGGCATCATCTCGGTGCAAAGCGCCGCCGAGTTCCCGGTGCGCCTGGTGGAGTCGGGGCCGGCCGGTGGGGCGATATTCGCCGCTGACATCGCACGCCGTTACCAGTTGGAAAACGTGTTGTCGTTCGACATGGGCGGCACCACGGCGAAGATCTGCCTGATCGAGGACCAGGTGCCGAAAACCGCCAAGACATTCGAAGTCGCCCGTACCTATCGTTTCAAGAAGGGCAGTGGCATGCCGATCTCCATCCCGGTGGTGGAAATGGTCGAAATCGGCGCTGGCGGCGGTTCGATCGCCAGCATCGACAGCATGCGCCAGATTCGCGTCGGCCCGCACAGCGCCGCTTCCGAGCCTGGCCCGGCCTGCTATGGCCGGGGTGGCCTGGAGCCGACCATCACCGACGCCAACCTGCTGCTCGGTCGCCTGGATGCCGACAACTTCGCAGGTGGCGCCCTGCGCCTGTCAAGCGACAGTGCCGCCAATGCCATGGCCCGGGTGATCGGCCAGCCACTGGGCATCGCTGCCGACACGGCCGCCTTCGGCGTTTGTGAAGTGGTCGACGAAAACATGGCCAACGCCGGCCGCGTACACGCTGTGGAAAGCGGCAAGGACATTGCCGACTACACCATGATTACCTTCGGTGGCGGCGGCCCGCTGCATGCGGCGCGGCTGTGCGAGAAGATGGGCGTGTCACGCTTCATCGTCCCGGCCGGTGCGGGGGTTGGCTCGGCCATCGGCTTCCTGCGGGCACCGTTCGGCTACGAAGCTGTGCGCAGTGCATTCGTGCGCTTGTCCGAATTCGATGCCGCGCGCATCAACGACCTGATCGAAGAAATGAAAGCGGAGTCACTGAGTTTTCTGCGTCAAGGCATGCCTGAAGGCGAGCCGGAGATGGAATGCACCGCGTTCATGCGCTATGTCGGTCAGGGCTGGGAAATTCCCGTGTCGCTGCCGTTCAAGGCCTTCAGTGCAGCCGATACCGCCCAGTTCAAGCACCTGTTCGAAGAGGCTTACACGCGCTTCTTCGGTCGCCCGATCGATGGGCCGGACATCGAGATCGTCAGTTGGTCGGTCAAGGCCAGCTCACCACTGCCACCCGTTGCGCGTATCGAAGAAGTGAGCGCCGTTTACCGGGCCCATCATGTCGCCCGCCGTCAGGTGTTCGACGTGGCTGCTGGCGGCTTCGTCGATACAGGGATCTATCCGCGTGAGGAGCTGCAGGTCGGCGCCCGCGTCGACGGCCCGGCGATCATTGTCGAACGCGAAACCTCGACCTTCGTCACCTCCAACTTTGCCGCCACGGTCCAGCCTGATGGCTGCCTGCTGGTCGTGCGCCGCTAACGCCTGATTTGGAAGCCAGAACATGAGCGATACCCTGATCGATATTCAAATGCAGGTGATGTGGAACCGCCTGGTCTCGGTGGTCGAAGAGCAGGCCCTGACGCTGATCCGCACCGCTTTTTCCACTAGCGTACGTGAAGCCGGCGACCTGTCGGCCGGCGTCTTCGACCGCGCCGGCAACATGCTTGCCCAAGCCGTCACTGGCACCCCTGGCCACGTCAACACCATGGCCGAAGCCGTGGTGCACTTTATAAACGATATTGGCGAGGACAACATCTTCGAAGGCGACGTGTATGTCACCAACGACCCCTGGAAGGGCACCGGCCATCTTCACGACATCACCATCGTGTCGCCATCGTTCTACCGCGGCAAGCTGATCGGTTACTTCGCCAGCACTGCCCACGTAGTCGATATTGGTGGCCGCGGTTTTGGCCCGGACGCTCGGGAGGTGTACGAAGAAGGCCTGTTCATTCCGATCATGAAGCTGTTCGAGCGCGGCAAGGTCAACCGCGACCTGATCAACATCCTGCGCAACAATGTGCGCGAGAACGACCGCGTGGTCGGTGACTTCTATGCGCTGTCGGCATGCAACGAGACCGGCCACAAGCGACTGCTCGACATGCTGGAAGAGTTCAAGCTGGATGACCTGGAGCACATCGGTGGCTTCATCCTCGAGCATAGCCGCCGCGCCACCCTAGAGTGCTTCAAGTCGCTGCCCCATGGCACCTATAGCAACAGCATGACCTTGGATGGCTATGACGTACCGGTGACTCTGGCGGTGGCCATCACCGTCGGGCCTGATGGCATCAAGAGCGATTTCACGGGTACCTCTGGCATGAGCCAGTTCGGCATCAATGTGCCGCTAGGCTACGCCAAGGCCTATGCGTGCTATGGCCTTAAATGCATCGTTGCGCCGGAGATCCCCAACAACGCCGCATCGCTGGCGCCGTTCGAAGTTACTGCGCCCGAGGGCTGCATCCTCAATGCCAAGCACCCGGCGCCGGTGTCGGTGCGCCATGTGCTCGGCCACTTCGTGCCGGACCTGGTGTTGGGTGCGCTGCACAAGTGCCTGCCGGGCAATGTGCCTGCCGAGGGCGCCAGCGCCCTGTGGAACCTGCACCTGAGCGTACGTCCGCTGGAGAGCAACCCCGGTGGGCGCAACGCCGAAATGCTGATGTTCAACAGTGGCGGTATGGGCGCCCGGTCGGCGATGGATGGGCTTAGCGCCACGGCGTTCCCAAGCGGCGTGCACACCATGCCGGTAGAGGCCACTGAACACGCTGGCCCGGTGGTGGTATGGCGCAAGGAGCTGCGCGAAGGGTCCGGTGGTGCCGGGCAGTTGCGCGGCGGCCTGGGCCAGGAGATTGAAGTGTCGGCGGCTGAAGGCTACAGCTTCCGCTTCAGCGCCATGTTCGACCGCATCCAGTATGCCGCGCGCGGCCTGGAGGGTGGCAAAGAGGGCGCACAAGGTTTCGTCGGCCTGGATGACGGCACCTTGCTGCGTGGCAAGGGCCAGCAGTTCGTGCCGGCCGAGCGGCGTCTGGTGCTGCGCTTGCCGGGTGGTGGCGGCTACGGCGATCCGCGCCAGCGCGACCGCCAGCAAGTCGAGCGTGACCTGCGCTTTGGCTACATCAGCGCCGAGCAGGCGCGCAACGACTACGGCTTTGATGCCGCTCAGGAGCGCTAGACGATGGACGTGCAAAGCAGCCGCGTGCGCGCGGTCAAAAGCTCGCCAAGCATGGCCGTCTCGGTGCTGGCCAAGCAGATGCTCGCCAAGGGCGAGCCGGTGATCAACCTCGCCCTCGGCGAGCCGGACTACAACGTGCCAGCCCATGTGATCGAAGCCGCCTACCAGGCGATGCTCGCGGGCAATAACCACTACACCGGGCCAAACGGCCTGGAGGTGCTACGCAAGGCGATCGTCGACAAGTTTGCCCGGGAAAACGACCTGGTTTATGGCCTGGACGAGATCTGCGTGGGCAATGGCGCCAAACAACTGCTGTTCAACGCCTTCCTCGCCACCCTCGAACCGGGCGACGAGGTGATTACCCCGGCGCCGTACTGGGTGTCGTACACCGATATGGCCATGCTCAATGGTGGGGTGCCGGTGGTCATTCCCTGTGGCGCCGTGCAAGGCTTCAAGGTCACGCCTGAGCAGTTGGAGGCTGCCATCAGCCCGCGTACGCGCTGGGTGATGCTGAACTCGCCGAACAACCCGAGCGGGGCGATCTTCACGCGCGAGGAGTTCGCAGCGCTGGGCAAGGTGCTGGATCGCCACCCGAACGTGCTGATCATCTCCGATGAAATCTACGAGCACATCGTCTTGGGCGACCAGCCGTTCGTGTCATTCGTAACTGCCTGCCCGCAATTGCGCGAGCGCACCCTGCTGATCAACGGGGTCTCGAAGGCCTACGCCATGACCGGCTACCGGCTGGGTTATGCGGCAGGGCCGAAAGACTTGATCGTGGCGATGAACAAGACCCAGTCGCAGACCACCACATGTCCGTCGAGCATTTCGCAGCTGGCCGCAGTAGCTGCATTGAACGGGCCTCAGGACTTCGTGCGCGAAGCCAATCGAGAATACCAGGCGCGTGGTGCGCTGGTCGTGGACGGCCTCGCGCAGATCCCAGGCCTCAAGTTGCAGATGCCGCAGGGTGCGTTCTACGCCTTCCCTGAGGTCAGTGCCTTCATTGGCAAGCGCACCCCGGACGGGCAGGTGATCAGCAATGACACCGAGCTGTCGGCCTACTTGTTGCGGGTGGGCAAGGTAGCCACCGTGCCAGGCTCGGCGTTCGGCGTGGAGCCTTATGTACGTCTGTCCTTCGCCACGTCGCGCAAGGAACTGGAACAGGCACTGGGCCAGCTGCGCGAAGCGTTCGCAGCGCTGGCCTGACCAAACGAATCGAATAGAGGTAGACCATGAGCAAGCCATTCAAACGCCTGCTGATCACCGGCGCCGCGGGGCGCCTGGGCAGCGTATTGCGCAAGCACCTGGCACAGTTCGCCGATGAGCTGCGCCTGACCGATATCGCCGACCTCGGCCATGCCGCACCGCATGAAGAGCTGATCCGCTGCGACCTGGCCAACTTCGCTGATGTGCTGCCGTTGACCGAAGGCGTCGACGCCATCGTGCATGCAGGTGGCGTACCGGTGGAGGACACCTTCGAGAAGATCCTCAACGGCAATATCGTTGGCACATACAACATCTATGAAGCGGCGCGGCGCAATGGCGTCAGGCGCGTGGTGTACACCAGTTCCAACCACGCCATCGGTTTCTACGACCGCACCGAAACCATCGACGCCACCGCCGCGCACCGCCCTGACAGCCTGTACGGCGTGAGCAAGTGTTTCGCCGAAGACCTGGGCCGTTATTACTGGGATAAATTCGCCATCGAGTCGGTCAACCTGCGCATCGGCTCGTCGTTCCCCGAGCCGCTGGACCGGCGCATGCTTGCCACCTGGCTGTCGTTCGACGACTTCGCCCAGCTCACCGAGCGCTCGCTGCTGGCACCTCGGGTCGGGCACATGATCGTCTACGGCATGTCGGCCAACCGTGAGAGCCTGTGGGACAACCGCCTGGCCTCGTCGCTTGGCTACCAGCCCAGAGACAGCGCCGACGATTACCGCGAGAAAGTCCTTGCCGAGCATCCACCCCTGCACCCGGATGAGCCTGCGGCACGCTACCACGGCGGCAACTTCGCGGGTGCCGGCCACTTCGAAGACCCGAAATGACCTGAGCGCACTGTGGCAGTGCTCTAGCGCTGCTGCCACAGGGGCCGCAAAACTCAAGAGAGCTTACCTCATGGCTTCTACCGCTAAACAACAAAACTATGATGTGGTAATCGTCGGTGGCGCAGTCAACGGCAGTGCTACTGCCTATTTTCTGGCCAACAACCCGGACTTCAAAGGAACAGTACTGGTCATCGAGCGCGACTGGACCTACAACAAGTCGGCCACGGCGCTTTCCAGCAGCTCGATCCGTCAGCAGTTCTCCAACCCGATAAACATCGAAATCTCCAAGTTTGGCGCCGAGTTCGTGCGTGACTTTCCGCGCATCATGGAACTGGATGGGGACCGTCCGGACCTCGCTTTCCACGAAAACGGTTATCTGTTTCTCGGCGACAACAAGGGCTACGAAGTACTGCGCCGCCTGCACGATACCCAGGTATCGCATGGCGCTGATGTGCATTTGCTCGACCCCGAGCAGCTCAAGCGCAAGTTCCCGTGGGTCAACATCGACAGCCTTGCTGGCGCCAGTTATGGCCAGAGCGGCGAGGGCTGGTTCGACAGCTTGGGTATGCTCAACGGCTTCCGTCGCAAGGCCCGTTCGTTGGGCATCGAATACATCGAAAACGAAGTGGCTAGCATCCAGCGCGAGGGTGACCGCATCACGGGCGTGCAGCTGGCCAGTGGCGAGCGTATCGGCTGTGGGCTGCTGGTCAACTGCGCTGGTACCCGAGGCACCAAAGTGGCGCGCATGGCCGGGCTGGATATACCGGTCGAGCCTCGTCGCCGTTCGCTGTTCGTGTTCGATTGCCGCACCCCGCTGGAGGGTACCGTGCCTTTGACCATCGACCCGACCGGCGTGTTCTTCCGGCCGGAGGGCAAGTTCTACCTGGGCGGCACCTACCCGAAGAACGACCCGGAAGTGGACTTCGAAGACTTCGACGTCCTGCATGAGGAATTCGACGAGGAGGTATGGCCGATTCTTGCCGAGCGCGTGCCGGCGTTCGAAGGTATCAAGGTGGTCAACTTCTGGGCCGGGCACTACGACTTCTGTGTGCTTGACCACAACGCCATCGTCGGCCCGCACAACGAGGTGGGCAATTTCCTGTTCTGCAATGGCTTCAGCGGCCATGGGCTGCAGCAGGCACCGGCGATCGGTCGCGGGCTGTCCGAACTGATTACCTACGGCGCCTATCGCACGCTCGACCTGGGTGCGCTGAGCTATCAGCGGGTGATCGACAACAAACCGTTCCTGGAAGATTCAGTCATCTGACCGCAGCGCCTGAGGGAGAACAACAATGAGCAATTGCGAAGTCAAGCGCAGTGGCGGCCAGGTGCTGGTCGATGCCCTGCGGATCAACGGTGTCGAGCGTGCGTTCTGCGTGCCGGGCGAAAGCTACCTGGCGGTGCTCGATGCGCTGCACGATGTGCAGGATGAGATCGACCTGATCGTTTGCCGCCAGGAGGGTGGTGCTGCCTACATGGCCGAGGCCTATGGCAAGCTGACCGGCAAGCCGGGCATCTGCTTCGTCACCCGCGGTCCGGGTGCCACCAATGCCTCGGTGGGCGTGCACACCGCCTTCCAGGACTCCACGCCAATGCTGCTGTTCATCGGCCAGGTAGCCCGCGACCAGATCGAACGTGAAGCCTTCCAGGAGGTGGACTACCGACGCATGTTCGGGCAGATGGCCAAATGGGTAGTGCAAATCGACGATGCCGCGCGTATTCCCGAACTGGTCAACCAGGCCTTCCAGCGTGCCATCAGCGGCCGCCCTGGCCCGGTAGTGATCGCGCTGCCAGAAGACATGCTGACCGACCTGGTGCAGGTGGCCGACGCCCGCCCTGCACAACGCGTGGAGGCCGCCCCGGCACCGCAGGCGCTGGTTGACCTGCAGGCGCTGCTGGCCAGGGCTGAACGGCCGCTGGTGATTGCCGGCGGTGGTGGCTGGAACGACCAGGCAGTAGCGGCTCTGAAACGTTTCGTGCTGACCCAGAAACTACCGCTGGCGGCATCGTTCCGCTGCCAGGACCTGTTCGACAATACCGACCCGCACTATGCCGGCGACCTCGGCTTGGCCGCCGGCCCGGTACTGGTCGATGCGGTGAAGCAGTCGGACTTGCTGATCGTCATCGGTGCTCGACTGGGTGAGATGACCACGGGCGGCTATGCACTGATCGACATTCCCACGCCCAAGCAGGTGTTGGTGCATGTGCATGCCAGTGCCGAAGAAATCGGCCGGGTGTACCAGCCAACCTTGGGCATCAATGCCGGGCCGGCCAGCTTCCTCGACCAGGCCGCTGCCTTGCCGGCAGTGCGGCCGACGGCGTTCGCCGACTGGGTCGCCCGCCTGAACAACGGCTACCGCGGCAACTTTGATACGCCGCGTTCGCCGGGCGATGTGCAGATGAGTGAAGTGATCGCCTGGCTGAACAAGGCCCTGCCGGCCGACAGCATCCTCACCTGTGGTGCCGGCAACTACACCGGCTGGGTGCACCGCGGCTACCAGCACCGCGTGTTCCGAACGCTGCTCGGGCCCACCAACGGTTCCATGGGCTACGGCGTGCCTGCGGCGGTGGCGGCCAAGCTGACCTATCCCCAGCGCACGGTGGTGGCGTTTGCAGGTGACGGCTGCTTCCTGATGAATGGCCAGGAACTGGCCACCGCAGCGCACTACGATGCCCGGTTGATCACAGTGGTGGTCAACAACGGCATGTACGGCACCATTCGCATGCATCAGGAGCGCACCTATCCAGGGCGCGTGTCCGGCACCGAGCTGCATAATCCTGACTTCGCCGCCTTGGCCCGCGCCTACGGCCTGCATGGCGAGACCGTGGCCCGAACCGAGGACTTTGCCGCCGCGTTCGAGCGTTGCCAGGCCTCGGGCAAGCCGGCTCTGATCGAGGTGCAGATCGACCCCGAAGCCCTGACCCCACGCATGACCCTCAGCCAGATCCGTGACAAGGCCCTGCACGCCAAGCGCTGATTCACCTCAGGTGGGGCGCGGTACGGCCCCACCTTTTTTCATCCCCCGAACGAGTCAATCGACATGAAACTTGCCGATCGTGATCTGCTGCGTGAAGTTTGCTATATCGATGGCCAATGGCTGGCGGCCGACAGTGGCCTGCGCATTGCCGTGTCCAATCCGGCCACCGGGCAGGTGCTGGGCCATGTGCCGCGCATGGGCGCGGAAGAAACCCGTCGCGCCATTGCGGCTGCCGAGCGCGCCTTGCCTGCGTGGCGGGCCCTGACCGCCAAGGAGCGTGGCGCTCGGCTTCAAGCCTGGTTTAGCGAAATCATGGCCCACCAGGAAGATCTGGCGCGCATCATGACCGCCGAGCAGGGCAAACCGCTGGCGGAGTCCCGTGGCGAGATCGCCTTTGCTGCCGCCTATGTGGAGTTCTATGCCGAGGAGGGCAAGCGCATCTATGGCGATGTGATCCCTTCGCCGAACGCCGACCGGCGTCTGCTCGTCACCAAGGAGCCGATCGGGGTGTGCGCGGCCATCACCCCGTGGAATTTCCCGGCAGCGATGATCACCCGCAAGGCGGCCCCGGCATTGGCGGCAGGTTGCACGCTGGTGCTCAAGCCGGCCTCGCAGACCCCCTTCAGCGCCTTGGCACTGTGCGTACTGGCCGAGCGCGCGGGCATTCCTGCTGGCGTGCTCAACGTGGTGGTTGGTGACTCGGCCGCCATTGGCGGAGAGCTGACGGCGAGCCCGGTGGTGCGCAAGCTGTCGTTCACCGGCTCTACGCCTATCGGCATCCAGCTGTTGCAGCAGTCGGCTGCGACAGTCAAAAAGGTGACCATGGAGTTAGGTGGCAATGCGCCGTTTATCGTGTTCGACGATGCCGATCTGGAAAAAGCAGTCGAGGGCGCGTTGATTGCCAAGTTCCGCAACAGCGGCCAGACATGCGTGTGCGCCAACCGGTTTTATATCCAGGACGGCATCTATGAGCGTTTTGTGACGCGGTTCGCCGAACGAGTAGCTGAGTTGGTTGTGGGTCCAGGAGATGCGCCTGGAACGCAGGTCGGGCCGATGATCGATGCGCGTGCGGTCAGCGGTGTCGAACGGCTGGTTGGCGACGCGGTGGAGGCCGGGGCGCGGGTGCTGGCGGGCGGTCGCCGGCATGCGTTGGGGGAAGCCTTCTTCGAGCCGACCTTGCTCGCGGACGTGACGCGGGACATGCGCGTGGCGCGCGAGGAAATCTTCGGTCCGGTGGCACCGATCTTCCGTTTTGCCAGCGAGGAGGAGGTCATCGCCCAAGCCAACGACACCGAGTTCGGGCTGGCCTGCTACCTGTATGCCCGGGATGTCGGGCGCATCTGGCGTGTGTCGGAAGCGCTGGAGTACGGTATGGTCGGGGTCAACGTCGGCGTGGTGGCGACCGAGGTGGCGCCCTTTGGTGGGGTGAAGGCCTCGGGATTGGGCCGGGAAGGTTCTCGCTACGGCATCGAGGATTACCTGGAGCTCAAGTATGTGTGCCTGGGGCTATAAGGTATTGCTGAGCCTCTGAGGTCGCCTGTACCGGCCTCTTCGCGTCTAAAGCCGCTCCCACAGGTACGGCGCATTGCTTGAAGCAGCGGTCAATGCGGGAGCGGCTTCTGCCGCGAAGAGGCCGGTACAGGAGAGCGATCAGGCCTTGGTGTCGAGCAAGCGCTGGTAGCGCGACAGGCTCTCTTCGAGGTGCTTGCGCAGCGCCGTTCGCGCACTGGCCACATCGCCCATGCTGATTGCTGAAAGGATCGCGCCATGTTCGCGGCCGATTTTCTTGATGTGCGCCTGGCGGTTCTTGCCCGTAACCTGGCCGTGCTTGAGGTTCAGGTCAAGGATGATGTCCGGCCCCAGCGCTTCCAGCAACTGGGTAAAGTGCGGATTATTGGTAGCACGGGCAATCGCCAGGTGAAACTCGAAATCGGCGCGGGCTTCTTCCTCTTGCGTGGCACCGTCCAGCGAATTGAAGCGATCGAATGCCTCTGTGATCGCCGCCATGCTGGCGGGGCTGCGTCGCTCGGCTGCGCGGGCCACCGATTCAGCCTCGATGCCAAGGCGTAGTTCGAGGATCTGCGCGGCAGCGCGCACGTCATCGACGACGCTGTCAATGGCGAAACCGATGCGTTTGACATCCTGCTCGACCACGAACACGCCCACGCCCTGGCGTGCGATCAAGCGTCCGCCCAGGCGCAGTGAAGCAACGGCTTCGCGGATGACCGGGCGGCTGACATTGAATTCCTTGCACAGCTCCTGCTCGGACGGCAGTTTGTCGCCTGGGCCGTAGGTGCCGTTGTCTATTCGGCTGGACAGCTCCTGGATGACGGTTTCCGCCAGGTTGGCGCGACGCGTTCCTAACGACGCATTCATAGAAAGTTGCTCCTGAAACTGATTGGCTCATCACGGTTGGTTCTCCGGCAGGTTGCGCGCAGCCCTGATGCCCCTTGCGGCGGGATCCGTAGCCAACCAGCGGTGATGTTGTAGGCATATGTTATCAAACATCTGATCTGTATGAGCGTGATCGCCCACCCACGCGCATTCCTGCATGCCCGAAAATTTTTTTAACGACAGGCCAAGCATACACCATTGACAGTTGTCTGCTGCCTGTTATCTTACAAGTGCGAGGGCTTTCTGGCCATTTCGCATGCGGTAAGCGATGTCGAGGTTCGTCCAATTACTACTGGGAGCTGAGCATGAATAACAATAAGGGAGGGCGTACAGCCCTTGCGACCGCGGTAACATTGCTGATGGCCATGGGGACGGCGAATGCAGCAGAAAGTGAAATCGTCAGGATCGGCTTCGCCGGCCCCTTGACCGGCCCTTCGGCGCACCAAGGACAGGATGTCGAGCATGGCATCCAGATTGCGGTCGAAGAGGCCAACCAGCAGCAGCTTAAAATCGGCGACAAGGTTGCCCAGTTCAAGCTGGTATCCGAAGACGATGTCGCTGACCCGCGTACCGGCACTGCCGTCGCCCAGCGGCTTGTAGATTCGAAGGTCGCGGTGGTTATCGGCCATTACAATTCCGGCACCAGCATCCCGGCTTCCAAGATTTATGCCGCTGCGGGCATACCGCAAATCTCGCCGTCGGCCACCAACCCGACCTTGACCCGCCAGGGCATTCCATCGGTGTTTCGCACCGTCAACGACGACGCCACCCTTGGCCGCTATGCCGGCAATTACCTGGTCAGCCAGCTCAAGGCCCAACGCA
Organism: Pseudomonas sp. BP01; assembly: GCF_022760795.1. Classification (NCBI taxonomy): domain Bacteria; kingdom Pseudomonadati; phylum Pseudomonadota; class Gammaproteobacteria; order Pseudomonadales; family Pseudomonadaceae; genus Pseudomonas; species Pseudomonas sp. BP01. The sequence continues at coordinate 51,773 of NZ_JAFBKA010000004.1, forward strand.
TCGCCATTTTCGACGATCGCACTGCCTATGGCCAGGGCCTTGCCGATGAGGTGACCAAGGCGGTCAAGGCTGCAGGTGGCAATGTGGTGGTTCGCGAGTACACGAACGACAAGTCCACCGACTTCAATGCCATCCTCACCACGGCCAAGGCACAAAAAGCCGATGCTGTGTTCTTCGCCGCTCTGGATTATCAGGCAGCGCCGATGGCCCGGCAGATGAAAAACCTTGGCCTGAAGGCGCGTTTCATGAATATCGGCAACCTTCCTAATGACCAGTTCAAGCAGATGGCCGGTAACGCTGCGGAAGGCACCTACGCCTGGAACTACGGCACGCCTTTGCTGGATATGCCAAAAGGGGCGGCTTTCGAGCAGAAACTCAAGGATAAATTCGGGGTCGGCGTAGTGCAGTCCTCGCCTGCTGCATACGACGCCACTTGGGCCGCGATCAACGCCATGGTCACGGCCGGTTCTGACGACCCCAAAGTCTACCTGCCTGTGCTCAAAAGCCAGAACTATGAGGGTGTCACCGGCACTATCGCCTTCGATGACCAAGGTAATCTGAAAAATCCGGCGGCCACGGTGTTCCAGTTCGCCGATGGCGGTTGGAAAACACTTTCAGTCCAGCGCGACTAAGCGTCACCCCATAACAAGCAGGCGCCGGCCTGCCAGATAACAAGAAGACTTTTCCCATCTGCCAGGCCTGTCGGCGTGTGGTGCTGAGCCGCTGTGCGCCGACATTAATGCAGTTTCGAGGATTCAGCGCGTGGACGGTAATTTCGATATCTTGCTGCAACAGGTTCTAAACGGCCTTGTGTTGGGCAGCATCTATGCCCTGGTAGCCCTGGGCTACACCATGGTCTACGGCATCATTGGCCTGATCAACTTCGCCCATGGCGAGGTGGTGATGGTCGGTGCAATGGTCACCATTTCGGTACTGACCATGCTTGCTGGCGCAGGCTTTGCCCCAGGAATCATCACCTTGCTGCTGGCGATCATGGCTGCTGTGGTGGTGTGCATGCTACTGGCGCAGGGCATGGAAAAGTATGCTTACAGGCCCTTGCGCAAAGCGCCGCGGCTGACCCCGCTGATTCTTGCAATCGGTATTTCCATCGCCCTGCAGAACCTGGCCATGATGATCTGGGGGCGTGGTTACAAAACCTTCCCTGAAGTGGTCGAGACCCAGCCGGTGGATGTGTTCGGCGCCACGGTGACCAACGTGCAGTTGTCGATCATGCTGATTGCCGTGGTGATCATGCTCGGTCTGTGGCTGCTGGTGGACAAGACTCGCCTGGGCAAGGCCATGCGCGCCACGGCGCAGAACCAGGAAGTGGCCGGGCTGATGGGCATCAATATCAACCGGGTGATCAGCGCTACGTTCCTGATCGGTGCCAGTCTGGGCGCGATCGCAGGGGTAATGCGCGCGGTCAACTACGGCCAGGCCGACGCCTACATGGGCTTGCTGCTGGGCTTGAAGGCGTTTTCTGCGGCGGTGCTCGGCGGTATCGGCAACTTGTTCGGGGCGATGGCAGGCGGTTTGCTGCTGGGCCTGATCGAGTCATTGGCAGCGGGCTACACCGGGCAGATCACCGGTGGCTTCCTGGGGGCCAACTACCAGGACATCTTCGCTTTCGCCGTGCTGATCCTGGTGCTGCTGATCCGCCCCAATGGTCTGCTTGGCGAACGCCAGGCTGACCGGGCGTAAGGGGGCATCATGAAAAACCTCAAGACTCAATACCTGCTGTTGATCATCGGTTTCATAGCCTTGCCGTTCCTGGTCGAAGCCATCCCTATGCTCGGCCCGACCTGGGTGCGCATCCTTGGCTTCGCCATGCTCTACGTGCTGCTGGCGCTGGGGCTGAACATCGTGATCGGTTACGCCGGCCTGCTCGACATGGGTTACATCGGCTTCTATGCCATCGGCGCCTACCTGTACGCCTTGCTCGCTTCGCCGCATTTGCAACTGGCGGGCCTGGTCGACAGCGTACTGGACTGGCCGGTGTGGGTGATCATCCCCTTGGCGGCCGTGGCTGCCGCAATCTGTGGGGTTTTGATCGGCGCGCCTGTGCTCAAGCTGCGTGGGGATTACCTGGCGATCGTTACCTTGGGCTTTGGCGAGATCATCCGCATCTTCATGAATAACCTCGACCAGCCGGTGAACCTTACCAATGGCCCGCAGGGCATCAGCAGCATTGCCCCGCTGCACATTGATGGCGGCGCATGGTCGCATGCGCCGGGGGAGGGCGCGGCACCGTTGCTGTCACTGCAGCAAGGCTGGAGCCTGTTCGGCGTGCACGTATCGCCAGTCATCAGCTATTACCTGTTCTTCCTGTTCATCGTCATCCTCTGCATCGTGCTGTCCAAGCGGCTGGAGGTCTCGCGTATCGGCCGCGCCTGGATGGCCCTTCGCGAAGACGAAGTGGCCGCCGAGGCCATGGGCCTGAACAAGCGCAACCTCAAACTGCTGGCCTTTGCCATGGGGGCGACCTTCGGCGGTGTGTCCGGTGTGCTCTTCTCCAGCTACCAGGGCTTTGTCAGCCCGGAGTCGTTCACCCTGATGGAGTCGATCATGGTCCTCGCCATGGTAGTGCTGGGTGGCATGGGTTCGATCCGTGGCGTGGTGCTGGGAGCGTTGATCCTTTCGGTGATGCCAGAGCTGTTCCGTGACCTGGTCAACTGGATTCAGCCATGGGTGATGGACAATGTCACCTTCATCAGTCGCGACATCCTGCGCAACGTGCTCGATGCCTCGACCCTGCGCATGCTGGTGTTCGGTCTGGCGCTGATTCTGGTCATGCGTTTCCGCCCCGAAGGCTTGTGGCCCTCCGATCGACGGCGCGCCGAATTGCACGATGGCGATCCTGAAGCCGAGCCGGTGGCTGCGGCAATGAGCACTACCGTTCATGCCCAGGCCAGCGAAGCATCTTTCGAACTCCCTATCAAAGAGGCGGACAAGGCATGAGCGATATCCTTCTCGAGTTGCATCAGGTCAGCAAGTTCTTTGGTGGCTTGCAGGCATTGCACGGCATCGACCTGACGATCCGTCGCGGCGAGATCCGCGGCCTGCTTGGTCCTAATGGCGCTGGTAAGACCACGCTGTTCAACGTGCTCACCGGACTGTACCGGGCCGAGCAGGGGCGGGTGATGTTCGATGGCAAGCCGCTGCGCATCAGTAAACCCCACAAGGTGGTGGAAGCCGGCATATCGCGCACCTTCCAGAACATTCGTCTGTTCCACAACATGACTGCCCTGGAAAACGTGATGATCGGACGCCATGTGCGCACCCGCAGCGGTGTGTTCGGCGCCATTCTGCGAACCCCGGCCTGTGTGCGGGAGGAGCGGGAAATCCGTCAGGCTGCCCGTTACTGGCTGAATTACGTCGGTATTGGGCATCTGGGCGGGGAGCTGGCAAAAAGCTTGTCCTACGGCGATCAACGCCGCCTGGAAATCGCTCGGGCACTGGCCACAGAGCCCAAGCTCATCGCCCTCGACGAGCCTGCGGCAGGCATGAACGCCTCCGAAACCGAAGGGCTTCGGCAACTGATGTGCAAGATGCAGTCGGATGGCAAGACGGTGCTGTTGATCGAGCACGATGTGAAGCTGGTGATGGGCTTGTGCGATCACGTCACGGTGTTGGAGTTCGGCCGCAAGATTGCAGATGGTTTACCAGCAGAGGTGCAAAAGGATCCGCGGGTGATTGAAGCGTATCTGGGCTCGGAGGCAGTGGCATGAGCACGAAAAACATACTGGAAATAAACGATCTGAAGGTTTCTTACGGTGCGATTCAAGCGATCAGAGGGATCGACCTGAAGGTCGGCGAGGGTGAAATGGTTGCCTTGATCGGGGCCAATGGTGCTGGCAAGACCACCACCCTCAAGACGCTTGCAGGCCTGCTGACACCTGCTTCAGGGAGCATCACCTTTGATGGCAAGGCGCATGCTGCTATCAAGAGCCATGATCTGATTCGTGAAGGCCTCGCCCTGGTGCCGGAAGGGCGCGGTATTTTCCCCAAGTTGACCGTGCACGAAAACCTGGAAATGGGCGCATTTAGCCGCAAGGATGGCCAGGGCGCGATTTCGGCTGACATCGAGCGGATGTACAGCATCTTTCCACGGCTCAAGGAGCGCTCGCAGCAACTGGCCGGCACCATGTCCGGGGGGGAGCAGCAGATGCTTGCCATCTCCCGCGCCCTGATGGGCAAACCCAAGTTGCTATTGCTCGACGAGCCCTCGATGGGGCTTGCGCCGATCATTGTGCAGAAAATCTTCGAAACCATCGTCGACGTCGTCAAAGGCGGTGTGACGCTGTTGCTCGTCGAGCAAAATGCGCGGTTGGCGTTGCAGACCTGCCAGCGGGCATACGTCATCGACGGTGGAAAAATCACGCTTGAAGGTTGTTCGAAGACGCTGCTGGACGATGACCAGGTCAGGAAAGCTTACCTGGGCGAGTAGCCGCAGGTGTCTGAAGTGTTGCCATCAGGTTGCCGGGGTGCTGTGCCACCCTGGCGTCAATATCTGCATGGTCTTGGGCTATATGCTGTTGAGTGATGCTTATTGGTATGAGTCGATGTTGACAACAGGGTGACTGAGGCTAGCGTGATGAGTTGACCTTCCAGTCACCCACTGCGGCCAGCTCGCCGGCAATGCCTGCATCCACCCTCAACAAGCAGCCCGAGTCAGGCGCGCTGCCCAGCATTTCGAGGTTCAGCGATTGTCGTGCACTGGTGATATACAAGCTGCGACCGTCTTCGCCACCGAAGCACAGGTCGGTGGGTGAGGGCACTGGCAAGCCGATCATGCGGTCCAGATTACCGTCCGCATCGAAACGGGCGAGGCTCCATCCGTCGCGCTGAGTGGTCCAGACACCGCCTTCGGCATCGAGAGCGAGCCCACTGAAGCTGCCTCCCCCGGGTGGCAGGGACGCGAGCCTGCGGATGAGGTTACTGCCTGGCTGCATGAACAGGATGTTGCCGACGCTCGACGCGATGGCGTAAACCGCGGACCCCTTGGCATCCCATCGAAAGCTGGTGATCAGCTCGTTGACGCTCCAGCCGTTGCGCAGTTCGCCTTCGGCACTCAGCTCACCGATCACGCAACCCCCCGGTGTTTTCGCACAGGCCCACAATGCCCCCGAAGGGTGGGTAGCCAGCGCCAGCAGACGGCTACCCAGCACATCCTGGACAGGGTGCTCCACACCCTCCCAATCGAACAACGACCAGCCGCCGGTCTGCGCCACCAGAAGCCCATCGGCGCAGAGCTCCATTGCCGTGATAGGCAGATCAAGACGCATCAGCAACTGGCTGCGTTTGCCATCCCAGTAATGGATTGCCGGCGCCAAGGTATCTGCCCAGTACAGCCTGTTCCGGGTGGGGCACCAGCGCGCAAAGGCACCATGGAATGCCCAGGGGCCCGGGAGCACCACCATCGCACTGTCGGGGCGTGCCGGGGGCGTGGCGCGTAGCTGCTCGCCCACGCGCCTGGCGGCATCGGCAAGCTCCGGGCCGAGCAGACCAAGCCGCTCCAATGTCAGGCGGTAGGCTGGCCCTGCAACGCTCAAGGCGCCGCGCACAACACCCTGCTTGTCGATGATGGGCGCTGCGACGCAGCGCACGCCCAGGCGGATTTCCTCATCGTCCAACGCATAGCCGCGGGCTTTGGTGATCTGCAGCTCGGCCAACAACCGACGTCGATCGGTGATGGTCAGCGGGGTCAAAGGCGTCAACACGACCCCCTTGAGGATTTCGTCTCTGGCGGCTGGCGGCAGCGCAGAGAGAATGGCCTTGCCCTGGCCTGTACAGTAAACAGGTTTGCCCTGACCCAGGCTGGCAGAGGAGCGCGTGGTGTGTGCGCCATCGCAACGCTCGAGTGACAGCACTTGGTCACCGTCCAGTACGGCGAGGTACGCGGTCTCACCCGTCAGGTCGCGCAGCGAGCGCAACTCGCTGCTGGCGGTCGCGACCAGGTCTGGCTCCATATAGGCGTTGCGCACCATTTCCAAGTATTTGAAACCGAGTCGGTAGACCTTGCGGGTCGGATCGCGGCGAATCATGCCTCGCTCGACGAGGGTTGCGAGAATTCGATACAGCGTCGTGCGCGGTAACTGGACCTGCTCAGCCAGCTGCGTCTGGCTGATTCCCGTAGCCATCGCGCCGACTGCCTGCAGCACATCCAGCGCCTTTTCCAGTGCGGCGGTACCTTCACCTGTTTTCATCTGAAATTCCCATCTGTTGGAACGCAGCATTGCCTGAGCGAATTCTGCCCCTTTCTCTCGGTTTTTTCCGCCATAGAATCGATCACAGAAGGGCCGCCATGGCATGCATTCCCAGTATATGGGAACTGCCGGGGGCACGAGTTGAATCAAAACGCCTGGAGAATCCATAACAATGACCGTCATCCACAACTATTCCGACGCCCATGAAAGCGTCTCCGGCAAGCAGGTCGAGGTCAGTGATGAGGTGTTGGCCAAGCTCGCCACCTGCAGCAGCGGCTCGCTGACCACTCAGCTTTTCAAACGCGGCTTTCGTCAGCCTGCCCTGGTCGGCCTGCGTGCCATGACACGTGACGTGAAACCGTTCGCCGGGCGTGCCTTCACCATGCGGTTCATCCCGGCGCGTGAAGATATCGACACTTATTCCACCATGACCACCAAGCCCAACGATGACAACCTGCAATGGGTAGGTGTGGAGCAGATCAAGCCGGGTGATGTGCTGGTTATCGATAGCCGCAACGACCCCGCTGCCGCCTCTGCCGGCAATATTCTGGTGACCCGCCTGCTGGCACGTGGCGCCAAGGCGATCGTCACTGACGGCGCACTGCGCGACGGCAGTGAAATTGCTGCCATGAGCCTGCCGGCTTACGCTCGCGAGATCACCGCGACCACCCGAATTTCCTATCACCACGTAGCTGACCTGCAGGTGCCGATCGGCTGCGCCGGCGTCGCGGTCTACCCAGGCGACATCATTGTCGGTGATGCTGATGGCTTGACCATCGTGCCCGCACACCTGGCCGAGGAGCTGGCTGAAGTGTGCAGCGTACAGGACGACATCGAGAACTACCTGGCCATGCGCATCGCTTCTGGCGAAGCCCTGTGGGGCGTATATCCGCCAAGCCCTGCATCGGTCAGCGACTATCACGCTTGGGTTGCTGCAGGTCGCCCGGCAATTGCGTCCATCATCGACAAGAAGGACTGAGTCATGGCCGAACATAAATACGCCCAGCTCATCCGCCGCTACTTTGATGCCTGCAACGAAGCCGATTACGAAAAGCTGGTGTCCTGCTTCACCCCTGACGCCGTTCATTACTTCCCGGCCGGCTTGCCGGAGATTCCATGGCGCAGCGCCGACACCATTGCGCGCAAGTGGGTCTGGTGTGTGGAGAACCTGGGCTCGCAGTGGACCATCGAGAAAATCCTCGTCAGCCATGACAGCCATGAAGCCGTGATCGAGTGGACGCACTGGAAGGCCAAGCTGGGAACCGCGCTGCGCGGCGATGAATGGTACGTCTTCGATGAGCAAAGCGGGCTGATCAAAGAGATCCGTGCGTACTACGCATCTCCGGCCGACAAAGAGGTGGCGATCAACGAACTGGTCGATTTCGACTATCAGGGTCGCGGCTACAACCTTGCCGCCAAAGCGCGCTGAAGGAGAGCAGTATGACTAAGCAACAAGACCAGGCATTCAGCAACATCGACAAGGTGGTAGCCAAGGCCGTCGCCGCTGCAGACTGCTGGGCCGAATCCGCGCCAGGCGTACGGGCAGCCCTGCTGCGCGGTTTGGCAGACGCACTGGAGCAGCAACAACCTGAACTGGTAGCGATCGCCGACCGTGAAAGTGGTTTGGGCGAAGCCCGCCTGAACGGTGAAGTTGCCCGTACTGCGTTCCAGCTGCGCGGTTTTGCCACTGAAGTTGAAGCAAATGTTCCGTACCAGCAGGTAAAAGACGCTGCGGTGGCAGGTGCGCCTCCGGCTGGCCGCCCACGCCTGGCTCGCGTGCAGCGTGCTCTGGGCCCTGTTGCAATGTTTTCGGCGAGCAACTTCCCGTTTGCTTTCTCGGTGCTGGGTGGCGATACCGCTTCGGCACTGGCGGCGGGCTGCCCTGTGGTGGTCAAGGCCCACTCGGGTCACCCGGAGCTCTCCACTGCCGTGTTCGAGCTGGCCGCTCGGGTTGTACGTGAGCAAGGGTTGCCAGAGGGCGTCCTGACGCTGGTGGAAAGTGCCTCCCGTGCAGGCGGCACTTACCTGGTACAGCATCCCGGCATTGCCGCAGTTGCCTTCACCGGTTCATACCAAGGGGGCAAGGCCCTGTGGCAAGCCGCTAACGAGCGCCCGCGTCCGGTGCCTTTCTTCGGCGAGCTGGGGTCGATCAATCCGCTGATCGCCTTGCCGTCAGCACTGGCGCAAGACAGCGAAGGCCTGGCCAAGACCCTTGCCGGCTCGATCACCTTGGGTTGCGGCCAGTTCTGCACCAGCCCCGGCGTGATCGTCTTGCTGGATTCGCCGCACAGCCAGCAGTTTGTCGCGCAGCTCGCCGAGGCGATCAAGCCCATCGCTACCCACCGCATGCTCACGGCGGGTATGCAGAAAGGGTTCGAGTCCGCGGCCAACGTTGTCGCCGAGCATGCCCAGGCCTTGTTCGAGCCCGCGCCGGACAGCGCAGGCCCGGCGCCACGGCTGTTCGCTACCGATGCCGCGTCATTCATTGCCAACGCGCACCTGCGTGAAGAAATGTTCGGCCCTGCTGCACTGGTGGTGACCGCCGACTCCATCGAGCAGGTGGTTGCGCTGCTTGATGCGGTGGGCGGCACGCTCACCACAACCCTGTGGGGCGCCGACGAGGGCAGCGAGGATAACCGCAAGCTGGTGCGTGCTGCGCAGCGCGTATCAGGGCGCGTGCTGTTCGCGGGTGTGCCAACTGGCGTAGCGGTGTGCCACGCGCAGCAGCACGGCGGCCCATGGCCGTCGTCCACCGCGCCGCAGACGACCTCGGTGGGCTATGCCGCGCTCGAGCGCTTCCTGCGCCCGGTTGCGTTGCAGGATGCACCCGCCTGGGTGCTGGGCTGAGCGGAGGGCAGGGCGATGATGCGACATATCGTGATGTTCCGGCGCCTGGCCAACGTTACCCCGGAGCCGGTTGTGGAGGCGCGGCTGGTTGAGCGGATGCGCAACCTGGATAAGGAAATCGACTTTATCCGCGACTGGCACGTCGCGGCCAACGAATTGGATCGTCCGATCTGCTGGGATTACATCCTCGAGTCCAGTTTCGACGACGCGGCTGCAGTGGAGCGATACCTGCCACACCCTGCACACCAGTCGCTCGTGAGTGAGTTGAAACAGTACTTTGAGTGGGTAGCGGTCGACTACAGCATCTAGCGGTGCATGCGGCGCGCGCCCCTCATCGGTTCGCGCGCCATAACAACAAGATCCTGTGTTAATAGGCACAGGACGGAGATGCCCATGAACAAGAAAAAGAACTACCGTTGGACGATCTTGACGATGTTGTTCCTCGCCATGATCATCAACTATGTCGATCGCGCTGCCCTGTCGATCGCCATGCCCTTCATCACCCAGGAATACCACCTCACGCCTTCTGAAAAAGGCATGATTTTTAGCAGTTTCTTCTTTGGCTATGCCTTGTTCTGCTTCGTCGGCGGTTACCTGGCAGACCGCTTCGGGCCCAAGCGGGTGCTGACCTGGTCGATGAGCTTCTGGTCCGTTTTGTGCGGCTCGACCGCCCTGGCTTTCAACTTTTGGTCGCTGCTGATCGTTCGCGCGCTGTTCGGCGTGGGTGAGGGCCCGGTGTCGACCACTGCCAACAAGACAGTCAATAGCTGGTTCCCCATCAAAGAGCGGGCCCGTGCCATTGGCATCAATCAGGCGGGTGGCCCGCTCGGCGGTGCGTTGGCCGGGCCAATTGTCGGCTTTCTGGCCCTTTGGCTGGGCTGGCGCGTTGCATTTGTCGTAATCGCTGTGGTCGGTGTGCTGTGGGCGATCGCGTGGTTCCGCCTGGCAACTTCGACCCCCAAGGAGCATCCACGCGTTTCGGCTGAAGAATTGGCCGAAATCAATGAGGGCCGCGAAACCCCTGTTACCGCTGCTCAGGATGCACCGCGTACACCGGTGCTGCAGATCATCCTGCAACGCTCGGTACTGGTCACTGGCATCTCGCTGTTCTGTTACAACTACATCTTGTATTTCTTCATGACCTGGTTCCCGTCTTACCTGATCGATGCGAAGGGCATCAACCTGAAGGAAATGAGCATCGTCACGGCACTGCCTTGGTTGGTCGGCACCGTGGGTTTCGTATGCGGCGGTTTGTTGATCGACTGGGTGTTCAAGCGCACAGGCAAGCAGCTGTTTTCGCGAAAGGTCGTGCTGGTGACGTGCCTGTTAATTGCCGCAGTGTGCATTGGCCTGACTGGCCAGGTGCAATCGGTGACCACCACCGTCGTGGTAATGACGGTCGCTATCGGCTTCCTGATGCTGACGGCACCGGCTTACTGGTCGTTGATCCAGGACGCGGTACCGGATCATCAGGTGGGCACTGCAGGCGGCTTCATGCACGGCCTGGCTAACCTCTCCGGCATCGTCGCGCCCACGGTCACCGGCATGATCATCCAGTCGACCGGTACTTACGCCAGTGGTTTTGCGCTCGCAGGTGGCCTGGGCATCCTGGGCGCGGTGATCGTTGCATTTTTCGTTGGCCAGAAGCCTGCGAACCAGACCGCAGCAGTGGCGGCGGCTTGAACCTCGACACCCGGCCTCAGGCCGGGCTGTAAATTGAACGGCCAGCCAAGTGCCGGCAATCGATACGAATTTGGGAATTTGCCATGCCTACGCTTCTTGTCACCGGCGCCGCCGGTATCGTCGGAACCGCCCTGCGGCCTTTTCTCCGTCAGCGTTATGATCTGCGCCTGTTCGACCGCAAGCCTGTCGAACATCTGAGTGAGGGTGAAACCGCGTTGGTCGGCGACCTCACTGACCCTGCGTGCGTGCAACGCGCGGTAGAAGGCGTCGACGGCATCCTGCACCTGGCCTGCGCGCACGGTACCGATATTCAGTTCCAGGCGACGGTCGAACCCAATTACCACGCTACCCTCTACCTGCTCGAAGCGGCGCAGCGCCATGGCGTCAAGCGCTTCGTCTTCGCCAGCAGCCACCACGTGCTGGGGCAGTACCGCAGTGACGTCGCACAAAGCTTCGACGACATGCCGGTTGCCCCTGACAGCTACTATGCGCTCAGCAAAGTCTTTGGCGAGGCAGCGTGCGCCACGTTCTCGCAGCGTAGCGAGTTGGCCACGTTCATTATTCGTATCGGCAATGCCGACCCCAAGGTGTCGGATGCCCGCCGCCTGCGCATGTGGACGAGCGCCCGCGACCTGGCGCAACTGACACTGATCGGGCTTGAGCATCCGGATGTGCGCCAAGAGATCGTCTACGGCGTTTCGGAAAGCTCCAACCCGCTGTTCCACAACCGCCGCGCGCGCGCGTTGGGTTATGCGCCGCAAGATACCGCTGACCACAACCTGGCCGAGAACTACTTGCCGTACGAGGCGATGGCGGCGATTGGTTCGGGCCGTGACCATGTGGGCGGAGCGTATGCCGGTGTGCCCCTCGCCAGCGTGCTGGAGGCCGTATGAAGATCGTCAGAATCGATACCCACATCGTCGAAATCCCGTTCAACGATGGCGGCAAAGGGCAAGGCATAACGCCCACCACCTGGAACACCCTGGAAAACGTGTTGATCCGCCTTGAGGATGAGCATGGCAATGTCGGCTGGGGCGAAGCCTTTGGCTATTTCGTTGCCGATGCCACCAAGGCGTTGATCGATCGCCTGATTGCGCCGTTGCTGCTCAATCGCGAAATTACCGATATCGCGGCATGGAACCGCGAGATTCAGCTGCGCCTGCACCTGTTCGGTCGTTATGGCGTAACGATGTTCGCCATTTCCGGGGTCGATATCGGGTTGTGGGACCTCGCTGCCCGTCGCCAGGGTGTTCCGTTGCATCGCTTGCTCGGCAACGCCACGCGAGAGCAGATTCCCGCCTACGCCAGCATGGTGCGCTACGCGGACAACGAGGTGGCGCCGGGCATTTGTGAAAAGGCGCTGCAAATGGGGTTCAGCGATATCAAGCTGCATGAAGTCACCCTGGATGAAATCGCCTCGTGTCGCCGTGCGATCGGCGACCAGGTACCGCTGGCCACCGATGTGAATTGCTCGTGGAGCGTGGAGAACACCCGCGAATGGCTGCCTGCGCTGCGCGACATGAAGCTTGCCTGGCTGGAGGAACCCATCTTCCCGCCGGAAGATTTCGCAACGCTTGCGAGCCTGCGTGGGCAAGGGGTGCCGCTGTCGGCGGGGGAGAACTGGTGCACGGCATTGCAATTCGAACAGGCGTTGCTCAGCGGTGCTGTCGACTCGATTCAACCCAGTGTGACCAAGGTCGGGGGTATCTCCGAATGCTTGCGCATCGCCGAGGCCGCCAGCCAGCACAAGGCCGTCGTGCTGCCCCATTGCCCGTATTTCGGGCCAGGCCTGATCGCCACGCTGCACCTAGCAGCGGTTCAACCGACGGTACCGCAGGTCGAGTACCTGTTCGTTGAGCCGGCCGGCTGGCTCTACCCGATAGAGGCGCTGCGCCAGGGCAATCAGTTGCACATCCCTCAAGGTGCAGGCCTGGGGGTGGACATCGACACTGCTGTCATCGAGCGCTTCCGCCGGAGCTGATCGCTCACCGCCTCATTTAATGCGTTGGCACAGCTGCTACGACCAAGCGGTGTGGGCTGGCTGTGCCTGGAATTCTGATCGAGGAGGCTGTATGCAAGCCATTGAACTGAGCAATGCCATCTGGGCCCTTCGGTTGCTCCCCGAGTGGGGAGGCCGCGTCGCCGCGCTCAAGGCCGAAGGGCTGGATATCTTGCTGCCGGTCAGCAGTAGCGTGTTCAACCCGTTGGACTGGCCCCGGGCGGGCGCGTATCCGCTGATGCCATACTGCAACCGGCTGAAAGACGCGCGCTTGTCCTTTGCCGGGCAGACTTACCAGCTACCCGCCCACCCTGCGGCACAGCCGCATACGCTTCACGGTATCAGCCATACCCAAGCCTGGGAGGTGGTCAGCGCGGATCAGCAGCAGGTGCTTATCGCTTGCACTTATCAAGGCCCACACTGGCCCTGGATGTTTCGTGCCGAGCAACGGTTCACTCTTGAAGGCAATTGCCTGCGCATTACCTTGGCACTGGTAAACCTGGGTGACACTGACATGCCCGCAGGTTTCGGGCTGCATCCGTACTTCCAGCGCCACCCCGGCATGCGTGCTCGCTACAGCCGTGGGCGTGAGTGGCTGATCGACGATCAGTACCTGGCCACTGGTGAGTTTGTCGACGCGGTCGCCGACATCACGCTGCAGGCCGATGACCCGGCTGCCGTGGCCCATTACCAGTCCCGCTGGGACGGCAAGCTGAACCTTGAGTATCGCGAAGGTCGTCTGGCGATCAGCGCATCGAGTCCGTTGTCGCATTTTGTCGCCTTTGCACCGGCGAACGCACCGTTCGTTTGCCTTGAGCCGGTGTCGCATTTGGCAGATGCGTTCAACCGCCCACGCTCGGACTGGCGCGAAGTTGGAACGCACGTGCTTGAGCCCGGAGCGAGAATGACGGCCACCCTCGACTTCGAGTGGCACGGTCACTGAGTACTGGCTCCTGATTTAACCCCCCCACTGCACTGAGAATAAAAACAATGAAACACTCCTTGTATGGAGCGGGCTTCGCTCGCGCTGCAAAACCGTTGTCGCTGCTGATCGGCTTTAGTCCTTTTTGCGCGCAGGCTGCGTTACTGGAGGATGGCAAAGCTAATCTGACGTTCCGCAATTTCTATTACAACCATGATCTACGTGACTCGACGAAGCCGGCGCAGTCGAAACTCGAAGAATGGGCTCAGGGTTTTATCTTCAAAGGCGAATCCGGGTACACCGACACCACAATTGGTGTGGGCGTCGATGTATATGCAGGGCTCGGTCTGAAACTCGACTCATCTCCCTCGCGCAGTGGCACTGCACTGCTGCCAGGGGCCTACAAGCGCGCGGGGGCACCGCGCAATGCTGACCCACGTTCGGCGGATGAATTTTCCGAAGCCACCGCGGCGTTGAAATTGAAGTACTCCAAAAGTGAGCTGAAGGTAGGCGGCCTGTTCCCCAGGATTCCCTTGGTCAGTTCGGGGGATGCGCGCCTGCTTCCGCAGTTTTTCGAAGGTGCCATGCTGGACATTCGCGAAATTGAGAACCTGGACATCGGCCTGGGGCAGATGCGTCAGGTTAACCAGCGAGAATTTGCCGGCAATCGCGATATACAGGTGGGCAACTACTTGAGCGTGACCAGCGACCGCTTCAACTACCTGGGGGGCACCTGGCGCATGACCCCACAGACCTCCTTGGGCGTCTGGGCGGGCCGGCTGGAGGATGTCTACGACCAGACGCTCTATACCGGCACGCATGCAGTGAAGGCGGGCGACTGGAACCTGTCAGGTACGCTCAACTACCTGGATTCCAGCGAGTCCGGCAGCGAAAGGGCGGGCAAGCTGGACAGCCGTATGACGTCTGCGATGCTCAGCGCGAACCTCAAGGCCCAGACGTTCCGGATTGGCTACCAGTACAACGCGGGCGACAGCGCGCTGCCGTTCATTCACGACACGGATCTGCCGGGAGTCGCCAATGCCGTGCAGGTGCTGAGATTCGACCGTGCTCAAGAGCGCTCCTGGCAAGCCCGGTACGACCTGGACTTTGCCCCCCTTGGGGTGCCGGGGCTGAGTGCCTTCGCACGGTATGTACGCGGCGACAACTTCAAGGTGGCCGGAGAAGACGCCAGCGAGTGGGAGCGCAACATCGATGTGTCCTATGTGATTCAAAGCGGGCCACTGAAAAACGTGGCCCTACGCTGGCGGAACGTACAGCTGCAAGGCGATGCGACCGGGCGGCGCGACGAAAACCGCGTCATCATCGCCTACACCTTGCCGCTGTTCTGACCTGCCGACTGCACCACCGACTTCTCGCGGGGACGGTGGATGCAATTTTTTGGAGCTTCGAACCGATGTCTGAACAGCTCAGCCCACACATGAGAGCCTACGTTGAACGAGCCCAGGCCTTCGCGCCGGCAGGGCAGGACCTGCAGGCGCGCAGGCGTGCGTTTCTCGCCGCCTGCCGTGCATGCACCGGTGCGGCACCCGCGCACTGGCGCATCGATGACCTTGAACATGAAGGCTTGCGCCTGCGCGTGTACAAGCCGCAGGCGGCTGCGCCACGCGGTGGATGGCCAACACTGCTGTACGTGCACGGCGGGGGCTGGGATCTGGGTAGCCTGGATACGCATGACTGGTTTGCCTTTGCCCTCGCTTCCCGCCTGCAAGCGGCAATCGTCGCGGTGGACTATCGGCTTGCCCCAGAGCATCCGTATCCGGCGCCGCTGGACGATTGCCTGAAAGCCTGGCAAGGCTTGCGCCAAGGGCGCCTGGCCGACGATCTGTGCACCGAACGGCTGATCGTCGCGGGCGACAGTGCCGGGGGGACGCTGGCTGCAGGGTTATGCATGGCATTGCGCAGGGACGGCGAGGCACAACCGTTGGGGCAGGTGCTCGTGTACCCGGTGCTCACAACCCGCACTGATTTACCTTCCATGTCAGAGCATGCCCAGGCACCGATGATGACTGTTGAAGGCTTGCAGAAATCCCTGGCCGGCTATTTACCTGATGATGCCAATCGGTTGGATGCATGCGCCATGCCCCTTGAGGCAGACAACCATCAAGGACTGGCGCCGGCGTTCATCGGTGTCGCCGAAATTGACCCGCTGCGCGATCACGGTGTTGCCTATGCCAGCGCGTTAAGCAAGTGTGCCGTGCCCGTTCAGTTGGTGGTCGGACGGGGGATGATCCACTCATCCCTCAGGGCATTTGGTGACGACGAGGTCGAGGCGCTTTACGATCGAATGGCCGTATGGATGGCCGAACGGTTCGAATCACAGCCCTGAGTGCTGTGACCCGAATGGCCCCTCGTTCGCGCGGGGTACTGCAACCGTGACAGCGGCTTAGAAGCCGTTTTGCAGGTTTGCTGGTTTGCCCAGGTACTCCCGGGCCTTCGCAACCTCCGCTGCCGGTATCTCTGGCGCAGCGTTTCCCCAACTGTTGCGCACGTAGGTCAGCACCGCAGCAATGTCGGCATTGCTGAGCTTCCAGTCGAACGAAGGCATGCCGGCACCGGTGACATTTGCCTCGGTGATCGCGGCTCTGCTGCCGGCCAGTACCGTTGTCACCAGGTTGGAGTGGCTTGCTGCACGAATCCCCGGATTGTCGGCGAAGCCGGTAACCATGCCAGGGATGCCCTCACCGCCGACATTGTGGCAGGCCATGCAGTTGTGCTCATAAACGGCGGCACCACGGCGCATGACTGGCGTCGCTTGAGCAAGCGCTTCGGGCTTGGCGGCCTGCGAACCTGGCAGTGAATGCAGGTATTCGGCAATCGCTGCCAGGTCATGATCATTTAAATACTGGCTCGAAAACTCGATGACCTCGGCCATCGAGCCTGATGCCACTGCCTGGTGGTTGCTGCCAGTCTTGAGGTACTGCTGGATCTGCTCGGCGCTCCAGGCCCCTAGACCGTGGTATCGATCCCCGGTGATTTCGGGTGCATGGCTGCCGGCTACATCGGCACCTTGCAGGTAGCGGCCAGTATCGCCGCCGAGCAGGTTCTTCGGTGTGTGACACGAGGCACAGTGGCCAGCACCATCTACCAGGTACCGGCCGCGGTTCCATTGCTCAGATTGCGATGGGTCGGCCTGGAACGGTGAGTTGTCGAAGAACAGCAGGTTCCAGCCGTGCATCGCCAGGCGGATGTTGTACGGGAAGCCCAGCGTGTTCTGCTTTGCCGGCTGCTCGACAGGTTGCAGTGAGCGTATATAGGCCCATAAGTCGTGCATGTCATCGTCGTTGAAGCGCACGTAAGCGTTGTAGGGCATGGCCGGGTACAACAGCTGCCCATCCTTGTGCTTGCCGTGGCGCACGGCACGGAAGAAGTCGCGCTCGGTCCAGTGGCCCAGGCCGGTGTTGAGGGCGGGGGTGATGTTGGTTGAATAGACCACGCCGAACGGCGTCTGCAAACCATAACCGCCGGCGAACGGCTTGCCGCCCGGAACACTGTGACAAGCGGCGCAGTCACCCTGAATCGATACATAGGCACCGCGGGCGATGGCGGCCGGGTCGGCGGGACTGGCCTGGGCGGCCGTGACCTGGTCGTCGGCGACGTCATCGGCAGCGGTATTGTTGTTGCTGTACAGGGCGGCGCCCAGCCCCACCAGTGCCAGCGAGGCGACAGTCGCTACCAGCAGCTTTTTCTTGTTCATGCCAGCTTTCCTCACGCGTGCACCAGTGGGCCAGGGTTTTTCAGGTACTGCTCGAGGATCGCCTTGGCGGTCCACAACGCCAGCGCACCGATGGTCACGGTGGGGTTATAGCCGCCGTTATTGGGGAACGATGAAGCGCCAAGCACGAACACGTTGTGCGCGGCCCAGGATTGCTGGTAGCGGTTCAGCGCGCTGGTGGTGGGGTCGGTGCCCATGACCACACCGCCGTTGGTGTGAGACGAGTCATTGGCGCGAAATGGCGTGTAGTGGTCTGCAGCGAAGTTGTAGGACTCGATATGCCGGCCTCCGACAGCCTTGGCGATCTGCTCGCACTTTTGCCGGATGAACTCACCTGAGCGCTTGTCGTTGAGGTTGTAATCGAACGTCATGCGCATCAGCGGTCGACCGTAGTTGTCCTTGTAGGTCGGGTCCAGGTCGAAGTACATGTCTTCATGCGCGTAGCTGGTGCCTTGGCCCTGGATCATCGCCCAGTTCTGGTAGCTGTGGCGGAACGCCTGCTTCCACCCCTTGCCCCAGGCCGGGGCGCCTTTGGGCAGTACGCCGGCCATGCCAATCGGCAAGCCACTGTTGGACAACGACTGGATACCCGCACCGCCAATGAACCCCAACCCGCTGTGGTCGAAGTTGTCGGCATTGAAGTCGTCGATCTGAATCGCCAGGCAGCCGGTGTTCATGAACGGATTGAGGTGTGCGTTCTCGAACCACAGGTAGGCATACGAAAGGGTCTGGAAGCTGTAGTTGCGCCCGATCACCCCGCGTCGTGTGCGCGGGTCGTAAGGCTCGCCGATGCCCGAGAGCAGCATCAGGCGCACATTGTCGAGTTGATAGGCAGCGACGATGACGATGTCGGCAGGTTGTTCGCCACGCACGCCGTTCTTGTCGACGTAGCTGACGCCGGTTGCGGTCTTGCCATCGGGCGACTTGTTGATATGCAGTACTTCGGTCTCGGTCAGCAGCTCGAAGGTGGAGTGGCGCATCAATGCGGGCACGACGCAGGCGTTGGGGCTGCTCTTGGACCAGTTGCCGCAGCCGAACAGCTGGCAGTAACCGCAATAGGTGCAGGGCCCCATACGGACACCCAGCGGGTTGACGTAGGCCTGGGATATCGTTCCGGCAGGCACAGGGAACGGGTGATAGCCCATCTGCGTAGTCTTCTCGCTGAAGATGTCGTTCCAGTGGCTAGGGACCAATGGCGGCGTAGGGAATTCACGGCTGCGTGAGCCCTCGAACGGGTTGCCGCCGGGCATGACCACGCCTTGGATGACACCTGCCTTGCCACTCGTGCCGGCAATGCGCTCGAAGCGATCGTAGAAAGGCTCCAGTTCCTGGTAGGTGACACCCCAGTCCTGCACCTGCAGGCCAGGCAGCAAGTGGCCCTTGCCGTAACGCTCCACGGTCTTGCTGTAAGGCTCGAAGTCGAACGGGTTGAAGCGCCAGGAGGCTGCGGCCCAGTGCGTGCCTGCGCCACCCACATTGTTGCCGAGGGTGAGGTTGCTCCACTCGCGAACGGGCAGCGCCTCCTGACGGGCGTTGTTGCGCACTGTGTAGGTTTCCTGGCGCGGTGCCTGAAGAATTTCCCTGCGCGTTGCCCAGCGCAGCTCGTCGGTGTCCACCGAGGGTGGAAAGTCGGTGGCGGTGTCACGCCAGGCGCCGCGTTCGATGGCGACTACCCGCAGCCCAGCCCTGGCCAGTTCCTCTGCAATCACCGAGCCCGACCAGCCCAGGCCGATGACAACCACGTCCGCTTTAGGTCTTGTTGTTTTCATGCGTGTTCCTTGGTTCGCGCGCAGCCGGGCGCCAGCAGATGCCGTGACCGCCCTGCGCGAAGGGTGTGCGATAGGCTGTGTTCCCGGTCAGACTGCCTTGTCGAGCAGGCTCACTGGTTCCAGGTGGAGTGGTTGGCCCTTTTTGTGAAGGTAGGGCCGGTAGTCGTAGCGTGCCCCCGGAAAGCCGATCAAGCGCCAGCCCACCATGTTGCGGTTGCCGCCATACATTGGGTCAGCCAGGTAACCTTCACGCACGTTCTGCAGCAGCAGGGCGAACAACTCGGCGCCCAGGGGTAATGGCAGGCGGTCCTGGCCGGCTTCCATGGCGCGAAGCAGGTCGTCCTGGCGGTCGGGGTCGAGTGCGCTGAACAGCGTGCCGTACTGGGTGCGACAGTAGTCGCCCAGACGTGCAAGGGCTTCACGGTAACGCTGGGCGGGGGTTAGCTGGAACTGCGGGCCTTGTTCGGGCGTGCCTTGCTTGTAGGGGCCAAGCCGATAGGTGCTGGCCGCCTGGCCGTAGGGGCCGGCCAGCTGGCGATCAAGAAACACCACGCAACCCGCCTGGCTGGCACTTATGCCCAGTTCGTCTTCCGGGATGAGCCGGTCGAAGATGGCTGTCACTTCATGGGCTTCGGCAGCGGTGAAATACACCAGTGCACCCGGGGTTGGCGGCGACGGCAGCGCATCAGCCTGGGTGCCAACAGGGAAGTGGCTATCGGAACGTATCACGCCGGCGCTGGCGCTGCTGATCGCGCCAAGGGCGCTGATTTGAACAAGCGATATCAAGGCTTCACGTCTGTTCATGTCCATCATCCTCAGGACGTGCATCGACCGCAATCGGTGCCTGGCACCGCGCGATGACGCTTGAGTTATTGTTATCGGCTTGATGCAACGTGCGCCGCACACTGTGTGTTCGGCCGGGCAGGCAGGTCCCCGGCAAGTCACCGACGGGGCTGGACGTTGCTTCGAATCCAAGCGGGGCGAGTCTAGGGCTGTGACAGAACATCGCGCCACGATGCTTTTGATGGGTTTCCTTCAAAATTTTCGCAGGCTACTCTTGCGCGACTTATCGAACGCTGGATCACGGGGTAGGGCAGGTATGTCTTCAGAGGGCAAAGGGCAGGGGCGTGCGGCAGTCACCTTGAGCGACGTGGCTCGTTTGGCCGGAGTTGCGCCCATGACGGTATCGCGCTATCTCAACCAGCCGGAAACCGTGCGTGAGCCTACCCGCCTGAAAGTACGCCGCGCCATCGAGCAAACCGGCTATGTGCACAACCGCCTGGCCGGTTCGCTGAAGTCCAGCCGGACTCGGCTGGTGGCGGTAGTGGTGCCGATGGTAACCAACCCGATTTTTTCCGACGCGTTCCAGGCGATCAACGAGCGCCTGGCCAAGGCTGGGTATCAGGTGCTGTTGGGCGTCTCGGGTTACCAGAGTGAGCAGGAGCAGGAGTTGCTTGAGGTGATCCTCAGCCGTCGCCCGGACGGCATCATCCTCACCGGCACCCTGCATACCACCACCAGCCGCAACCGTCTGCGGGCTGCGGGCGTGCCGGTAGTGGAAACCTGGGATTTGTCAGCCGAACCGATCGATATGCTGGTCGGGTTTTCCCATGAGCAGGCAGGCCGCGACGTTGCTCGGCATCTGCTTGGCCAAGGCTATCGGCATTTCGCCCTGTTCGCTGTCGATGACCCACGCGGTTTGCGGCGCGCTGACAGCTTCAGCCAGGCGCTGGCCGAGGAGGGGTTCACTGACCTGCACCGGCGCACTTGGCAAGGCTTGCCGTCGCTGGCGCAGGGGCGCGAGGGGCTGAGCGCCTTGTTACAGGCTTTGCCTGGCGATGCCAATGAGCCCTTTGTGGTGGTGTGCACCTCCGACACCATTGCTCAGGGTGTGCTCACTGAAGCCGCTGCCCGTGGCATCCGCGTGCCGGATCAGCTGGCGGTAATGGGGTTCGGTGACATGGCATTCGCGGCTCATACCTTTCCCGCCTTGTCCACGGTCAGGATCGACGGCACGCTCATGGGGCAGACAGCCGCAATGATGCTTTTGGAGCGCTTGCAGGGTGATGGCGTGTCGTTGAAAACGGTCGATATCGGCTATGAGCTGGTGAAGCGCGATAGCACTGTCTAGCGGGATCCAGCGCTGCTTCGTGGTGCAAAAGTAACGTTATCAGATCGACATTTTTTTAATTATTAACTCAAATGCTCTTGTCCATCCTGATGCAATGCGCTAGGTTTTTTAGCGGAAATGGTAACGATACCATTTGGCTGGAATGGATTCAGGATAAGAACAATGTCCAAGATAACCTGCGTTAGAACCCTGCGCCTGCCCGAGCGCCCCAAGCTGATATGGCTGGAGATCGAAACCGATGAAGGGCTTATCGGCCTGGGCGAAACCTTTCGCGGTGCTGCCACTGTCGAAGCTGCGATACACGAACTCATTGCGCCAGGCCTGATCGGCAGGGATTCGCGGCAGATCGAGGCCATCGCCCTGGAACTCACCAACCCGTACATCGGCTACCACAGCGCAAGCGCTGAAATCCGCGCCGCCAGCGCGGTGGACATCGCCCTGTGGGACCTCAAGGGCCAGCGTCATGGTGTGCCTATTCACGAAGCCATGGGCGGTGCCTGCCGCGAGCGGATTCGTGTGTACAACACCTGCGCCGGCTATGACTTCAACACTCAGCAAGGCGCACGCCGCGAGATCACTGCAGCCGATCGTGCGCAGGGCCCCTACGACGATCAACTGGCCTTCAGCCGCGATGCCGGCGCTTTGGCAGTCAGCCTGGTGGAAGAGGGCTACACGGCCATGAAAATCTGGCCGTTCGACCCGTTTGCCCGCCAGCAGGGGGCCAACAGCATCAGCCTTGAAGAGGTGCGCAAAGGCTGTGAGGCGTTCCGCCAGATCCGCCAGGCTGTGGGGGATCGCATCGAAATCATGTGCGAGTTGCACAGCCTTTGGGACAGCACCGCAGCCCTGCGTATCTGCCAGGCACTGGAGGCCTTCGATGTGTACTGGGTGGAAGACCCGCTGTGCAAAATGGACGATGCCCAGGCCCTGGCCGACCTGCGTAACCGCACCCGGGTGCCGATCTGCGCCAGCGAGACACTTGGCAGCAGCACTGCCTACCGCGACCTGCTCAACGCCGGCAGTCTCGATTACCTGATGCTGGACCTGGTGTGGTGCGGTGGTTTCACCGAGGCACGCAAGATTGCCGCGTTGGCCCAGGCCTACAACAAGCCGCTGGCACCGCATGACTGCACCGGGCCCGTGGCGCTGTACGCCGGCCTGCACCTGGGGCTGCATGCACCCACTGCTGTGCTGCAGGAGGTCGTGCGCGCTTCGCTGTCAACCTGGTATGGGGAACTGGTGACCCATCTGCCGCAGATCGAAGCGGGCTTCGCGCTCGCGCCTACCCTGCCGGGATTGGGGACGGCGCTGCGGCCGGAAACCAGGCAGCGTGCGGACGCAATCATCCGAGAAACCCACTGCTGAGTGGTTGCGGCGCAGCCGCTTGTCTGCGCCGCCAATCCGCCATCGAGAATACAATGAAAAAAACACATTCTCTGCGCCGTTTTTTTGCCGAGCATCGCCGTTACGAAGTCATCATCCTGCTGTTTGTAATGATGATCATCAACCAGGGCGACCGCGCCACGCTGTCCATCGCCGGCGCCAGCCTGGCCGATGAGATGGGCTTGGGGCATGCCCAGATGGGCTGGCTGTTCTCGGCCTTCGCCTGGGCCTACATGCTGCTGCAACTACCCGGCGGACTGGCCATCGACCGGTTCGGCAGCATTCGTGTGCTGGGCTTGGCGATCATGGCCTGGTCGGTGTTCACCGGGCTGATTGGCACGGTGGCGATGATGCCGGTAGGGCTCGCGTTTTTCGCCGTGTTCATCCTGCGTTTCATGGTCGGTGCGGCCGAGGCCCCATGCTTTCCTGCCAACAGCAAGATCGTTTCGATGTGGTTTCCCACTGCCGAGCGCGGTACTGCCACGGCGATCTTCAACTCTTCGCAGTATTTTGCAGCGGTGGTGTTCACGCCGCTGCTGGCCTGGATATCCACCCGCTGGGGTTGGCCGTGGGTGTTCTATGTGATGGGCGTGGCCGGCGTGCTCATGGGGTTGCTGTTCATTCGCCGCATCAAGGCACCCGTGCAGCACCCTTCCATCACACCTTCGGAACTAGAAACCATGCGCGTCGGTGGCGCCAGCCTACGAGAGCATGCGGCAAGCCGCCCGCAGGCAGAGGGCTGGAAACAGACCTGGGAACGTGCCCGCGGGTTGCTCAGGCAACGCATGTACCTAGGGATCTACCTGGCCCAATTCTGCATCAGTACCTTGACGTTCTTCTTTCTCACCTGGTTCCCCGTGTACCTGGTGCAGCAGCGCGGGCTGTCGCTGCTCGACGCCGGGCTGCTCGCGGCAGTGCCGGCGATCTGCGGCTTCGTGGGGGGGATTACCGGTGGCATGGCGTCGGATTGGATGCTGCGCAAAGGCATGTCGTTGACCCTGGCGCGCAAGCTGCCGATCTTCATCGGCATGGCGCTGTCGATGAGCATGATCTTGTGCAACTACGTGGAAACCAACCTGCTGGTGGTGCTGTTCATGGCGCTGGCGTTCTTCGGCAAGGGCGTCGGCGCCCTGGGTTGGGC
This sequence comes from Pseudomonas sp. BP01, assembly GCF_022760795.1. Classification (NCBI taxonomy): domain Bacteria; kingdom Pseudomonadati; phylum Pseudomonadota; class Gammaproteobacteria; order Pseudomonadales; family Pseudomonadaceae; genus Pseudomonas; species Pseudomonas sp. BP01. The sequence goes on from NZ_JAFBKA010000004.1 coordinate 75,587, forward strand.
AATCATCGCGGACGTCTCGCCCAAGGACAGCATTGGCATGAATGGCGCCATCTTCAATACCTTCGGCAGCCTGGCCGGCATCGTCACACCGGTGGTGATCGGCTACATGGTGCAGTCGATGAACTCGTTCAACGGCGCTTTGATCTACGTCGCCCTGAATGCCGTCGGTGCGTTCGTCAGCTACCTGGTGATCGTCGGCCCGCTGCGCCGCCCAGACGAGGGCGCCAACGGCCAGGATGATGCGCGATCCGGCTCGTCTCTCAACGCTGCGGCTGCCAATTGATACCCGCTGTGGCCACATTACTGACAAGGACAACAATAATGTACAAGAGCAGAAAGCTGTTCCGCGCCTTGAGCCTGGCAACGTGCCTGACCGGCCTGGCCGGCACCCCGCAGGCACACGCCAGCCAGTGGCCGGCCATGGGCCCCGCGCTCACTGAAGTGGCACGCCTGGATTGGCTGTGCAATGCGGTGGCGCTGACCTCTGACGGTCGCCTGTTCGTCGGCCTGCCGCGCTGGCCGGGGTTCGAGAAAACCCCCTCCATTGCTGAGGTCATGCCTGATGGCAGCCTCAAGCCCTTCCCGGGCGGGCAGTGGAACGACTGGGCGCCGGGCAAGCCAAGTGCGGCCGCGCTGGTAAAGATCAACACCATCCACATCTTCGACGATGACACCTTGTGGGCGATCGACCAAGGCGAGGATGCAGGCCCTGAAGGCATCAATCCCGGGCAGAAGATCCTCCAGTTCGATACCCGCAGCGGCAAGCTGTTGCGCAGCATCAGCCTACCCGCCAGCGTGCTGCCGGCTGGCGCGAACCTCAATGATTTGCGCCTGGACAGCGAACACGCCTATGTGACCGACTCCGGCCTAGGTGGGGTCATCGTCGTCAACTTGCGCACCGGTGACGCTGTCAGGCGGCTGGCGGGGCACCCGTCGACGCAGATGATTCCCACCCGACGGCCAATCGGTGAAGACGGCCATGTGTTGTTGCTGCCGGACGGCAGTGATCACCAGGTGCACTCAGACCCCATCGAGATCAGCCCCGATGGCCAGTGGCTCTATTACCAGCCGCTGAGCGGGCCATTGTGGCGGGTACCGACCGCCGGCCTGCGTGACCCGGGGCTGAGCGATGAGCAGTTGGGCAAGCAAGTGCAGTTCGTCTACAACACCAATCCACTTACCGGCACCGCAATCGACAGCGCCGGCAACATTTACATGGGCGAGTACGACAAGCCTCGGGTCACCGTCTTTTCGCCAGATGGCACCCTGCGCGTTGTCGCGGAGGACGAGCGCTTGGCCAATCCCGACGCGATGATCATTTCCGACCAGCGCGAGCTGTATATACCGGTTCCGCAAAGTGCCCGCATGGCGTCTAACCGTGGGCCGGGCGGAAAGGATGCGCTGCAGTTGCCATTCAAGATCTACAAGCTGCAGCTGCCTAAAAACCTTGGCGATCGGGAGAAAGTCCCTGGACTGGTCGGCAAACCGTTAGCCACCACACGGTGAGCCCCCGGGCAGGCGTTGCGGCGCGTGCCAACCCTGCACCTTTCACACCCATGATCCAGCGGCCGTCATTGGCGGCCGCAGGGTGCCTACGCCTGCGCGAAAGGCCCCCGTACATTTTCCAAGCCTGCCTGTGCAATGGAGCACAGGTCGTAAACCCAGGAGTTGTAACCATGAAAACAAAAAACAGCATGGCCGCTTTGAGCTTCGCCTTCATCGCTTCCGCTTTCACCCATGTGCAGGCGGCTAATGCGCCGAGTACTTCGGTGGTCACCCAGGAAAACCTGTCGACCGCCGCGGCCCAGCAGTTGGCCGAACGCGCAACCGAGATGGCCCGCAGCCGCAGCATGAACATCTGTATTGCCGTGACCGACGCCGACGGGCATCTGCTGGCCTTTACCCGCATGCAGGGCGCTTACGCCGGTTGCGTCGAAGCGTCGATCGCCAAGGCCAAGTCTGCAGCGCGCTTTGCCATCAATACCATCACCTTCTACGACCTGGCGCGAAAAGAGAACCTGGCCATCGGCACCATTCCGGGCATCCTGCCAGCGGTGGGCGGTGTCGTGGTCAAGCATGACAGCAACGTGATCGGCAGTGTGGGCATCAGCGGCGCGACAGACCTGACCGAACAGAAACTGGCTGAAGACGTGGCGGCCACGTTCCATTGAGGCAGCGGCCTCCGGTGTTGCTGGGGGCCGTATTTGACCTGCACTTTGTCTGCAAGGAATCGAACATGAGCTTGTCACGTTTACTGTTATGCGCCGCTATCGCGGGAGCCTTGCCTCTGGCCAGCGCCGCCGATACACCTGAGCCATTGCTTGGCACGGCGAACCTGTCGCTGGCCGGAGCCTCCGCGCTGCTGGACCGGGCAGTTGCCAAGGCGATTGGCGAAGGTGTGCACCCATGCATCGCGATCACCGATGCCAGCGGTTACCTACTGGCGTTCAAACGCATGGATGGCGCGGCGCCGGGGTGCGTCGAGGCAGCCATCAAGAAGGCCAACTCGGCCGCGATCAACGATGTCGACACGGTTGTGTTCTACGACATGGCGCGCAAGGACAACCTGCAACTGGGCAGTATCCCGGGCATCCTGCCGGCGGTGGCAGGCCTGGTGATACGCCAGCAGGGCCAGCGCGTCGGCGGAATGGGAGTGGCGGGTGGTGCCAGTGATGCCCAAGAGCAGCGCTTTGCCACCGAAGTCGTTCGCGCCTTCGAAAAAACGCTGCCTGCTCCGCAACCCCTCAAGGAGACCCATCCATGAACAGCGCCACCCTGCGTCTTGACACTGTCGATGGCGCTTCTGCCAGCGATTATGGCCTCCTGAAGCCTTCGACCATGCCTCACTCGCTCAGCGTGGCGGGGCTGGCGGCTACGCTGCTGGCTGCTGTCTACTGTGGCTGGGGCAACCATACGTTGCCAGATTTCGCAGCCTGGTCCAGCACCGTCTGGATGGGTGTGGCCTTGCTCAGCGCCGTAATGATCACACCCAGGGTGTTCGCGCCTGGCTATCTGTTGTCGCTGCTGCCGTTTCTGCTCGCCTGGCGCGTCGCGGCCATGAATGACGCGCAGGTAATGGTGTGGGTCGCGAGTATCGCCGCCATTCCGATCTTTCTACAGTTCGTGGACTGTGCCTTCAGCGACCTGCGCCGAGACCGCTCCAAGCCAGGTGCGTGGTTGGGCACCTTGTTGTGGCAGGCGACGCTCGTGCGCATGTACTTCGGCTTGAACGAGCTCTGCCACAGCGCTGAAAAGATCTTTGCCGGCATGGGCTGGTTTCATAAGCTCGAAGCGGGCTTCCAGGGTTTCGGCCTGGGGGAAATGGCTGCGGCATTCGTGATTCTGGGCGGTTTGATCGAGTTCGCCAGTGCAGTCAGTGTCGGTCTTGGCCTGTTTGCCAGGCTGGGCGCGTTCGTCAGCCTCATCTACTTCCTGGTCGCCACCGTCGGTTTTGGTGGGGAATGGAGCCGCGGTTACGCGTGGGCCTCGGCAGGCGGTGGTGGTTGGGAGTACGTGATGCTGCTGATGATCGTGTTCGGCGGGGTGATGATGACGGGCGCCGGGAAGTTTTCACTGGACGGCTGGTTGTTGCATCGTCGGCTTATCCCGCGGTGGTTTGTACCCTTGGCGGTCAACAAGCAAGGGCAGGGCTGAGCTCGACGGCAGTAGGCTAAAACCGGGCAGGCATGGCAGACTGCCCGCTTTAAGTAACTGGATGTTGCAAGGTGGACAAGATCGAGCGTCGCCAGCGCATGGCCGATGTTGCCCGTCAGGCAGGGGTCAGCCTGAGCACCGTGGACCGCGTATTGAACGAACGCGGCAGTGTCTCCGACAGCAAGCGCCGCAAAGTGCTGCAAGCGGCGCAGGCTCTAGGGCTCAAGCGCTTACTGCCATCGCCGGTGCACGGTCTGCTGCGTTTCGACCTGCTGATGGTCGACAGTGCAACCGATCACTTCCAGCGGCTGACGGCAGCGTTCGTTCAGCAGGCGCAGATGCACCGCTCGCGCCTGGTCCTGCAGCGCCAAGTCTGGCAAGAGCGAGATCCGCAGCAGTTGCTGGCGTTGATCAATAAGCCCAAGGTGCCGCGACAGGGCATGATCGTGGTGGCTCAGGACACCCCTGAAGTACGCGCCGCGCTGAAGGCGCAAATGGATGCCGGGGTTCCGGTGGTGCTGCTGACCAGCAGCCTCTCGGGGCTGACGGGCGCAACCTATGTCGGCATCGACAACCACAAGGCCGGCCGTGCCGCCGGCCGGCTGATGAGCCAGTGGGTCCGCCCGGGACAGGGCCCGGTACTGCTGGTGACCAATTCGCTGCTGTACCACGCTCATCAGCAGCGGGTTCAAGGGTTTCTCGAAGTCATGGGCGAACGGGCGCCGAACGTCGCGGTGCTTGGGCCGTTGGAATGCTTTGATGATGACGACCTGAACGCGGCGACACTCAGCGAATACGCCAGCCAGGCTGCGCCGATCGCCGGGTTGTACACCACGGGCAGTGGGTCGACCGGAGTGCATCGCGGGCTGAAGCGTTTCAAGGCAAGCCCTGTCTGGATCAGCCATGAGGCGACCCATCAGCATGCCGCGATGCTCGCCGAAGGGGTGCTGTCGTTGGTACTCGACCAGGACCCTGAAGGGCAGGCAGAAGCCGCCATCCAGCAACTGCTCTACGCCAACGGTGACCTGGCCGCGCCCCCGCAAGTGCACCCACAGCTGCGTATAGTGATCGACGAGACCGTTGATTCTGTCCGACCCTGATGGTGTTTTGACGTAAACACGTCAAAGCCTCAATGGCGTGGCGTAATGTCGCGCCCTACACTGGCGCCCGCCGTGATTGGCAGGTCGCCAGGTACACCTCCCAGCATCCCGCGCTTTTCGTTCGCCCACTGCATCCCCATCGCTTCGACGTGCTCATCCGTGCGCGCCGTGTGCCTTTGTGCGCCCGAAAAACCGCTACCTGCCCACGGTCCCCCGTGATTGTCGATAAGGAGAATTCCATGAAGCGTAGGGACGCCTTGCGTTCTATGGGTGCGCTGTTCGCCGCCGCAGGCCTTGCCAAGGTCGGTGCGGTAGAACTCAAGTCGGTGCCCTCAGAAACCGGCTTGACCCGCGAAATGCTGCCGTCGCCGGTCATGAGCGGCGGCCAGGGCAACGTGTTCAAAGGCCAGGCTCGCGCCACCCTGACGGCGGTGTTCGACCGCCTGATCCCCCAAGACCAGCTTGGGCCATCGGCCAGTGAAGCGGGGTGCGTGGACTTTCTCGATGCCCAGATGAATGGGCCCTATGGTGAGTCGAAAGACCTCTACCTGGACCAGCCGCTGCGCGCCGACGAGTCGCAACTGATGGGCCTGACCATCAGCCTGCGCACCCGCCGCGACTACACCCTGGCTGGGCTCGAGTTCATTGACCGGCACGCCCGCGCGCGCCATTCCAAACCCTTCGCCGAGCTCGAAGGCGAGCAGATGGACGCTGTGCTGTCTGACCTGGAGGCCGGCAAGCTCGATTGGGAAGGCAAGGGCAGCAGCAACCGCCTGTTCGAGTTCCTGCTGATGAGCGTGCGTGAGGGCTACTTCTCCGACCCGCTTTACGGCGGCAACCGCGGGATGGTCGGCTGGAAGCTGGTTGGCTTCCCCGGTGCCCGTTACGACTACCGCCAATACATCGACCGGCGCGGTCAGGATCTGGGCCTTGAGCCCATCAGCCTGATCCCGGTGAGCTGAGCCCAGGAGATACCCATGGCAATTCAACGCAAGAAAGCTGACGTCGTGATCGTCGGCCTGGGCTGGGCCGGCTCGCTGATGGCCGAAGAACTCACTCGAGCCGGACTGGAAGTGGTGGCCATCGACCGCGGCCCCTGGCTCGACACCTCCACCGATACCCCGCCAGCGGTCGACCCGGACGAACTGCGCTGGACCATACGCCGCGAGCTGCTGCTGCAGCCAGGTGATTACACCCTGACGTTCCGCAATCAGTCAGGCCAGACCGCGGTGCCGACGCGTGAACTGAAGGCCTTCCAGATGGGCAAGTCGGTCGGTGGCGCAGGCTTCCATTGGGCCGGCATGGCCTGGCGCTTCTCCGAGTGGGACTTCCGCGTGCGATCGGCCACGCTGGAGCGCTACGGCGCGAGCAAGCTCAAGGGCCTGGAGCAGGTGCAGGACTGGGGCATCACCTATGCCGACCTCGAGCCGTTCTACGACCGCTTCGAGCGCATCGCCGGTATTTCCGGTGTGGCTGGCAATATCAACGGCAAGCTGCAACCTGGTGGCAACCCCTTCGAAGGGCCCCGCAGCCGGGAATTCCCGACGCCAGCGCTCAAAGAATCGCAGCTGATGCAGATGTACCGCGACAGCACTGCGCAAATGGGCCTGCACCCGTTCTACATCCCCGTCGCCCACGTCGGCGCGGCCTATGTGAACCCGCTCGGGGTAAGCATGGCGCCTTGCACCTACTGTGGCTATTGCATGTTCCATGGTTGCGGTAACTACTCCAAGTCTTCGCCCCAGGCCTGCGTGATCCCGGCGCTGATGCGGCGCAAGAACTTCACCCTGATCACCCAGGGTTACGTGACCAAGATCCACAAGGCTGAAGACGGCAAGACCGCCACCGGCGTGAGCTATTTCGACGAACAGGGCCGCGAAGTGATCCAGCCGGCCGATATCGTCGCGCTGTGCTCGTTCACCTATGATAACGCGCGGCTGATGATGATCAGCCAGATCGGTCAGCAGTACGACCCGGTGACCCAGACCGGCACTCTTGGCCGTGCCTACAACTACCAGACCTGCTCGGGCGCCCACGTGTGGTTCGAGGACCAGACACTCAACCCGTTCATTGGCGCTGGTGGCCTGGGTATCCAGGTCGACGACTACAACGGTGACAACTTCGATCACAGCCAGCACGACTTCATTGGCGGCGCCGGCTTGCTCACTGTTTCCCGCGAGGGCATGCCGATTGGTCGCTCCGGCCTGCTGCCGCCTGGTACTCCGCGCTGGGGTAAAGGCTTCAAGCAGAACTACCAGGACAACTACCAGAACTACGGCATCATCTTCGGCCAGGGCACCTCGATGCCGACCCGCGATGCCTACTTGTCACTGGACCCGAACTACAAGGACCGCTGGGGCACACCGCTGCTGCGCATGACCTTCGACTGGAACCAGAACGACCGCAACATGGCCCGCTTCATCGAGCAGCGCGCAGTGGACATTGGCAAGAAGATGGGTGCCAAGCACGTACAAACGTTCAATTCGGCGGCAAAGTCCTGGAGCCCGTACGACGAGAACTCCAACCACACCCAAGGCGGCATGATCATGGGCGAAGACCCGCGTACCAGCGCGGTGAACACCTACCTGCAAAGCTGGGATGCACACAACGTGTTCGTGGTCGGCGCATCGGCGTTCCCGACCAACGCGGGTTACAACCCCACCAGCACCGTTGGCGCTTTGGCCATTCGTACGGCACGCGCGATCCATGAAAAGTATCAGCACAACCCCGGTTCCCTGGTGTGAGGCCCGCGATGCTCAACAAGAAAACCGCCCTGATCGGCGGCGGCGTGCTGGCCTTGGCTGGTGCCGTGATGCTCGGTCTGGTCATCCAGGCCAACTCTACCGCACGCTCGCAGGTGGCTGACGATACGGTGCGTCTTGGCGATTTCAAGTCCACCGATGCGGCGCTGATCAAGCAGGGGGAGTATGTAATGCGTGGCGCCGACTGTGCGGCCTGCCACACGGCCAAGAGTGGCGATTTTGCCGGTGGCTATGTGATCGGCACGCCATTCGGTGATATTCAGTCGTCGAACATCACCCCCGACCGCGAAACCGGTATAGGCAACTACACCCAGCGCGACTTCTTCAATGCGGTGCGCCAGGGCCAGGGCCGTCATGGCCTGCTGTTCCCGGCAATGCCTTACACCGACTACACGCGCATGAGCGACGATGACCTGCGCGCGCTGTGGGCATTCTTCAGCACGATCGAGCCGAAGGCGCACAAAGTCGACGAGCTGTCGGGCATGAACTTCCCGTTCAACCAGCGTTTGCTGATGGCCGGCTGGAACTGGATGTTTTTCGACAACCAGCCATACGCCCCCGATCCTGGGCAAAGCGTGGAGTGGAACCGTGGCCGGTACCTGGTGGACGGGGCAGGGCACTGTGCAGCCTGCCACAGCCCGCGTAACGCCTTGGGTGGCCCGATTGCCAGCCAGGCCCTGCAGGGTGGGCTGGTAGGCACTTGGTTCGCGCCCAATATCACCAACGACCCGCACCAGGGCTTGGGTGACAGCACGGTCGAGCAGATTGTCGACTACCTGAAAACCGGCAGTGACGGTGTGGCAGTGGCCAGTGGGCCGATGGCCGAAGCGATCGAGAACTCGACACAGCACCTGACCGAGCAGGACCTGCGTGCCATTGCTGTGTACCTCAAATCCTTACCTGGCACACCGCAACCTGCCGCCCAAGCACTGGCCGCAAGCGATGCGCGCATGCAACGCGGCGGTCAAGGCTACGAGGTGCATTGCTCGGCCTGTCACGGCACTGCGGGCGAGGGTGTGAGCCATATGATCACTGGCTTTGCCGGCAACAAGGCGATCCTGGCGAACAACACCGACACGCTCACCAGCGTGGTCCTGGGTGGTGCGCGTGCGGTGCATACCCACACCTACACCACCGGTGCCGGCATGCCGGCGTTCGACTGGAAGCTCAGTGACAGCGAGATCGCCGACATCCTCACATTTGCCCGCAACAGCTGGGGCAACAGTGCCCAGCCGGTCACGGCTGCGGAAGTGACGAAGATGCGCAAGCAGCTTGAGCTGCCTGAGCAAATGCGCGCCAGCGTTCAGTAATCACCCGCGGCTGAACCTGCGGCACAGGTGGAGCACGGCCATTGGCCCTGTGCACCACCTGTGCCGCAGGCCCTTTGGCGGCGAGAGCCGCAACAGGCAGCATCCAATAACAAAGAGAACCATCAATGTCCATTTTCAAACAGCGCGTCTTGCTTGCCGCTTTGGTCTGCGCCCCGACCGTTCATGCTGCAGAGCCTTTTGCCAGCGATTCCCCTTGGGCGCTGGGCGACTGGAATGGCGCCCGCAGCGACCTGGCTCAGCAGGGCGTGGACTTCGAATTCGCTTATGTCGGCGAAATCGGTGCCAATCTTGGCGGCGGCTACAACAACGACCGTACTGCCCGTTACAGCGACCAATATTCCTTGGGCGCCCGTTTCGACCTGGAGAAATTGCTCGGCTGGCACGACGCGCGCTTCCAGCTGACCGTGGCCAACCGCAACGGCGACAACATTTCCAACGACCGCGTCGGTGACCCACGCACCGGTACGCTCAGCTCGTCGCAGGAAGTCTGGGGCCGCGGCTCGCACTGGCGCATGACCCAGCTGTACTACCAGCAAGCGTTCTTCGATCGGCACCTGGATATCAAGGCGGGGCGCTTCGGTGAGGGTGAGGACTTCAACAGCTTTGACTGCAACTTTCAGAACCTGACTTTTTGCGGCTCGCAGGTCGGGAACTGGGGTGGCATCTGGTACAACTGGCCGATCACCCAGTGGGCGCTGCGGGTCAAGTACCAGCTCAGTCCAGAGCTGTTTGCGCAAATCGGCGCGTACGAGCAGAACCCGTCGAACACTCAGAACGACAATGGCTTCAAGCTCAGTGGCAGCGGCACCGAGGGAGCGGTGCTGCCGGTGGAACTGGTATGGCAGCCGCGCATTGACGGCCTACCGGGTGAGTACCGTGCCGGTTATTACTACAGTACGTCCAACGCCAACGACGTGCTCAAGGACAGCCGTGGCCAGCCTGCTGTAATAAGCGGAGCAGCCTATCGCAGCGCATCGAGCAAGCACGGCGTGTGGCTGGGTGCCATGCAGCAGATAACCCAGCACGCTGGTGATGCTTCACGCGGGCTGACCGTTTTTGCAATGGGCACGGCTCATGACCGTAAGGCCAGCAAGGTCGATCACTACCTGTCGGTGGGCGCTATCTACAAGGGCCCATTCGATGCACGGCCAAAGGACGATGTCGGCCTGGCACTATCGGAAGTCCATGTGAACGCGGCCTACCGAAAGAATGCGGCCCTGACCAATCAGGTCAACGGGATCGATGACTACGACAGCCCCGGCTATTTGCCGGTCCAGGAAACCGAGTACAACGCCGAGCTGAACTATGGCATTCATCTAGCCGATTGGCTGACGGTGCGGCCGAACCTGCAGTTTGTGCGTCACCCAGGCGGGGTGAAACAGGTTGACGATGCCTGGGTAGGCGGTTTGAAGGTGCAAGCGAGCTTCTGAGTACAGCAGTGCTGGTACGCGCGCCGGGCAAGGCACAAGCCTTGCCCTGCTTGCAAGCGGGTCAGCCTTGCTGCAACAAGTGCCGTGCCGCAGCCAGGGCCTGGCTGCGGAGCGTGGCTGTATCGAGCCCGATGAGTTGGCCCCCACGTTTGACGATACGGCCGTCGGCTATCACGGTGTCGACGTCTGCTGGAGTCGCCGACTGAACGATGCACGCCACGGGATCGTTGACTGGGAAGATACCCAGCCTGCGGGTGTCGATCAGCGCCAGGTCGGCGCGCTTGCCCACAGTGATCGAACCTGTTTCCTGGCCGATGCCCATGGCGAGCGCAGCCCCCTGTGTGGCCCAATACAGCACATCCTTGGCGGTCATCAGTTGCTCATCACCAGAAGTGCCGATAGCCAGGTTGAGGCAGGTCTGCATGAGCATGAACGGGTTGGCATTGCCCCCTAGCACCAACGTGTCGATGCCGAGCGTGACCGATAGTTTCGCGCGATGCAGCGCTGCCACGGGTGGCAGCCCATAGCCCACACGCATTTCCGTCAAGGGTGTGATGCACACCGTGGCGCCCGCCTGCGCGATGCTGGCCAGGTCTTGTTCATCGGCGTGAGTGGCATGCACCAGCTGCACGGACGAGCTCAACAGGCCACGGCCAGCCAGTTGTTGGATAGCCTTTTTCTCCTGCATCTGGCGGCTGACGGCAATATGGGTGGATACAGGCAGACCAAGGGCTTTGGCAAATGCAAATTCTGCTTCCCAGATCGGCGCTTCGGTGCGTTCGGGACCACGGATAGCCAACCCAAGATCGATGCGCCGGTGAGCGGGGGTCTTCAGTTGGGACTGCACACGCTCGATATCCTTGAAGTCCATTGCACCGGTGGCCGGCAAGTCTTGCGCATAGCCGTACCACAGCCGCGCCCGCAATCCGCTGGAAGACAGCGCGCGCAGCTCGGCCTGTGCGAAGTCGGGGTCGCGGATGTTGTGCGCCCAACTATTGACCGTGGTGATGCCCGCGTGAACGGCCTCAGCCAACCCGAGGCGGACGCTGAGTTCGGCGAGGGCAGGAGTAAAACGCTTGCTGGTGGCTTGCTGGCTGACAAAGAAGGCAGGCCCGCCGGGAACGGGCGCGCTGTTGCGCAGCAGGCTGTTCCACAAATGCCAGTGGGTATCGATGAGCCCCGGTATCACGATCATGTCCGTTGCGTCGATTACCTGGGCCTGAGAGGCGTCCAGGCCCGTGCCGAGCTGGCGGATAATGCCGTGCTCGATTAGCACGTCGGCACTTGTCATGTCGTCAAGCGCGGGATCCATGGTTATCACAGTGGCATTGCGAATCAGCAGACGACCAGCGCGCTCTTGTGGGAGGACGCTGGCCTGAGCTGGAAGCATCAGACTGGCGCCGGCTAACGAGCCGAGTTGTAGCAATGTGCGGCGATCAATGGCCATGAAGCTGTCCTCCTGGAATCTGCTGGCTACCGAGGTCGGAGCGAACGTTCATACCTGCGACAGGGAAGGTAGACCAAGAGTTCGGTTGTGTTAAGCCGCATCGTTGCTCTGCATTGGGGCTTGGAGTACTCCGCCGCTATGTCATCCTATGGGATGCGCTGCAATCCGCTTAACGCTCGTGTAGCGGGCAGGCCGCTGCTTGCCCGCGTGAGGTAACTTATCCAAGCGTTAGCCCATCGCAATCTTCTTGGTTTTCTGTTGAGCGACATGCTGGCGGTGCAACTGTGTAAGCGCAAGACATCCCAATCCCCCAATAATGGTGGCCAGGGAAACGATCCCCGCATGGAGGCCCACCGAGTCGATCAGATAACCGATCAGAACCGGAATAGCGCCGGCAGGTAGGTAACCGCCCATATTGAATAGCGCATTGGCCTCAGCCCTACGTTCGTTCTGAACGTTGTCACCGATGAGCGTCAAACCTCCCAGTTGTCCCAGGCCCTGGCCCGCACCAGCCAGCAGTGCCGAGATGATCAAGCAGATTACCGAGCCCGCTTCCAGCGCAATCCATACGCTGATCATCGAAGCGATAGTGGCAACCCCGCTAAGCCAGAAAACTGTGCGGTGGCCAAGTCGCTTCGCGGCCAATTGCACACCTACGGCTACAACGAACATCGAGAAGGCCATGCAGCCGGTTATCAGCGGGCTGTTCACGCCCAGGAACGTGGCGATCAACTTGGGGCCAAGCGCCAGGATGAACGACGTTGATGTGATACCAGGGCCGAAGAACGCGATGCCTAACAGGACGATACCGACGCTTTCTTTCGGTACTCTAGGCAGGCGCGGCTTGAACGAACCCGTGCCCAGCTTGCGGTTCTTCTGCAGCATCAGTGCGAGCAAGGCCAGGCAGAGCAGCGCTATCTCGAACCGGAATACGATATGAATGGGCATTGTGAGGTATTGCGCCACAACGCCCGCCAGCAGCGGCCCGGTACCGGCGCCAAACACCATTGCTATCGAAGCCATCAGCGAAGCGAAATGCTTACGGTGCGGCTCGGCGTGTTCGATGACGTTGGCCATACCGCCTGATACCACCAGTCCGACTGATATCCCGGTGAAGAAACGGGCAAGCATCAGCGTCCCAATGCTTGCCGCTTGGTCGAACAGGAAGGCTGCGATGATTGCCAGACCGATGCACGGGACCAACAGCGCTTTGCGCCCAAAATGGTCAGACAGTTGGCCGGCTAGCGTCAACGTGAGCAGCAAGCCTGCGATGTAACACGCAAAAATTACCGTCAGCGTGCCTGAATTGAATCCCAGGCTTCTTTGCCAAATGCTGTAGAGGGGCGTGGCGGCATTGGACAGAATGAAGATTGCAGTGACAACCCAGGCTGTTCGAAACACCGCGAGTGTCCCCTGAATGGGTGGAGTGTTGCTCATGACGGGTTCTCTCTGACAAGTGATTTTGCCAGCTTAATCAGAGGTGACCTGTGAGCCTATTCCCAGATGATGCAAGTGATATGTGAAAAAATTCACATGATCTGAGTGGTTTCCAATCCCTGCATGAGGAATTCGACCACCACCCGAATTTTGATGGAGCTGCGCAAGTCCTCATGGAAAGCGAGCCAGATCGGCAGCTCGAGAGGAGGGCATTCAGTATCCGCTTTAACCAGTGCATGCTCAGCCGCGAGGAAGTCTGGCAAATAAACCACGCCGGCTCCCCCTGCAGCAGCGAGTGCCTGGATTCGAAGGTCATTGCTGGTCACCGAGACGCGCCTGCCTTTGAGGTGATCCAGCAACCAGCGCTGCTGGATAGATTGACCCATGCTGCGGTCATAGCCGATGAATTCATGATCAGCCGCAACATTTTTCGCCAGATAGTCCTCGGTGGCGTAGGGGAAAAAGCGCAGCGTGCCTAGTTTCTTGGCGATCACGCTTTGCTCTTGTGGGCGGGTGAAGGTGATCGCGATATCGGTTTCCTTTCTAGCCAGCGAGGCTGTGGATTTCGCGCCCACTAACCTGAGTTGCAGAAGGGGGTGGCGTGCGCGTAGCTCCCCGAGCCTGCGAGCGACCAGCGTGCCTAGAAACGCCGGAGGAGCAGAAAGCGTGAGTTCACCCTCGACGCGGCTTTCCTCACCCTCGACGAAGCGCTCCAAGGCGAACGACGCCGACTCCATGAGCGCCGCGTACTCGCCAACCCGCAAGCCATCTTGGGTAAGTTCGTAAAGGCGGCCTCTGCGATCAACCAGCTTCAGGTTCAATGCGGCTTCAAGTGCCGAGATTCTGCGGGCAATAGTGGCGTGCTCGACGCCTAGCGACCGAGCAGCTGCGGCAAGTGACCCCTCGCGAACGAACGCGTTGAAATATCTCAGGCTATCCCAGTCAAACATGTCGGCCCATCAGGTTAGTGTGTCTGTTCGACACCATCCTAGCGTATCAAGCCACCTTGTAGTCCAGACGAGTCGATTGTTTGATCCGTTGCAAAAGCGCGACAGCCAATATCACGCTGTGCACGGCCAGTACGCGACGACCTCCGTACGCATTGATCATCCTGGCGCAAAAGGGAGTCAGCAGGCTTAGTCAGGAGGCCAACGGATGCCCCGGAGATTACCCACTGGTGCGACCAACCGGTATCTTTATGCGCTGATCAGTGCTGAAGGATCTTCGAAAGAAATTGGCGTGCTCGCTCGGAGCGTTGTTCGGGGTAGCCGAAGAATTCGTCTTTCTTGCAGTCCTCGATAATCCAGCCTTTGTCCATGAAGATAACTCGGTCGGCGACCTTCCGCGCAAACCCCATCTCATGAGTGACGCACATCATGGTCATGCCATCTTGCGCGAGTTCGACCATGACATCCAGTACCTCATTGACCATCTCGGGGTCCAAGGCTGAGGTGGGCTCGTCAAATAGCATCACGACAGGATCCATTGCCAAAGCACGAGCGATGGCAACGCGTTGTTGCTGCCCGCCCGAGAGTTGGCCTGGGTGCTTTTGTGCATGCGCCAACAAGCCAACACGACTGAGCAGTGCCCTGGCCTTTTCGACAGATTCCTCTTTGCGGCGGCCGAGCACTTTGATTTGTGCAAGTGTCAGGTTTTCGATGATTGAAAGATGGGGAAACAGCTCGAAGTGCTGGAACACCATGCCGACTTTGGAGCGCAATTTGGGCAAGTCAGTCTTCGCGCTTCCGACGCTAGTGCCCTGAACAGTGATGTCGCCTTTTTGGAAGGGTTCCAGTGCGTTGACGCATTTGATCAAGGTGGACTTGCCGGACCCCGAAGGCCCGCACACCACGACCACTTCACCTTGCTTCACCTGGGTGGTGCAGTCTGTGAGCACTTGAAAGTTGCCATACCACTTATTGACGTTTTTGATCTCAATCATACTGCCCACCGTTGTGCCAAGCGTTTTACCAGTCTCGAAGCGCCGAAGCTGATGATGAAGTAAGTGAGGCCGGCGACGATGAGGAACTCGTTGACACGGCCGATAATATCGCCATTGCCGCGGGCAGCATTCAGGAAATCCACGAGCCCAACGGTGTATACCAGTGAGGTGTCTTGAAAGAAAATGATGCTTTGCTGAAGCAACAGCGGCGTCATCTTTCTGAACGCCTGGGGCAATATGATCATGCGCATGGCCTGAGCGCTGCTCATGCCAAGTGCCAAGGAAGCCGCCATTTGACCCTTCGCTACCGCTTGCACGCCTGCCCGCACGATCTCGCAGAAATAAGCGGCCTCAAACAATATGAAGGCGACGACGCATGAGGCAAACGCGCCCACCGGCATGGGGCGCCCCACGAGCCATTGAAGAATGAAGGGCACTGCGAGGTAGAACCAGGTAATGACCAGCAGCAGCGGCACCGACCGAACGTAATTGACATACAGGCCGGCGGCGCTGGATATCCAGCGGTTGGTCGAAAGGCGCATCAATGCCAACAATGTACCTAGAACGGTGCCGCCGAGAACACCGATCGCTAACAACTTAAGCGTCAGCCACATGCCGCTCGCGAGGGCGGGAAGAGCGGGGATAACTTCGGTGAAGTCCATTATTTTGCGCTCATTGTAATAAGGCCCGGTACGTGGGACTTGCGCTCGAAGTGTTTCATGATGCCCATAAGCCCCATGTTCAAGGTGAAGTAGATCAGGGTTGCCAAGCTGAAGGCTTCAAAGAGATGGGCTGAAAACTCAGCCGTCTGTTTGGTCTGCGCAAGAAGCTCCAGCAACCCAATCAGCGAGGCGACCGCAGAATTTTTGAACACAGCGAGAAATTCAGTGGTCAGCGGCGGAATGATGATCCGGTACGCTTGCGGCAGTAGTACATAACGGTAAACGCACCCTACGCTGAAGCCCATGGCCTTGCCGGCTGCGGCCTGCCCGGCCGGAAGCGCTTCGATACCGGTACGTACCTGCTCGCAGACCCGCGCAGCGGTGAACAATCCCAAACACATGACCACACTGATGAGCGACGATGTTGTTGGATCCAGGTCCTGCTTGAACCCTACCTGCCACGAAGGGGGTAAAAGATCAGGTATCAAGAAATACCAGATGAACAGCTGCACAAGTAAAGGCACATTGCGAAATACCTCAACGTAGCAGGTTGCTATACCCGACAGCCAACGCCCTGGTATCGATCGCATAATACCGAGGATGGAACCAAGCACGAGAGCGATCATCCAGGCAAGTAGCGCAATAGCGAGCGTCCACGCCAGCCCGGATATATACCAGTCCAGGTAGATTTGCGTGCCAATACCCGTGGGCTTGAAAAAAATAGTCCAGTCCCAATTGTAGTTCATTTGATTAACCGCTCCGGAGTTGCTGAAGGCGTGGTGCACAATTCGTAATGGGTAACAGGGCCCGGTAGACGGGATGCTTGCCTTACAGTGGCGCCGGCTGGTCAGTGGGGTTGGTATAAAGCGCTTTGACTTCTTCGGGCAGCGGGTAGTCGAGGCTCAGACCTTTGGGCGGTATGGGTTGTTGAAACCATTTACGATAGATCGTTTCAATTTCGCCAGACGCATAGAGCGCTTTCACGGCGTTGTCCACCGCTTGCTTGAAGGGGGCATCATGCTTACGCAACATGCAGCCGTATATTTCATGCGACTGGGCTTTGCCTGCGATTACCCATTTTTCCGGTGTGCGTGATTTTGCCCGCTCACCTGCGAGCAGAGCATCGTCCTGGAGCCAGGCAACAGCGCGGCCGGTTTCCAGCATCTGAAATGATTCCCCATGATCTTTCGCCGAGATGATGTTCATCCCAAGCTGCTGGTCAGCGTTGGTGGACCGCAGCAACCGCTCCGCGGTGGTCCCGGCGGTGGTGACGACATTACGGCCTTGCAGGTCAGATAATTCTTTATAGGCTGAGTCACGGGTAGTAAGCAGGCGAGTGCCTATTTCAAAAATACCGACCGAGAAGCTCACTTGTTGTTGGCGCTCAATGTTGTTAGTAGTGGACCCACACTCAAGATCCACCGTGCCATTCTGAATCAATGGAATGCGTGTCTGCGAGGTTACCAGGTTGTATTTGATGCGAAGGTCTGGCAAGTCGAGTTGGTGCTTGAGGGCGTCTACGATTTTTAGCTGGATATCCTGAGAATAGCCGACAGGGACGCCTGAAGCGTCGGCGAGGTAGGAGAAGGGGATTGCCGCATCGCGGAACGCTAACGTAATGGTCCCGCTTTCCTGAATTTTCTTGAGGGTGCCTGTGAGTTCTGTCGCCATCCCGCTTTGGGTAATGAGAGTGAGCGACAAAGCGAGGGTAGCGGTAACGACGCGAGTTTTCATAATTTCTCCAGAAATCTGGCCGGCGCCGGGGCGCTGTGCGGCCACTGCATGATTTTCTATTTGTTGTGGTTTAACGGCAGTTTTCTAGAACTAAAGTTTCTACAAGAAACTTACTTGTTTTTTGTTTTTGTAGCGGTGCAGGGTAGCGTGTCCGACCGCATGGTCCTTGCAACTCATTCGTTAGAGCATCTTGCTTTGGATACTATTGCGCAGGTTTCAGGGTAGTGACATTCCTTTTCAAGGAACTCCTTGATATCGCTTTCGTATGGCTTTGTAGCGCCGCATGCGTTGCCTGCAGCTGGGTACGCCATCGAGTACCCGTGCTGCCGACCTACACCTTTCATTCGATTGCGAAGACGGCCTCGATCTCAACCGGAGCGCCTCTAGGAAGGGCTGCAACACCCACAGCAGCCCGCGCATGCGCTCCACGCTCAGCACCGAAGAGTTCCACGAACAAGTCCGACGCGCCGTCAACGACTTTCGCCTGCTGCTCGAAGCTGGGCAGGCATTTAACAAAGCCGTTGACCTTTAGCACGCGCAGTCGATCAAGTTTGCCCTCACTCGCATGGTTGGCAATTGACAAAAGGTTGAGCGCACACACCCGAGAGGCAGCTTGTGCCGTCTCGAGATCGAGGTCGACGCCGACCGTGCCTTTGTACTGCAGGACATCATCCTTCAGGCTCACCTGACCGGCTGTGTAGATCAGATTGCCAAAACGCGTGTACAGCACATAGTTGCCACCCCGCGTATTGAACGCCGGCAGCTCAAGACCCATGGCTGCCAGCTTTTCCAGTACCTTGCTCATGTGTGTCTCCACTGTTTTCAGTCATGTGTGAATGAAGTTCAGGGCGCGGATACCGAGCCCGACTATGGTGCCCAGGCTTGTTGAAATACATCAGGGTCGACATTACCGCCGGAGCACACCACAACGATCGTTTTGCCTCGATAGCGCTCTCGCTCCCTGATTAGGGCACCCAGCGCCGCTGCACCACCCGGTTCCACAACCAGTTTCAGTAATTGGAACGCGGCGCGCATGCCAGAGAACGCATCGGCCAGATACGCCACCTCTGCGCGGGGGCGGATGGGCCGCAACGCTTCAAAGGGTAGAAACCCTACTGCCGGCCCCGCAATACCGTCGATGAGTGTGTTAGGGAGCTCCTCCAGTTTCACAGGCTTGCCTTGCTGCAGGGCGGTAGCCCATTTGGTGTAACCATCGGCTTCAACCAGAACGCTCTCGAAATCACCGAACTTCGAGCGCAGCGCCGTCAGCGTACCTGCGGCCATTCCACCTCCGCTGCAGCCCAGCCACACCGAGTCGGGTATCGCACATGCCTCGGCCAGCTGATCAATCACCTCCAGCCCGATGGTGCCCTGGCCTGCCATGATGTGCGGATCATCGAATGGCGATACGAACGTCATGCCACGACTGTTGATTAACCGTCGTGCGACATCCTCACGATCTTCCCGGTCTTTGTTGTAAAGCACGACCTCCGTGCCCCACCACCGGCAGTTTTCCTGCTTGATGCGCGGTGCATGCTCTGGCATGACAACGACGCAAGGGCATCCCCAATGACGCGCCGCCGCAGCGACCGCTTGCCCATGGTTGCCTGCCGAGTAGGTGATGACACCCTTGTCTCGTTCATGTGCTGTCATCTGCGATAGCTTGAACATCGCACCACGGAACTTGAATGCCCCGGTTTTCTGCAGGCATTCAGCTTTCACATATACATTTGCCCCCACCAGCTCATTGAGCATGGGCGAACTGAGCAGGGGGGTGCGGACAACCTGACCCTGAAGAACACTTTGGGCTTTGGCAATCAGTGCGAGATCAAAAGTCAGCACAGCGAGACCTCAACGAAAAAAACTTTGTCGATGACCGCACTGTTCAGGTGTACGGTTGGCGAGTGCCCGACTTCAGGCCCGAACTGCACAGTGCTATCGGAGGTGGTGTTCGAGTCAAGGGCGGCGCGACTGATCAGTCGTTCTTGTTGGTTCATGGCGGACACCTGCGGTTGCGATGCCCTAGTATTTCGGGCTCTGATGCGCAGGTATATTTCGAATATGCTAATTCCTCGATACGCTGGTCGTATCGGCGCAGGCCATTTGCATGCATCACCGCCTTTGTCATCGCGCCTTCAGGTAGGGTGCCCCGAGCGAGTCTGAACCAGGAATTTCATGATCAACTTCCGCCTGATACGCCATCTCTGGTTGTTCTTGGCTGTCGCCGAAGAGCAGAATTTTGGGCGCGCCGCCAAGCGGCTGGGTATGTCGCAACCGCCGTTGACCGAGCAGATCAAGGTGCTCGAAGCCTCATTGCGGGTGAAGCTGTTCGAGCGCACAAGCAAAGGTGCAGTTCTCACGCCGGCCGGCTTGGCGATCATGCCGGCGGTGCGCAAGTTCGCCGAGCAACTTGAGCGGCTGGAGCTTGCTGTGCACGAGGCGGTTGCCGGCCAGACTGCCGTGCTCACGATTGGCGCCATCAATGCCGCCTTGGTGGAAGTGCTTCCTGGGCTCATCGAGCAACTGAAGATGCGTTTCCCGCAGGCATCGGTGTTCATCCGCGAGATCGACAGTGGTGAGGCTGTGCCATCACTGGAGACGGGGGATATCGACGTCGCATTCGCCCGCATCGAGGGCGGCTATCATGACCCGATTCGCTCGATCCCGTTGGTGCAGGATCGGCTGGCCGTCGCATTGTCGAAAAACCATCCGTTGGCCAATCAAGAGGCTGTAGATCTGCGGACCTTGGCCGATGATGTGCAAATCATGTTTGCACGCGGCGGTAGTCCGGTTTTCTTCGACTACATCGTCAATTGCTGTCAACAGTGCGGTTTCAGACCGAAGATCATGCATGAGGTCAGGTCGATCGGTTCTCAAATTTCCTTTGTCAGCTGCGGGCAGGGTATCGCACTGGTGCCGTACGAGCTGCAGCGGCTAGCTCCCAGCAATGTCGTCATCCGACCCCTGATGCAGGAGTTCCGCTTGGTCACCAGTGCTTTGGCGTGGAACTCCGCCCGGCATCATCCCTTGGTTGAGGCCCTGATCGAGCTGGTGCGGGTTCACTACCCGGTCCCGGTAGAGTCCATGGGTGGCTAGCAGGAAGGGGGAGATCCAATGACTGGAAACCTGTGTACCCTCTGGAAGTCCGTCACAAGCTGGCGGGATCACCGAAGAACATCTGGACATCGAGATAAATCAAGACCAGCGCCATGATGGCTCGGACAGGTGCTCGAAGAAGAAGTCTGAGAGTGCCTTGATCTTCACAGGGCGCGTGCGCGCCGAGGGCGTCACGAAATAGAGACCACCACGCATCATGCTCCACTCCGGCAACAATGCGATCAGTCGGCCGTCGGCCAGGTATTCGCTGGCGATAAACTCCGGAAGCTCGGCAATGGCCAGCCCCTCGAGCAAAGCCGGCAATAAGGCATCTGAGTTGGTGACACGAAGTTGGCCGGTCGGCACCACATCTTCTTCGGTACCGTCCACGTGGGTGAATCGCCACACCTGGCTGCGCGCGCGGTACGCATAGCTCAAGCAGGGTCGTGCGGCTAATTCACGTGGATGGCTCGGGTATCCGTGTGCGCTTAGATAGGCAGGTGAAGCCACAAGGTATTGGGTTACGGCACAGAGTCGACGCGCGACCAAAGACGAGTCAGGCAGCACGGCAATGCGCAGTGCCGCATCAAAGCCCTCGGCGATCAGGTCTACGGACGCATCGGATAGGTGCAGGTCTATCGACAGTTCTGGGTACATGCGCATCAGCTGAGGAATCAGTGGTGATACCCAGCGCAAACCGAACGACATCGGTACCGCGAGTCTTACCTGGCCTCGAGGCTGCACCGACAGCTCCTGAGCCTCACTTTCAACCTCCTCTGCCTGCCGGTAAATGTCGCCGGCCCTGGCGGCCATGCTCGCGCCAAACTCTGTAAGTGCCAACTGGCGTGAGGTGCGGTTGAACAAGCGTCCACCCAGGCGCTCCTCAAGGCGCGCAACCGCTCGAGACACCGTGGGCACAGAAACCCCCATAACCCGAGATGCCGCAGCGAAGGACCCCTCTTCAGCCACCTTGGCAAACATGGCCAACCCTTCAAAATCGGGAAGTTTACTCATTTCATTTCTGCAACGATGGATTTCAGACAATTCTATTTTGAAAAACAGGTGCCGTCGATAAGCTTCTCCCACACCGCAGCAACTTACCTAACGTAACGGGAGAAACACCATGGCTGGCAAGCTCGAAGGCAAAATCGCATTGATCACCGGCGGCACTACTGGCATCGGCCTCGCCACCGCCAAACGCTTCGCTGAAGAAGGCGCCCACGTCTACATTACCGGTCGCCGCCAGATCGAACTCGACGCAGCAGTGGCCGCTGTCGGGAACGCCACCGGCGTGCAAGTCGACTCCACCAAGCTCGACCAACTGGACGCGCTCTACAGTCAGATTGGCGCCGCGCATGGCCACATTGATGTGCTCTTCGCTAACGCCGGGGGTGGTTCGATGCTGCCCTTGGGCGAAATCACCGAGCAGCACTTCGATGACACCTTCGACCGCAACGTCAAAGGCGTGCTGTTCACCGTACAAAAAGCCCTGCCTATGCTGGCCCCTAAAGCCTCGGTGATCCTTACCGGCTCCACTGCGGGTAGCTCCGGCACTGCGGCGTTCAGTGTTTACGCCGCTTCCAAAGCAGCCGTACGCGCTTTCGTTCGCAACTGGATCTTGGATTTGAAAGACCGTCAGGTTCGGGTCAACACCATCAGCCCAGGTGCAACACGTACCCCAGGCCTGGTCGACCTCGCGGGGCCAGATGCTGTACAGCAACAAGGTTTACTCGACTACCTGGCTTCGCTGATTCCAATGGGCCGTGTCGGTGAGGCGGAAGAAATCGCCAGTGCCGCGCTGTTCCTGGCATCGGATGACGCCAGCTTCGTCAATGGTATCGAATTGTTCGTTGACGGCGGCCAAGCTCAGGTTTGATGGCCAAAAGCGGGCGGCTCCATTGGTCGTCCGCATCCCCACTTAGGAGTACATCCATGCCGATTTTAAAACCAACGGTCTTGGCCCTGTAGATAGCTGATCTTGGGCAAAGGCCATGGTTATGGATCTTAGGTTTGGGCTGATGCCCATCGTGCATGGGCTTTCACGGTGAGTGCAGAGATGCGGTCACATGCTATCCGGATCCCGAAAGCGCTGAGCATCTTCGTTTGGGGGCATCCTTTTCAAGCCATCCAAAGCACACCCTAAAATATGCCCCAAATTTAGCAATTAGCTGGAAGTAAATGCTCTTCGAGGCTAGGAAAAGGCAGAAATGATCAGCTAACAAGCATGCGCGAAGCGCCTAAAGACTGTCAGGGTCACCGAAGAACATCTGTATCCGCGACCGCAACCACCGCTCCGCCGGGTCGTTGTCCTGCGCCCCGCGCCAGGCCATGTGCAGTTCGAAGCTGCGCACAGGTATCGGCAGGTCCTCGGCTCGCAACCCGCCTGCCGCAGTCAGCACATCGGCCGTATAGTCCGGCACGGTAGCCACGATGTCTGTCCCCGCCAGCAAGCTCCCCAGCCCGTTGAACTGCGGCACCGCTAGCACCACGTGGCGCTTGCGGCCAATCTCTTCCAGGGCTTCGTCGATGAACCCGGACAGGTCACCGGCAAACGACACCAGCGCATGGGGCCGTGCGCAGAAGTCGTCCAGGGTGATGCTGCCGGGCACGCTGTCGGCACGCAGCAGCTTCGGCATGCTACGGCGCAGCACCTTGCGCTTGGCGTTGGCGGGCAGTTCGCTGGTGTAGCTGACCCCCACCGAAATCTCGCCCGAGGCCAGCAACGTCGGCATCAGCAGGTAATTGACCCGCCGCACCACCAGCACGATGCCCGGCGCTTCGGCGCGGATGCGTTTAAGCAGCTGTGGCAACAGGGCAAACTCGGCATCGTCCGACAGGCCGATGCGGAACACCGCGTTGCTGGTGGCGGGGTCGAACTCGGCAGCGCGGCTGACCGCGGTGGAAATCGAATCCAGCGCCGGGGACAGTAGGGCGAATATCTCGTGAGCCCGCGCCGAGGGTTCCATGCTGCGGCCGGTGCGAACGAACAGCGGGTCGTCGAACAGGTTGCGCAGGCGTGACAAGGCCGCGCTGATGGCCGGCTGGCCGAGGAACAGTTTTTCCGCGGCGCGGGTTACGCTGCGCTCATGCATCAGCGTTTCGAACACGATCAGCAGGTTGAGGTCTACGCGACGCAGGTCGTTTCGATTCATCGGTGCGCTTCGCCTAAAGTGGGGCAGGGGTGAATCTTACGGCCAAAGGCTGTTACCCTGCACGGGTTTAGGGGGACCAATTGCAGGGAAAGTCAGGTGCCCAATCGATGACAAGCATGTCGACTATTAATGACCACTGATGGTCTAACCACCAAAGCCCGGATAAAGTCAGTGGTAATTAGAGGTTCACAAAGGCGAGGTATGCGATGTCCCGCATGATCCGTTTCCACAAGTTCGGCGCTGCCGATGTGCTCCGTTGCGAGGAGCAGGCCGAACCGTCACCCGCTGCCGACGAGGTACAGATCCGCGTCCAGGCGGTTGGTGTCAGCTGGTATGACGTGCTTTGGCGCCAGAACCTGGCGCCGTCCCAGGCACGCCTGCCGGCGGGCATCGGCCACGAAATGGCCGGAGTGGTGACTGCGGTCGGTGAAGGGGTCGACGACATTGCGGTGGGCGACCGTGTCGCCAGCTTCCCGGCTACCAGTGCCAACGATCACCCGGTATATGGTGATGTCATCGTGCTGCCGCGTACGGCCATTACCCGCTACCCGGATGTGCTCACCCCGATCGAGGCGAGCGTGCACTATACGCCGTTGCTGATCGCCTATTTTGCCTACGTTGACCTGGCCCGGGCCAAGGCCGGGCAGACCGCGCTGGTGACCGATGCCAGCCATTGCGCCGGGCCTGCCTTCGTGCAGTTGGGCAAAGCCCTGGGGCTGAAGGTGTTTGCTGCTACCAAAGAGCCGGAGCAGCGTGAGTATCTGCTGGGCCTGGGTGCCGACAAGGTGATTGTCACCGAAGAGCAGGACCTGCTGCTGCAGGTGGGCAAGTACACCGATGGCCGCGGCGTGGACATGGTCCTCGATGGTATGGGCGGGCCGCAGATGTCACTGCTGGGCGATGTGCTGGCGCCGCGTGGCAGCCTGGTCCTGTATGGCCTGCAAGGTGGCAACCAGACGCCGTTTCCGGCCTGTGCAGCCTTTCAGAAGAACATCCAGTTCTACGTGCATTGCATCGGTAACTTCACCGGCAAGCCGGAACTTGGCATCAGCCAGGACCAGGTGGCGCTGCAACGTGCCTTGCGCGATATCAACCAGTTCACCGCTGACCAGCTGCTAACGCCGCAAATCATCAAGGTGTACCCGTTCGAACAGGTGGTGGAGGCACATCGTTACATGGACCAATGCCCTTGCGGTGGGCGAGTGGTACTGGACATGGCGCACTGATAGCTGTTTGCGATAACGATGAACCCGGGCAGAGTCCCGGGTTTTTTGTGTGTTGAGCAGAATGTTTTAATTGCTAACTCTAAGAATGTTCCTACAGTAAAGTCAGTCGTGGACTACATATAAGGCGATGCTCCGTCGTTGCATGGAAATATTCCGCCAACTATTCAGCCTTGAACGATGTCGGCCAGGCGTTCAGTGTGTCTCTGCAGTCTTGCTGAATGGTTTTTTTACCCAGATCTGTATCTTCTATTCGCTCTGCATCCCCCGATAATGGCCCCATGATAGTTTGCGCAAGGAGCGTGGAATGAGCATGGCAACGCCTGAGGATGAGCTGTGTGTGGTAGCGACGGGCCGTCGCGGTTGCGATTTTTTTTCGATGGTCTGGCGACAGTGATGCGTTACGTCATTACTTCAATTTGAGTGTAGGAAATTTCTTCCTGGTAAGCACAGGGTGTGTTGAATCTTGAATACCGGACTCAGCACGCGGTGGCTGCATAGAAGTTGATGAGGTGATTTCGTGACGGCTATTCACGATCAGGCAATGCACTATATCTACCAGCAAGTGCTCGAGCGCTTGTTGAGCCAAATGTCACAGCCGCAGCGAGCGTCCCTGCAATTGCTGATACAACGGTTGCTGGTCGCTGCAGGTGGGCCGGAGTATATCGGTACGTTTCGCGTGCTGGTGCTGCAAGGCGGCGATTGTCGCAGTGCCCGGCTGCTGGCCATGCTGCGTGCGGCACAACTGAGCATCGCCCTGCGTGCGCCGGTAACCTTTCAGTTGCGGGTACTCGTAGTCAGCCTGCCCGTGGCTGCCAGCGACACGCTGGAAGGCCACGAGCGCAGTTTCAGTGCCCTGTTCATGCAGGATGACCCGCGGGTTCAGCTGCAGATGATCGAGGGGCGCGAAGTGGTGCCATTCAGCCGTCAGTCTTCGGCAGCGCCCGACCGCTGGCTAATGGCGAGGAACGCCATGCTGATGTTCGGGCACATGGTCGATGCCAGGCCCGAAGCGCTGCTGGGTAGCCGCCTGCATCTGGAGCTGGCGGATGCCGTGGGGTCTGCACTGCAGGGGCCGACACCGGCCGACGTCTTGATCACTGCCATTCCCGGGGGACAGCGGCGTCGCTACCTGGCTTGGGCCCGGCGTAGCCTGCGCCTGGCAGGGGAGCGCGGCCCGCATGTACTGCATCAGGGCCTGGCTGCGCTGGCCCACGGGCTGAGCCGGTTGCACGGTGGTGTCGAAGCCTCGCCGGGCAGCATGGCGAAGCCCGCACAGGCCGCCGTCACGGAGGATGCCCCGTTGCGGGCGATTGCCATAGATGACCTGCTGCCGCATCTGCTTGAAGGGCAGCAACATGACGCCATGCTGGGGGGTGGGTTCGAAACGGCCGAGGATGCCTGGCCATTGGCGGCGTTCGTCGACCCGCACGCCCCGGCACACTTGCACGAACTGCGGGCACGCAGCCTTGAGCTGCAGGCCGCTCGCCCGGCGCTTCGGCTGGCAGAGCCGTCGGGCGACAGCAAGCCTCGCGATGGACATACCCTGGCGCTGGGCAAGGCCTACGGTATCAACCAGACTCAACTGGTGTGCCTGCTGTTCAGCCCGTTCGCCAGGCAGGGGAAGAGACTCGAGCGTTTTCTGCAGTGCCGGCATGCAGACATGCTGGTAGCGCTGCCGTACCTGCACCGGGCCTTGCAAGGTAAACCCTGCCCCGATGCGGTGCGGGACTGGCTGGTGAATACCAGTGGCCTGCCGCTGGTGCAATTGCGGGCGATCTATGAAGGGCGCATGCCGCTGACTGCCTGGCGCTTGCAGAGCAACCTGGCCCGCCGTGACGTGCACCTCAGGTTGCTGCCACGGCCTTCGTCGGGGCGCCGCCGTGGCCCAGCGGCGTTGCCTTGATGGGGCAAGCGGTTCCCGGCGAGTTCGCCTATCGCAAGGTGTACCGCTACCTGGAGGCTTTGATAGAGCAGGCCTCAGGTGGTGGCCCATGCAAGTTGCCGTCGTTGCGCGCACTGTCCCGACGGCTGCGGGTGTCATTGGCAACCGTGCAGAGTGCCTACAACCTGCTAGAGGAAGAAGGCCGCGTCCAGTGTCAGCCAAGGTCCGGCTACTACGCTCAGGTCGCTGCAAAGGCAGAGGCAGCGCCCATGTACCTGCAGCCACCCTTACCGGTGCAGCCATTGCTGGAGCGTGCGCTACTAGGCCACGAGCGGCGCTTGGCCCGTCAGCGCGCCAGCAATGTTGCACAATGGGAAACGCTGGGCGACACCCGTCTGCGCAATGCCGTGGCTGAGTGTTATACCCGGTCCTCCAGCCAGTACTGGCGTGCCGAGGACGTTCAACTAGCCCCTGATGTGCAGGCGGTGCTGGAGACGGTGCTCGCGGGGCTTGCCTTGCAGGGCGGGACGGTACTGGTGCCGTCGCCCTGTTGCTGGCAGGTGTTGCGCGCTTTGGCGCGTGCTGGCATGCGGGTGCTGGAAGTGCCTGCCGATAGCCGCGGCAACCCGGACCTGCGCGCCTTGGCCCGGTTGCTGGGCGACGAGCGGGTGTGCATGCTGGTGATGCCGTCTTGCCTGCGCATGCCACAAGGTCGGCTGGTGTCGCCGCACTACCAGCAGCAGCTTGGTCAGCTCTTGGGCCAGCATGCTGTATGGTTGCTGGAAAACGACCTGGACAGTGAACACTGTTACAGCGGGCCGCCACACACGCGCCTGCGCGACTGGGTCGACCCCCGCTCGCTGTTGGTGTTGGGAGCATTCGAGGCCGCAGTAGGGGCCGAAGCACCTTACGCTTATGTGCTGGGCCATGACGCCGCACTGGCCCAGGCGTTTGCCGAACGGGCATTTCGGCTTGCGCCGCTGCGCCTGCAAGCGCTTGCCCTGATGATGGGTAAAAGGCAGATCGAGATGCAGCTTGTACAGCTGCGTACCGACCTGCAAAGGCGCACACAATCTCTGGTGCGCGCGCTGGAGTTGCAGTTTGGTCAGCGAGTGACGTTGCAGATGCCCCAGGGCGGGCGAATGCTGTGGGTGCGTTTTCGCCAACCGCTGGAGTGGGACTGCATCGTTGCGGCGTTGGCAGGTTCCGCCTTGCATGCACTGCCGGGCGGGCATTTCAGCCTGCAGGGGCGGTACCGGCAGTACCTGGCACTGGTGTGGCTGGGCGACCAGCCGGGTGGCCTGCAACAGGCGGTGGAGCGCCTGGCGCAGGCGCTTGAGCCGCGCTGCGGGCGGCCCGCCGGCGTTTCACGCTGACTGCGTCTGCTCTTGCCCTTGGCGCAAGCGGGTACTGAGCAATGCTGCCAGCACCAGCAATGCGGCAATGATCCACAAACCGTTACGGGTACTGCCAGTGGTCTGCTCGATCAAGCCCATCACCGAGGGCCCGACGAAACCGCCAAACAGGCCGCAGGTGGTGACGAACGCCAGCCCCGCTGCCAACGCGCTGCCACTCAGTCGGCTGGACGGGAAGACAAACAGGATCGACTGCACCACGAACAGCATCAGGGCGGTCAGTGAAAACCCGATCAGGCCGATGAACGAGTTGGCCAGCGATGCCAGCAGCAACCCTGTCGCCATGGTTAGCAGGCCGCAGAACAACAGCGTGCGGCAACGGCGTGGCGAGGTGGCCAGGCGTGGGAAGGTGGCAGCACCGATGGCAGCGGCAACCCACGGCACGGCAGTCAGCAGGCCTATCTGGAAGGGTGATAGTGCAGCGTAGCTGCCAATGATGCCCGGCAAGAAGAAAATCACGGTGTAGATGGTGATCTGGTGCACGAAGTACACCGAGATCGCCAGCCAGATTTGCCGGTCGCGGAACATCTGCCCCAGTTTGCTCTGCTGTGGCGCGGCAGCTCGTTCGGCAGCCAGGCGGCGTTCGATGTCCTGGGCATCGGCGGCCGACAGCCAGGGCGCTGAGGCTGGGCCATCGGGCAGCTTTTTCCACACCACAAAGGCCAGGGCTACGGCGGGCAAGCCTTCGAGGACGAACAGCCACTGCCAGCCATGCCAGCCCAGTACGCCGTCCATTTCCAGCAGGGCACCACCCAGCGGGCCGCTGAGGATGTTGGCCAGGCACACGCCCAGCAGGAAATAACCTGTGGCCCGGGCGCGCTGTTCTCGGTCGAACCAGTAGGTCAGGTACAGCATCACCCCGGGGAACAGGCCAGCTTCAGCCACCCCCAGCAACAGGCGCATGATATAGAACGATGTTTCTCCCTGGACGAAGGCCATGCCCGCTGAGAGCAGGCCCCAGGTGATCATGATGCGGGTAATCCAGAAACGCGCGCCCACCCGGTGCATGATCAGGTTGCTGGGCACTTCGGCCAGCGCATAGGTAAGGAAGAACAGGCCGGCCCCCAGGCCATAGGCCGCTGCTGACAGGCCCAGGTCGATACCCATGCTGGCTTTTGCCAGGGCGATGTTGGTGCGGTCAAGAAAGCTCATCACGTAGACGACGATGAGCAGTGGCATCAATTTGCGTAACAGCAGGCCGTTCAGGCGCTGCTCGGTGGTGACGGCAGGGGCCGAAGCCGCTGCACGGGTGAGGGTTGTCATTGTTTTTTTCCCCGAGAAAAGTGCTGGTGGTGTGCCCCTGTGGAGGCACACCCAGGCTTGTGGATCAGGAACGGTTGATATCGAGCCACACCGCGCCATTGGGGTACTGGTAGCGCTCCAGGGTCTCGGCATGCATTTCTATGCTGTAGCCCGGGCGTTGCGGTGGCATGTAGCGCCCGCGGCGGATGACCACCGGGTCGATGAAGTGCTCATGCAGGTGGTCGACGTACTCCAGTACCCGGTTGTGCAGCGAGGCAGACACGGCGATGTAGTCGAACAGGGCGATGTTCTGCACATATTCGCACAGCCCGACGCCGCCGCCGTGCGGGCACACCGGCACGTCGTACTTGGCGGCCATCAGCAGCACGATCAGGACTTCGTTCAAGCCACCCAGGCGGGCGGCATCCAGCTGGCAGAAATCCAGCGCGCCGGCCTGGAACATCTGCTTGAACATGACCCGGTTGTGGCAATGCTCACCGGTGGCGACGCCGATCGGCGCGATGCGCTGGCGGATGGTGGCGTGGCCTAGAATGTCGTCCGGGCTGGTCGGCTCTTCGATCCACAGCGGTTCGAAGGCGGCCAGGCGGCGCATGTTGGCAACCGACTCCTCCACGCCCCACACCTGGTTGGCATCCATCATCAGGGTGCGCTCCCAGCCGATTTCGTCGCGCAGGATGCTGGCGCGGCGGATGTCTTCTTCCAGGTCGGCGCCGATCTTCTGCTTGATGTGGGTCCAGCCATCTTCCACGGCCTCGCGGGCCAGTTTGCGCATCTTCTCTTCGCTGTAACCCAACCAGCCTGGCGCGGTGGTGTAGCCGGGGTAGCCTTCGCGCAGCATCTGCGCCTCACGCTGGGCCTTGCCTGGGGCCTGGCGGCGGAGCAGGGCAATGGCTTCCTCGGGGGTGAGCACGTCGGTGACGTAGCTGAAGTCCAGGCAGCGCACCAACTGTTCAGGCGTCATGTCGGCCAACAGTTTCCACACCGGTTTACCTTGTTGCTTGGCCCACAGGTCCCACACCGCATTGATGATGGCCGCGGTGGCCAGGTGGATCACGCCTTTCTCCGGGCCAAGCCAGCGCAATTGGCTGTCGCTGACGGTAAAGCGGTGCCAGAAGCCACCCATGTCGGCGGTGATCTCTTCAAGGGTGAGGCCGACGATCAGCGGTGCCAGCGACTGCACTGCTGCTGCGCAGATTTCGTTGCCGCGGCCGATGGTGAACGTCAGGCCATGGCCTTCAAGGGCCTCGGCGTCGGTGTGCAGTACCACGTAGGCTGCTGAATAGTCGGGGGCGCTGTTCATGGCGTCTGAGCCATCCAGCGACAGCGAAGTAGGGAAACGAATGTCGCGAACGCTCAGGTGGGTAATACGTATGCTCATGTTCGACTCTTGTTCTGCTCAAGCGCTGGGAGACCTGACTGTAGGTTGTCGAGCGATACAGGCATAATCGCCAGTTCTTAATCAGCGATACCGGATTCGATATGTCTCGCTTACCACTCGACCCAACCCAGGCGCCTGCCAGCCTTGGTGCATTGAGAATCTCCAGCCGCCAGATCACGCTGCTCAATGCGCTGGGCGAGTTCGGCAACCTGCGCCGCGCCGCTGCGGCGATGCACACCACGCAACCGGCGGCCAGCCTGTTGCTGCAGCAGCTTGAGGAACGCCTTGGCGTGCGTTTGTTCGAGCGCTTGCCGCGCGGCATGCAAGCAACGCTCTACGGTGAGGTGATGATCCGCTATGCACAAAGCGCGCTGCATGAGTTCGAGCATGCCCAGGCACAAATCGCCGAACTGGCGCGCGGGGCCTCGGGCCTGGTGCGGGTGGGCAGCGTCATGGGCCCGGTGCCGGGCGTGCTGACCAAGGCGGTACTGGCCTACAAGCGCGACCACCCCAAAGTGCGTATCTCGCTGGAAGTGGGCACCAGCGATACCTTGCTGCCCGCGTTGCTGCGCGGCGATTTCGACATGGTCGTGGGCCGCCTGCCAGACCAGAGCGACAGCCAGGACCTGAACATCGAGCTGTTTGAAGGCGGTGAGCAGATGCGCGTGATCGCCCGCGCCGGGCACCCTCTGGCGGCGGCTGTCGGGTTGCAATTGAGTGACCTGGTGGCCCTGACCTGGATCCTGCACCCCATCGGCAGCCCGATGCGCCGCCGCGTCGAAAGTGCGCTGCAGGCCGGGGGCATGGTGCAGTCACTGGACATCGTTGAAACCGCCTCGATCCTGGCCACCACCGCCATGCTCGAAGCCTCCGAAATGATTGCGGTGGTACCCAATGACGTGGCCGAGCATTATGCCCGCTATGGCATGGTTGCCATCCTGCCGGTAGAGCTGCCGCTGACCATGGCCAACTTGGGCGTGCTGACCCTGCGCTCGCGGCCTAACTCGGTTGCCCTGGATACCTTGCTGCGCTACCTGCGGGCGCAATAACCCTTTTCACCTGCCTGAGGCCTGCCGCCGATGTCGCCGGACCTGACCCATTCCAGCTTTTGCAACTGGATCCGCTACAAGCACCTGGTGCTGATCGACACCCTGGCGCGCACCCGCAACATGCACGCAACCGCCACGCGCATGAACCTCAGTCAGCCGGCCCTGAGCAAGATGCTGCGCGATCTCGAAGAGCAGTTCGGCTTTGCCCTGTTCGAGCGCCTGCCACGCAGTATGCCGCCCACCGAGCTGGGTGAATACGTGGTGCGTTATGCCCAGGGTGCGTTGGCCGAGTCGCAGCAATTCGTCGACCAGGTCAACCGCCTGCGCAACGGCGGGCACGGTTTTATCCGCGTCGGTGGCATCTTTGCCGCCACTGCGCTGGTACTGCCGCAGGCCATCGCCGCGATCAAGGCCCGCAGCCCGCTGTTGTCGATCGAAGTGGTGGAGCATTCCAGTGATCACCTGCTGACCATGCTGGAGCAGAACAAGCTCGACATCATGATTGGCCGCTTCACCGAAGAGCGCTTCAGCCAGCTGTTCGACTTCCAGCCGCTGGAGCCCGAACCGTTCAGCCTGGTGGTCAACAGCGAGCACCCGCTCAACCAGCTGGAAAGCCCGCCACTGTCGGCGCTGGGCGACTGGCCGTGGGTGCTGTACCCGGTGGGCACGCCGATTCGCAACCGCCTGGAACAGGCCTTTCGGGTGGCCGGTATTGCCACGCCCGTCGACAGCGTCGAGACCATCTCCATGCCGATGTTCCTGCAGCTGCTGCAATCGGCGCCGATGATTGCCATGTTGCCGCGTTCGATGGTGGCTGCGCAGCTGGCCAGCGGGCAGTTCAGGGAGCTGCGCAGCACTTTGCATGTACCCGCGCTGGAGTACGGCGTGGTCACCCGCAAGGATGAACCGCTGAGCGCTTCGGCCCGGGCGTTTGTCGAGATTTTGCTGGAAGGCGCCAAACAGCGACAGCAGAAAGGTACGGCTGCCACTGCCTTGGACAAGACCTGATGGTTCACGCGATCCCTGTGGGAGCGGGTTTACCCGCGAAGCAGTCGACGCGGTGCATGGCACCGGCTGCGCCGGTGTTCGCGGGTGAACCCGCTCCCACAGGATATGTGCAGGCTTGAGCACTTGGGCAGTCTATTAGACGATCAAGGATCACCGCCCGATCACGACTTCCGATAACCACTGGTTATCAATTGATCGGATCATCTCATTGGGAATGCTGGGCAAGGCTTCTTACAGTGGCAACAGCCATAACAAGAAGCCCGCCGCACCGCCCTGAGAGGTCCCATGCAACTGATTGCCAAGTCCGGTGACCTTGCCGTCATCCGCCTCAACCCGCTGGACAACGTGCTTATCGCCCGCCAGGCCTTGCCGCAAGGCCTGCATCTGGATACCGAGGCGATTACCGTGCGTCAGCCAATTCCCTCCGGCCACAAACTCGCGACCGAACGCGTGGAGCAGGGCCAGCCGCTGCGCCGATACGGGCAGATTATCGGTTTTGCTTCGCAGGCCATTGATGCCGGCGACCACGTACATGTGCACAACGTGCAGATGGGTGATTTCGCTCGCGACTATGCCTTTGGTGTGGACACGCGCAGCCAGCCTGGTACCGAAGCTCAGTTCCAGGGCATCGTGCGCGCCGATGGGCGTGTTGCCACCCGTAATTACATCGGCATTCTCACCTCGGTGAACTGCTCGGCGACCGTGGCCCGGGCTGTGGCCGACCATTTCCGCCGTGACATTCACCCCGAGGTGCTGTCCGACTACCCGAACATCGACGGCGTGGTCGCCCTGACCCACGGTGCCGGTTGCGCAGTGGACCCCAGCGGCGAAGCCCTTGGCCTGCTGCGCCGCACCCTGGCAGGGTACGCCGTGCACCCCAACTTTGCTGCCGTACTCATCATTGGCCTGGGCTGCGAAACCAACCAGATAGAAAGCCTGCTGGAAACCCAGGGGTTGCAAGCCAGTGCGCAGCTGCGCACCTTCACCATCCAGGGCATCGGTGGCACGTCGAAAACCATCGCTGCCGGCATCGAGCAGGTCCGCAGCCTGCTGGCCGAGGCCAACCATGTCCAACGCCAACCGGTCAGCGCACGGCATCTGGTGGTCGGCCTGCAATGTGGCGGCTCTGATGGCTACTCCGGTATTACCGCCAACCCGGCACTGGGCAACGCCGTGGATCGCCTGGTGGCGGCCGGTGGTACCGCCATCCTGTCCGAAACCCCGGAAATCTACGGCGCCGAGCACTTGCTGACACGCCGCGCGGTCAGCCGTGAGGTCGGCGAAAAGCTGGTGGCGCGCATCCGCTGGTGGGAAGACTACTGCCAGCGCATGAACGCCGAGCTGAACAACAACCCGTCGGCCGGCAACAAGGCCGGGGGCCTGACCACCATCCTGGAAAAGTCGCTGGGCGCTGTTGCCAAGGCAGGGTCTAGCAACCTGGTCGACGTGTACCAGTACGCCGAAGCCGTGCGTGCCCAAGGCCTGGTGTTCATGGACACCCCCGGTTACGACCCGGTCTCGGCCACTGGCCAGGTGGCCGGCGGGGCCAACCTGATCGCCTTCACCACCGGGCGTGGCTCTGCGTACGGCTGCGCGCCGGCGCCGTCGATCAAGCTGGCGACCAACAACCGGGTGTTTGAACACCAGGAAGAGGACATGGACGTCAACTGCGGCGGGATTGCCGACGGCTCCACCAGTATCGAGGAGCGTGGCGCGTACATCTTCGAGCAGATGCTGCGCATTGCGTCCGGGGAACGCAGCAAGAGCGAACAGCACGGGTATGGGCAGAACGAGTTCGTGCCCTGGCAGATCGGCGCAGTCACCTGATTGACCGCTACTGTCCCCTTACGAGATAACAACAATGACTCAAACCACACATTTCAACGTGCAAACGCTCACCACCTTTGTCGAGCGGCTGTTCGAAAGGGCCGGTGCCGATGCCGAAGTCGCCCAGGTGGTGACCCGGGTACTGCTCGAAGGGGAACTGCTCGGGCACCGCACTCACGGCCTGAACCTGGTCAGCCGCTACATCGGTGGCATGCAGGAAGGCAAGGTCAAGGCCCGTGCACAGGTACTGGAACAGGTGACGGACAGTGGCATCGCCAGCGTGTTCGATGGCCATTACCTGTTGGGGCCTTACTGCGTCAGCCGTGCCCTGGACTGCGCGGCAAAGGGTGCGACTGCGCAGGGCATCGGCATTGCGGTGGTGCGCCGCGCTTCGCACATTGGCTGCCTGGCAGCCTATCTCAAGCCCTTTACCGACCAGGGCCTGGTGGCCATGGTCTACTCGTCGGACCCCTCGGTAGGGCTGGTTTGCGCCCATGGTGGTATCGACCCGATCTACACCCCGAACCCGATTGCTGCCGGTATCCCGACCCAAGGCGAGCCGATCCTGCTGGACGTGAGCATGTCTACCGTTACCCTCGGGCTGGTCGGCCAATGCCGCGATGCCGGCAGCCGCCTGCCGTATCCGGTACTGGTGAGCAATGACGGGAAACTGAGTGATGACCCGGGCGATTTCTTTACCCGCCCGCAAGGCAGCATCCTCCCCCTCGGCGGCCAGGCCTTTGGTCACAAAGGCTTCGCCCTGGCGCTGCTGGTCGAAGCCTTGACTTCGGGGTTGGCCGGCCATGGGCGCAAGGATGCACCTGAGCAGTGGGGCGCCTCGGCCACTGCCGTGGTGATCGATCCGCGCTTCTTCGGCGGCCTGGCAGCGTTCACCGATGAAACCAGCTTCCTGGGCCGGCTGATACTCGCCAGCCGCCTACTCGACCCCGAGCGCCCGGTGCGCTTGCCTGGGCAGGCTGGCCTTGCCTTGCGCCGGCAGGCCCTGGAGCAGGGCGTGAGCCTCTCGCCACAGCTGCTGGCCGACCTTGATCGGCTGGCCGGGCAACTGCAGCTGCCGGCACTTTCCCAATGATGCACACCAAGGGTACACAAATGACTGATCGATCGAACGCCAATCAACCGCTGCCGCTGAGCCAGGATGCCAGTGCGTTCGACAGCGGCAGCTGGGTAGGGCGGGTGTGGCTGGCGGACCAGGGGCCGGCGGTGGTGCTGGTGAAAGCCGGCGCCGTCTACGACATCAGCACCCACGTGGCGACTGTCTCGGCCCTGCTGGAAGTGACCGACCCAGTGACATATCTGCGCGCCTTGCCACTGGCCGAGCCGCTGGTTGCGCTATCGGTGTTGCTGGACAACAGCGACCCGAGCCAGCGCGACCCACGTCAGCCATGGCTGCTGGCGCCCATTGACCTGCAGGCAGTGAAGGCCGCCGGCGTGACCTTTGCCACCAGCTTGCTGGAGCGTGTGGTTGAAGAGCAGGCCAAAGGCGACCCGGCCAAGGCCGATGCCATCCGTGACACCCTTGCCAGCCGCATCGGCGCCGACCTGTCGCAGATCGTGCCCGGCTCGGCTCAGGCCGAAGCGCTGCGCAAGGTGCTGGTGGAGCAGGGCCTGTGGTCGCAATACCTGGAGGTGGGCATTGGCCCGGATGCCGAGGTGTTCACCAAGGCCCAGCCGCTGTCGGCGGTTGGCCACGGTGCCGCTATCGGCATCCACCCCAAGTCCAGCTGGAACAACCCGGAGCCGGAAGTGGTGCTGGCGGTGTCCAGCGATGGCAGCATCAAGGGCGCGATGCTCGGCAACGACGTCAACCTGCGTGATTTCGAAGGGCGTAGCGCCTTGCTGCTGTCCAAGGCCAAGGACAACAATGCCTCCACCGCACTGGGCCCGCTGCTACGGCTGTTTGACGAAAGCTTCGGCCTCGACGATGTGCGCAACGCTGAAGTAGACCTGCGCGTTGAAGGCGAGGACGGTTTCATCCTGTCTGGCCGCAGTTCCATGCGCCAGATCAGTCGCGACCCGCAAGACCTGGTGCAGCAAACCCTCAACGAAAACCATCAGTACCCCGACGGCATGGTGCTCTTCCTCGGCACCCTGTTCGCCCCCAAGCAGGACCGTGACCAGCCAGGCAATGGCTTTACCCACAAGCCGGGCGATGTTGTGACCATCAGCAACCCGCAACTGGGTACCCTGTGCAACCGCGTGACCACCAGCGACCAGGCACCGCAGTGGGCGTTTGGCCTGCGCGCGTTGATCGACAACCTTGGCCGACGTGGCCTGCTGGAGGTTGCAGCCACCGCACGCCAGCCCTGAGCAATACGCTGCGCCAGGGAGGGGCGCGGCATTATCGATGGATCGCCAAGGCGCTGACAGCGCGGCAACAATAATAATAAAGGTCGACACATGAACCCTATGAAGTACCAGCGCATAACCGTCGTGTTCCTGCTGCTGATCGGCATCGTCAACTACCTGGACCGCAGTGCGCTATCGATTGCCAATACCTCCATCCAGAAAGACATGATGATCAGCCCTTCGCAGATGGGCATCCTGCTGTCGGCGTTTTCCATTGCCTATGCCTTTGCCCAGTTGCCAATGGGCATGATCATCGACCGCCTGGGCAGCAAGGTCGCCCTCGGCGCCTCGCTGCTGGGCTGGTCGGTGGCCCAGGCGGCATTTGGCATGGTCAACAGCTTTGCCGGTTTCATGGGCCTGCGGGTGTTGCTGGGCATTGGCGAGGCACCGATGTTCCCGTCGGCGGCCAAAGCCCTGTCGGAGTGGTTCGATGCCAACGAACGCGGCACCCCGACCGGCGTGGTCTGGTCGTCGACCTGCCTTGGCCCGTGCCTGGCGCCGCCCTTGCTGACGCTGTTCATGGTCAACTTCGGCTGGCGCGGTATGTTCATCATTACCGGCGTGATCGGCGTGGTGCTGGCGGTGTGCTGGCTGACGTTCTACAAGAGCAAAGCGCGTTACCTGGCGGAACTGGCGGCCGAAGGCAAGCCGCTGCCGGGTGAGCACAAGGCCCCGGCGGCCCCTGTGCACGCGTCCAAGGCCTCGTACTTCGCCGGCTGGCTCGACCTGTTCAAGCACCGCAGCACCTGGGGTGCGGTGCTGGGTTTCATGGGTGTGATCTACATGCTGTGGCTGCACCTGACCTGGTTGCCGGGGTACTTCGAGCGTGAACACGGCCTGGACCTGTACAAGACCGCCTGGGTAGTGTCGCTGGCGTACGGCTTTGGTGCAGCGGGTACAATCGTTGCGGGCCGCTTCTGCGACTGGCTGGTGAAGCGTGGCATGAGCGTGCTGGGCAGCCGCAAGTTCAGCGTCATCACCGGCCTGGTACTGGCGGCGCTGTTCACCTTGCCGCTGTCGTTCGTCACTGGCCTGACAGGCTGCGTGATACTGCTGTGCCTGGCGCTGTTCAGCATCAACATGGCCAGTGCCACTGCCTGGATGATCGTCAACACCATCGTCGACAGCCAGCGCGTGGCCTCGTTTGGCTCGATCCAGAACTTCGGCGGCTACATTGCCGGCTCCGTGGCGCCGATCGCGACCGGCTTCAGCATTCAGTACTCAGGCTCGTTCACCACGGCGTTCATGATCAGTGCGGTTGTGGCACTGTGCTCGGCGGTGGCGTACTTCCTGCTGCTGCAGGCGCCGATTGGCAGCGCCAAGGACGAAGCAGGGGACATGGCTGGAGCTGAACACGCGTAAATCCTGGGGGCGCTTTGCGCCCCAATCGCGACACAAGGCCGCTCCCACAGGTATTTCACTGTTCTCAGCGGCACCGCCGTATCTGTGGGAGCGGCCTTGTGTCGCGATCGGGCTGCGAAGCAGCCCCAAGCGGATCGTTGATCGTGACGCGACCCACGGCTCTTGTCAGGCATGGTTATCTGTATGTATAAACAGTGCCTGTTACCGCAACCTGACCTCCGCCCGTGATCGCCCATTCCGTCGACGACCCGTTCTATTACCTGCATAACTTCCGCCAGGTAGTGCTGTGGGTCGAACAGCGCTACCAGGACCTGCTCGATGACCAGGAACTGGCCTTCATCCGTGCCTTCAATCAACTGCAAGCGCCAACCCAGGCCTTGATGGTGCGCATGGTCATGCGCAAAGGCGAACTGTTTCGCAGCGACCGGCTCGACTACGCCGAAATCGGCGATACGGCGCTGGCGCTGCAGCCTTTGCAGAAACTCGGCTGGGTGCGGGAACCCGAGCAACTGGGCCTGGAACAGCTGTTCGCCTTGCTGCGCAAAGACGAACTGGCCCGCTGCTTCGCCCGGCAACTGAGCCGCCCGCGTGCCGCCAAGCATGAGCTGTTGGCACAGCTGCAACCGCTGGGGCTGCTGGCCCGGTCACTGGCCGAATGGTTTCCCGACAGCGAGGTGCGCATCCTCCAGTGGTGCCTGCAACCCTTGTGCGACCGCATGCGCCTGTTGTTCTTCGGCAACCTGTACCAAGACTGGTCAGACTTCGTCCTCGCCGACCTCGGTGTGCTTCGTTACGAGCAGGTGCCATTCAGCACGGGCTCGCGAGCCCTGCAGCAACGTGCCGAAGTCGACCTGGCCATGGCCTTGCACCAGTGCGCCGAGCGGCTGGAGCAGGGCGACGAACCCGTGTCGATTCTGGGTACCCTGCAGGGCCTGCACAGTGACAACCCGTGGCTGGCCCGCCGCCATGCGCGCCTGCAGTTCGCTCTGGGCCAGCAATGCGAGCGCCTGGGGGAGTGGGACCAGGCCATGGCAGTGTACGGCCAGTGCAGCCATGCCCAGGCACGCATTCGCCAGGTGCGGGTGCTTGAGCGCACTGAGCAGTGGCCCCAGGCCCATGCGCTGGCACTACAGCTCGCGGCGGCACCGGCCAACGCGCTGGAAGTGCAGGCACTGGAACGGATGCTGCCACGCCTGGCGCGCAAGCTCGGCGGCCCGCCACAGCGGCGCCAGCGTGCCACGCCGCTGGAGCTGATCGAGCTCGAGCT
Source organism: Pseudomonas sp. BP01 (assembly GCF_022760795.1). Taxonomy (NCBI): domain Bacteria; kingdom Pseudomonadati; phylum Pseudomonadota; class Gammaproteobacteria; order Pseudomonadales; family Pseudomonadaceae; genus Pseudomonas; species Pseudomonas sp. BP01. The sequence continues at coordinate 115,381 of NZ_JAFBKA010000004.1, forward strand.
GCCCCGCGAGCACGCTGCGCTGGGTGTTGAAGAGGCGGTGCGTCAACACCTGGCGCAAGAAGGTGGCCATGCGCATTACGTGGAGAACACGTTGTTCAACAGCCTGTTTGGCCTGTTGTGCTGGGAGGCGATCTTTGCCCCGGTGCCCGGCGCATTTTTCAACCCGTTCCAGGCTGCGCCACAGGATCTGCACGACAGTGACTTCCAGCAACGGCGCAGCGCGCTGTTCGATCGCTGCCTGGGGCGGCTCGACGATGGCAGCCATCGCCAGGCGATTCTCAATTGCTACAAGGGCAAGCAGGGCCTGCAATCGCCCTTCGTGTTCTGGTCCATGCTCAGCGAAGAACTGCTCGAGCAGGCCCTGGCTTGCCTGCCGGCTGCCCAGCTGAAACAGTGCTTCCTGCGCCTGTTGCAGGATATCCGCAGCAACCGCGCGGGCATGCCTGACCTGATCCAGTTCTGGCCCGAGCAGGGGCGTTACCGCATGGTTGAGGTCAAGGGGCCCGGTGACCGCCTGCAGGACAACCAGCTGCGCTGGCTGGAATTCTGCAGGCAACACGGCCTGCCCGTTGCGGTGTGCCATGTGCGCTGGAGCGAAACGCCTTGAGCTACAGCGTGGCGGTGCGTGCCTTGTGCGAGTTCAGCGCCAAGGTCGGCGACCTGGACCTGCGCTTTACGCCGTCGCCCACCGCCCAGGAGGGCATCGAAGGGCACCAGCGGGTAGTGGCACGGCGGGCTGCGGGCTACGAGTCGGAAATCACCCTTGAAGGCCAGTTCGAAACCCTCAAGGTGCGGGGCCGCGCCGACGGTTATGACCCTGGCAGCAACCGCCTGGAAGAGATCAAGACGCACCGTGGCGACCTGGCGCGTCAACCGGCCAATCACCGTCAGTTGCACTGGGCACAGGCCAAGGTTTATGGCTGGCTGATGTGCCGGGCACGACAACTGCCGGCCATCGAGGTGGCGCTGGTATACCTGGACGTGGACAGCGATGACCAGACGCTGTTCAGCGAACACTTTACGGCGGCTGAATTGCAGGCCTTCTTCGAAACCCAGTGCCAGCGCTTTCTAGGTTGGGCTCAACTCCAGCAACGACGCCTGGCCGAACGTGACCAAGGCCTTCAGGCGCTGAGCTTTCCCTACCCACAGTTCCGCCAGGGCCAGCGGCAGCTGGCCGAAACCTTGTACAAAGCGGTAAGCACCGGTCGCTGTCTGATGGCCCAGGCCAGCACCGGCATTGGCAAAACCCTCGGCACCTTGTTCCCGCTGCTAAAAGCCATGGTGCCGCAGCAGCTGGACAAGCTGTTCTTTCTCACCGCCAAGACCCCGGGCCGGGCGTTGGCCCTCGATGCCATGCGCCAGATCACCGATGCCACGCCGCAACCTGCTTTACGCACACTGGAGTTGATCGCCCGCGACAAAGCCTGTGAGTACCCCGACAAAGCCTGTCATGGTGAATCTTGCCCATTGGCCGCCGGCTTTTACGACCGCTTGCCGGCAGCGCGTGAGGCTGCCGCAGCCCTGCCGTTGCTCGACCGTGCCAACCTGCGCGAAGTGGCCCTGGCCCATCAGGTTTGCCCGTACTACCTGGGCCAGGAAATGGCACGCTGGGTCGACGTGCTGGTCGCCGACTACAACTACTACTTCGATGCGCATGCCTTGCTGTTCGGCCTCACCCAGCTCAACCAGTGGCGCGTGGCGGTGCTGGTGGACGAAGCGCATAACCTGGTCGAGCGTGGGCGCGGCATGTACAGCGCCAGCCTTGACCAGGGGCAACTGCTGGCCCTGCGCCAGAGCAAACCGCCTGGGCTGGTCAGCGCGCTGGACCGCCTGAACCGGCAGTGGAATGCGCTGTTCAAAGAGCAGCGTGCGCCGTACCAGGCCAGCGAGTCGCTGCCCGACGGGCTGTTGCGCGCCTTGCAGCAGTGCATCGGGCTGATTCAGGAGCAGATGAACCAGGCGCCCGCGCACATGGACCCGCAGGTGTTGCAGTTCTTCTATCAGGCCTTGCAGTTCAGCCGAGTTGCCGAGCTGTTTGATGAGCACTTTCTGTTCGACATCAGCCAGCGCCAGGGCCCGCGCAAGCGTCGGCTGGCTACCCTGTGCCTGCGCAATGTCACCCCGGCGCGCCTATTGGCACCCCGCATGCAGGCGGCGCGCAGTGTGACGCTTTTTTCCGCCACATTGAGCCCGCGGCATTTCTACAGCGACTTGCTGGGGATGCCTGCCGATACCGCCTGGCTGGAAGTGGCTGCGCCGTTTCGCGCAGAGCAGCTGGAAGTACGGATTGCCAGCCAGGTGTCCACCCGTTACCAGCAGCGCCAAGCGTCTCTGGCGCCGATCGTCGAGCTGATTGCCCAACAGTACGAGCGCATGCCGGGCAACTACCTGGCATTCTTCAGCAGCTTCGAATACCTGCAGCAGGTGGCAGGCCTGTTGGCCGAGCGGCATGGTCAGATTCCGCTGTGGGCCCAGGCACCGGGCATGGATGAGGCGGCGCGCCAGGCGTTTCTCGATCGCTTTGTCGCCGATGGCAGAGGCGTGGGCTTCGCCGTTTTGGGCGGTGCGTTCGGCGAAGGCGTGGATTTACCAGGTACCCGGCTGATCGGCGCGTTTGTCGCCACCTTGGGGTTGCCGCAGGTCAACCCGGTCAACGAGCAGTTCAAGCAGCGCCTGGGGCGGCAATTTGGTGCGGGTTTTGACTACGCCTATCTCTATCCGGGGGTGCGCAAGGTGATCCAGGCGGCTGGCCGGGTTATCCGTGGTGACCAGGACCGTGGTGTGCTGGTGTTGATCGATGAACGCTTCGCCGAGCCCCGAGTGCAGCAGATGTTTCCGACATGGTGGCCGGCAGCCATCATCTAGCAATCCCTGTCTCGCGCTGCCCTTTGTAGGAGCGGCCTTGTGTCGCGATAGGGCTGCAAGGCAGCCCCACGATGTCAGCGAAGATGCACAGATTGCGGGGCCGCTTTGCGGCCCTATCGCGACACAAGGCCGCTCCTACAAATGACCGCGTCAGCCGGGCATGCCGTCTGTCTGGGCTACAACAGGAACGATGATTGCACTTGGCATGGGCGATCCTCGGTTCGTTCGGTAGACCTCAATTGGGGTAAGATTACGAACCGTGCCAGTTGCAAAGCCCTTTAATATCAAGGTGATGGCACCGTTCAGGGGCCTGATGGCATGCGCGCTTGGCGCTCATTGGGACTTGTTTGTAGGTCGTTTCGACTCGCTTGAGGTTTTGCCCGGTTCGCTGCCGGCTGCCGCTTCGCTACAGGATTCACTTTTGTCCGATCTTCCTAAAAATCCGCTGCTGCAGTACATGGACCGCCTGGCCCCATCCAGCCAGCAGACCATGCGCTACATCCTTCAGGACGCCGCCGACCGGCTTGGCTTCGTAGACTGCAATGTGGTCGATGTGCCTTGGCATCGGCTAGAGCCTGGCCACGTGATCGCCTTGGTGTCGGCCCTGCGTGCCGACGGTTATGCGCCCAATAGTTCGTCGCTGTACGTCAACGCCATTCGTGGGGTGATGAACGAAGCCTGGCGTCAGGGCCTGATCGACCATGAGCAGCTGTTGCGCATTCGTGAGGTCAAACCGGCCACTGGCAGCCGCCTGCCGCCAGGGCGCAACCTGCGCCGCAGCCTGATTCGCGAACTGATGGATGTGTGCGCGTCCGACCCGAGGCCGCAGGGGGTGCGCGACGCGGCGATCATCGCGTTGCTGTACGGCACTGGCATGCGCAAGTCGGAGTCGGTGGACATCGACCTGGCCCAGGTCGATTTCGAGGCGCGCAGCCTGCAGGTGGTGGGCAAGGGCAACCACCAGCTGATCAAGTACGCCCCGCCATGGGCGTTCGAGAAGCTGCAGGCGTGGCTTGACTTGCGCCGTCAGGACCTGCCGGCAGGGGCAGAAGACGACCTGTTCCTGTTCAACCGTATCCGCCGCGGTAGCCACATCACCCGGGCGCGTATCACCAAGCATGCGATCTACTACATTGCCCGCCAACGCGGCGCGCAAGTGGGGGTGAAGATCATGCCGCATGACTTCCGCCGGGCGTTCATTACCCGGGTGATCGAAGAGCACGACCTGTCGATTGCGCAGAAGCTGGCGCACCACGTCAATATTCAGACCACCGCCATTTATGACCGGCGTGACGACAATGAGCGTAGGCGTGCGGTCGACCGTTTCGATTACTGAGGTTTGATGTTTTGGGGCCGCGTTGCGCCCCTTCGCGGGCACGCCCGCTCCCACAGGTATAAAACGGGCCTCCAGGCGCAGATTAACCTGTAGGAGCGGGCGTGCCCGCGAAGGGCTGCAAAGCGGCCCCTTTTGCACTTCTGCCGGCACCGAAACAGGGCCAACCCACGCCCCCGCTTTGTGCGCCATCCCCCCGTATGCCCGATGCCAGAGCGGCCGTGGCGAAAATTTCATTTTCCTTCACCTGCGGAGTTGGCCCGCAACCTGCTATATCCAGCCTGCGAATTTGATCGAGTGGTCAGGCCGCGGGCGCTAGCTACTGCCCGCGTCGGACCCTCTAAACGGCCAGCAGGCCACGGATTTCAGGGGCCGCAGGATGTCGCTCGCGGAGCAGATCGAACAACAACCAGACGATGCAGGCTGGAGCGCCCACCTGCAGTTGCGCTTTGTCAGGCGTGACGATGTGACCCGCCTTGGTGCGCGTCGGCATTTCGGACCTCTTTTGGTGCAGCGGCCCTTCTACCCGGAAGGTGCACCGTGCCATGTCTATGTGCTGCACCCCCCAGGTGGCATCGTCGCTGGCGACCGCCTTGAGCTGGACATTCACCTGGAACCCGGCAGCCACGCGCTGCTGACCATGCCCGGTGCCAGCAAGTTCTACCGCAGCATCGGCCCGACTGCGCGGCTGACCCAATGTTTTCAGCTGGCCGCCGGCAGCACACTGGAATGGTTGCCGCAGGACAGCATCTTCTTTTCTGGCGCCCGCGCCAGCCTCGACAGCCGTTTCACCCTCGAACCCGGGGCGCGCCTGCTGGCCTGGGAAACCCTGTGCCTGGGGCGCCCTGTCATGAACGAACGGTTCGAGCAGGGCGCCCTGGACAGCCGTTTGCATATTGAGCTACCCGACGAAGTAGGCCTGCATGAACGCCTGCGTATCGAAGGCGGGCGCCTGGACAAGCTCGGCGGCCACCCGCTGCTCGCTACGTTCTGTGCGGCACCCGCCGACCAGGCGGTGCTGGAGCAAGTTCGCCCACTGCTCGATGAACTGGCCAACCCGGCCGGCGCGACCCTGCTGGGGTCGTTGCTGGTTATCCGTGTGCTTGACCATGACAACCAACACCTGCAACGCACCCTGCAACGCCTGTGGCATGTGCTGCGCCCGGCCGTCCTTGGCCTGCCTGCCTGCCCACCGCGTATCTGGGCTACCTGAGAGAGCGCCATGGAGCTTACCCCGAGAGAGAAAGACAAATTGCTGCTGTTTACCGCCGCATTGCTGGCGGAACGGCGCCTGGCCCGTGGCCTGAAGCTCAACTATCCGGAGGCCGTGGCGCTGATCAGTGCTGCTGTGCTGGAAGGCGCCCGCGATGGCCGCACCGTTGCCGAGCTGATGAGCCAAGGGCGCGAGGTGCTGACCCGGGAGCAGGTGATGCCCGGCATTGCCGAGATGCTCCACGACGTGCAGGTCGAAGCGACCTTCCCGGATGGCACCAAACTTGTGACCGTGCATGACCCCATCGTCTGAAACCGCTCAGGAGCCCCGCATGATCCCAGGTGAAATCCAGGTCGCCGCTGGCGACATCGAGCTGAACACTGGCCGCGAAACGGTCAGTGTCAGTGTGGCCAACCACGGCGACCGGCCGGTGCAGGTCGGCTCGCACTACCACTTCTACGAAGTCAACGAGGCGCTGGTGTTCGACCGTGCGCCCACCCTGGGCTTTCGCCTGGATATCCCGGCGGGCACCGCCGTGCGTTTCGAGCCTGGCCAGGCGCGCACCGTGCAATTGGTGGCCTACGCCGGCAAGCGTGAAGTCTATGGGTTCCAGGGCAAGGTGATGGGCCCGCTGGAGGGCAGGGTATGAGCCGTATTTCCCGCCAGGCTTATGCCGACATGTTCGGGCCCACCGTGGGCGACCGCGTGCGGCTGGCCGACACGGCGTTGTGGGTAGAGGTGGAGAAGGACTACACAATCTACGGCGAAGAGGTGAAGTTTGGCGGCGGCAAGGTCATCCGCGACGGCATGGGGCAGGGCCAGATGCTGGCCGTCGAGGCCATGGACCTGGTGCTGACCAACGCCCTGATCATCGACCACTGGGGTATCGTCAAGGCCGACATCGGCATCAAACACGGGCGTATCGCGGTGATCGGCAAGGCCGGCAACCCGGATGTGCAGCCGGGTGTCAACGTACCGGTGGGCCCCGGCACCGAAGTGATCGCGGCCGAGGGCAAGATCGTCACCGCCGGCGGTGTCGACTCGCATATCCACTTCATCTGCCCGCAGCAGGTGGATGAGGCCCTGAACAGCGGCGTCACCACCTTTATCGGCGGCGGCACCGGGCCGGCCACCGGCACCAATGCCACCACCTGCACGCCCGGCCCCTGGTACCTGGCGCGCATGCTGCAGGCCGCCGACAGCCTGCCGATCAACATAGGTTTGCTAGGCAAGGGCAATGCCTCGCGGCCAGACGCGCTGCGTGAGCAGATCGCGGCCGGTGCGGTGGGCCTGAAGCTGCATGAGGACTGGGGCTCGACCCCGGCGGCTATCGACTGCTGCCTGGGCGTTGCCGAGGAAATGGACATTCAGGTGGCGATCCACACCGACACCCTCAACGAGTCTGGTTGCATCGAAGACACCTTGGCGGCCATCGGCGACCGCACCATCCATACCTTCCACACCGAAGGTGCCGGCGGTGGCCATGCGCCGGACATCATTCGCGCAGCGGGGCAGGCCAACGTGCTGCCATCCTCGACCAACCCGACCCTGCCGTACACGGTCAACACCGTGGACGAGCACCTGGATATGCTCATGGTCTGCCACCACCTGGACCCGAGCATCGCCGAGGATGTGGCCTTTGCCGAATCGCGCATCCGCCGCGAAACCATCGCTGCCGAGGACATCCTCCACGACATGGGCGCTTTTGCCATGACCTCGTCCGACTCCCAAGCCATGGGCCGGGTCGGCGAAGTGGTGCTGCGCACCTGGCAGGTTGCCCACCAGATGAAACTGCGTCGTGGGCCTTTGCCGCCAGACACCGCCTACAGTGACAACTTCCGGGTCAAGCGCTACATCGCCAAGTACACCATCAACCCTGCGCTGACCCACGGCATCGGCCACGAGGTGGGCTCGGTAGAGCCGGGCAAGCTGGCCGACCTGGTGCTGTGGTCGCCGGCGTTCTTCGCGGTCAAGCCGGCCCTGGTGATCAAGGGCGGCATGATTGTCACCGCCCCCATGGGCGACATCAATGGCTCTATCCCCACGCCGCAGCCGGTGCACTACCGGCCGATGTTCGGCGCCCTCGGCGCAGCACGGCATGCCACACGCATGACCTTCCTGCCCCAGGCGGCAATGGACCGCGGCCTGGCCGAGGAGCTGAACCTGCGCAGCCTGATTGGCGTGGTCAACGGCTGCCGCCGGGTGCGCAAGCCGGACATGGTCCACAACACCCTGCAGCCGCTGATCGAAGTCGATGCGCAGACCTATCAGGTGCGTGCCGATGGTGAACTGCTGGTCTGCGAACCGGCCAGCGAACTGCCGCTGGCCCAGCGTTACTTCCTGTTCTGAAGGAGCACCGATGATTGTCTTGACCCGCCGTATCACCGACCCCGGCACGCTTGCTGTGAGCGGCACCGTCACCCTGGACGTGGACAGCCGCATCAAGAGCCGCCTGCGGGTAACCCTGGACGATGGCCGCGAAGCCGGGCTCATGCTCGAGCGCGGCCACCTGTTGCGCGGGGGAGAGCTGCTTGCTGATGCCGAAGGCAGCCAGCTGATCCGCGTGCTGGCGGCGCCCGAGGCCGTGTCGACGGTGCGCTGCGCCGATCCGCACCTGCTGGCCCGGGCGGCCTATCACCTGGGTAACCGCCACGTACCCCTGCAGATCGAGGCCGGTCTGTTGCGCTTCCAGCACGACCATGTGCTGGACGACATGCTGCGTGGCCTGGGCCTGACAGTAGAAGCCGAACAGGCACCGTTCGAGCCCGAAGCGGGGGCCTACCAGAGCGCACCGCATGGCCACAGCCATGCACACGGCCACGATCACCCGTTCGTACGCCTGCCTGCCCATTCCTGAACTGCCCTGGAGCAACCCATGAAAAAGACCTTCGCCCTGTTTCTGCTGATGCTGGCCCTGCCAGCCTTCGCCCACCCTGGCCATGACAGCAATCCGCTGCAGGACGGCCTGCTGCACCCGCTGACCGGCCTTGACCACCTGCTGATGCTGCTCGGCACCGGGGTACTCGCGGCGTTGACCGGGCGCAGCCTGACGCTGCCCCTGGCAACCCTGGCGGCGATGTTTGGCGGGGCAGTGTGTGGCCACCTGTTTGGCGACGTGCTGGGCATGGAAACCTTGATCGCCTTGTCGGTGCTGGTGGCTGCCGGCGCGGTGCTGCTGCCGAGCCGCCAGTTGCTGCTGGCCATGGCCATGCCGGTGTTTGCCCTGTTCCATGGCTGGGCGCATGGCGTAGAAGCCACGCCAAGCGCGTTCTGGCAATTCAGTGCAGGGTTTGTCACGGTCAGCGGCCTGCTGCTGGCGGCGGGCTTTGCGGTCGGTTGCCTGCTGCGCCGGCACAGCGGCCTGCAGAAGGCCTTTGGCGGCGGCTTGCTGGCCGGGGCCGCGCTGGTGCTGGCCGGTTGATGGACAGCGATCTGGCATTGCTGCGCCTTTTGCAACTGGCCAGCCCCGGCTTGCCGGTGGGTGGTTTCACCTACTCGCAAGGGTTGGAGTGGGCAGTCGAGGCGGGCTGGGTAAAGGGCGCGGCCGGTTTCGCGGCCTGGCAGCGCGAGCAGGTCGACGACACCCTGGCCTGCCTCGACTGGCCGGTGCTGGCGCGCCTGTACCACGCTTGCCAGGCAGGGGATGCCGCGGCGTTCGCCCACTGGTGCCGTTTTCTGCTGGCCAACCGCGAGACCGCCGAGCTGCGCCTGGAAGAACAGCAGCGTGGCGCGGCGTTGGCGCGGCTGCTTGATGGTTGGCAACTGGGCCAGGCCCCGGCCTGGCGCCCCAGCCTTGAATTGACTCAGCTGGGCGGTATGGCCTGGCTGGCTGCGCACTGGGCAATCCCGCTGCGCCCGCTGGCCCTTGGCTATGGCTTTGCCTGGCTGGAAGGCGCGGTAATGGCCGGGGTCAAGCTGGTGCCATTCGGCCAGCAGGCTGCCCAGACCTTGCTGCGCGACCTGGGCACCGGCTTGCCGGCAGCCCTCGACCAGGCATTGGCCCTGGGCGATGACCAGCTCGGTGGCGGCCTGCCATTGCTGGCCATTGCCTCATCGCGTCACGAAACCCAATACACCCGTTTGTTCCGTTCCTGAGGACTGCCTTCATGCAAAGCTATCAACAACCCCTGCGCGTCGGTGTCGGCGGCCCGGTCGGCTCCGGCAAGACTGCACTGCTGGAAGCGCTGTGCAAGGCCATGCGCGACCACTACCAGATCGCCGTGGTCACCAACGACATCTACACCAAGGAAGACCAGCGCATCCTCACCGAGGCCGGCGCCCTGGAGCCAGAGCGCATTGTGGGCGTGGAAACCGGCGGCTGCCCGCATACGGCGATTCGCGAAGACGCCTCGATGAACCTGGCTGCCGTCGAGGCGCTGGCGCGCAAATTTGGCAACCTGGAGGTGATCTTCGTCGAAAGCGGCGGTGACAACCTCAGCGCCACGTTCAGCCCGGAGCTTGCCGACCTGACCATCTACGTGATCGACGTGGCCGAAGGGGAGAAAATCCCGCGCAAGGGCGGTCCAGGCATTACCAAGTCGGACTTCCTGGTGATCAACAAGACCGACCTGGCGCCTTATGTAGGGGCTTCATTGGAAGTGATGGAGCGTGACACCCAGCGCATGCGGCCGCAGCGGCCGTGGACCTTCAGCAACCTGAAGAAGGGTGAGGGGTTGCAGGCAGTGATTGATTTCATTGTCGAGCGCGGGATGCTGGGTGTGCGTGGCTAATAGCGATATCAGTACTGCGCGGGCTCTTGTAGGAGCGGCCTTGCCGGGGCGCCGGACCGGTCGGAAAGGGCCGCGAAGCGGCCCCGGCAGTACTCGCGTCCGCGCTGAAATCCTGGGGCTGCTTTGCAGCCCTTTCCGACCGGTCCGGCGCCCCGGCAAGGCCGCTCCTACAACGATTTGCGTCTGGTTTGATCAGTTGTGGCAGCAGTGTGGCTTGTCGGGTTGCCCTTCATAGCGGTCATGGTGCCGCACCCAGTCCATGGTCCCGCTTTCGTTTCGCCCCAGTGGCGCAATGTCGAGGAAGTTGTACGTGTTGACCAGAATGTCCAACCCGCGGGCGTAGGTGGAGTAGGTGTGGTACACGCTGCCGTCCGGTTCGCGGTAGAACGCACTCAAGCCGGGCAGTTCGCTTTCACTGCCGTCATACGGCTCATAGTTGTAATGCCGTTCACCCTCGCTGCCGACACTGACGCCAAAGTCCTCGTTGAAACCACTGCCCTGTGACGAGTACCAGGGAAACTGCCAGCCCATGCGCCGACGGAACGCCTGAAACTCGGCATACGGCGCCCGGGATACCGCCACCAGCGACACGTCGTGGTGAGCCAGGTGCAGGTTGGCACCGTCAAAATGGTCGGCAAGGAACGAGCAGCCGGGGCAGCCTTCGCTCCAGCCCTCGACGAACATGAAATGGTAGAGCAACAACTGGCTGCGCCCCGCAAACAGGTCGCCCAGGCTCAGATCGCCGTCCGGCCCCTTGAAGTGATAATCGTGTTCGACCCTGACCCAGGGCAGGGCGCGACGGGCTGCTGCCAGCGCGTCGCGATGGTGGGTAAAGGCCTTTTCGTGCAGCCACAGTTGCTGGCGGGCTGCCAGCCACTGGCTACGGGAAACCACCGGGTGCCTGCTTTCGCTTGTGCTCATGGTGCTGTCTCCACGCTGGGGATTCACACACTAGTCGAGCACGCTCAGGTCTGATCGACAGGCACCGGTGGCCGGGCGATGAGCGGTAAATCGCTCAGCCCGAATGGGCGATATGGCCCTCGGTCAGTTCATCCGCCGCTTCTTCTTCGCCGGGCAGCGCGGTGATCACGCTGAAGTCGCTGACTTCCACCCTGCCGCCGCCGTAGCCCAGCAAGTGGAAGGAAAACGCTTTGCGCTCGGTCGGGTTGTCAAAGCTGAACTCCATTTCCAGGGGTTCGTCGGCGGTGACCTTAACTTCAGCAGGCAAGCCCAACGGTACGTCCTGTTCCAGTTGCTTGGCCTTGAGCTGGATGTAGGCCACACGCTTGGGGTCCAGCGAGCGCACCTTGACCCGCACACGGGTATGTGAGCCTTCCGGCATTTCCAGGTACTGGGCGCCGATCAGGTTGTCGGCCCAGTCGTCGTGAATGCGCTTGCGCAATTTGATCGGCGATGGGCCGCCGAACTGGTAACGCAGGTTGAGCGGGGTTTGCAACAGTGACTGGTCGAGCACCCCGGCCAGCGCGCCGATCTGCTGGCCGAGCAGGCTGTCAGCCGGGCCCAGGTAGCGGGCCTGGTCGGCAATGAAACCCTCGCTGGCGTAACGTCGGCAGCGTTGCTGGAAGTCACACTCGGTGAAGACGGCCTGGCCGTTGTGGTAGCGCAGCATGCCGTTGGTGTAGGAAATCATCTCGCGGCCCGTGTCGTAGTCGCGGTACAGCGAGCGGCCGCCAAGCGCCATGGGAATAGGCAGCGCAAAGTAGTCGAGCAGCGAAGTTGCCAGGTCGATATGGCCGTAGGTACCGCGTTTGATAGACGGCAACTGCGCCTGCTCCGGCGCCAGGGTGAGGTTGAAGCCCCAGGACGAGGCCAGGCGTACGCCGTCGATACCATGGGACTCGTCGGAGGTCACTACCACCAGGGTGTTCTTGAGCACGCCCTGGCGTTCGAGGTTGTCGAGGAAAGCCCCGAGCGCATCGTCCAGGTAGGCGACCGCCGCCTGTTTTGGCGTGTCATAGCGCTCAAGATACTCGGCTGGTGCAGAGTATGGCTGGTGGGTACCCACGGTGAGCAGGGTCAGCATCCACGGCTTGTCCTGTTTCTGCAGCTGGTCGACGTAGCCCAGCGCCCCTTCGAAGAAGGCCCGGTCATCCTTGCCCCAGGGGAAGTCCAGGTAGTTCTTGTTGCGGAACCACTCCAGGCCATGCACCGAGTCGAAGCCGATATGCGGCATGATGCGGTCCTTGGCCATGAAGCGCAGGCCGGCACCTTGCAGGTAGTGGGTGGTAAAGCCGGCCTGGCGCAGTTGCGCGGGCAGGCAGGCCTGGTTGCGCTCGTTCTGGGTCAGCAGCTCTACGCCTTTTGGCGTGCCATTGGCCAGCTTGTCGTAATCACCACATAGCATCGCGTACAGGCCGCGGATGGTCTGGTGGGTATGCAGCACGTAGTCCGGGGTGCTCATGCCGCGTTCGGCCCATTGGCTGAGCTTGGGCATCAGGTCTTCGTCGAAGCGGCTGTGCAGGGCGTGGCGGTTGGGCCGCAGGTAGGCCCCGGGGATACCTTCCACCGTGATGACCAGCAGGTTGCGAGCGCTGCCTGGCCCGGCCAGCAGCCGCTGCCCGTTCAGGTCGGATTGGGTCAGGCCACTGCTGGGGAGTGGCGTGAAGGTTGGCGAATGGCCCATCCAGCCTTCGACCGTGCGCTCCAGGGTACCGACCCCGGCGGACATGAGTTGGTGGGTGAGGTTGTATTGCCGCCACTGGTCAGCGTCGGTAGGTGCCAGCTGCTGGCTACCCCAGTGGGCACCAAACAGCACCACCGGAATGGCCCAGGCCTTGCGTGGCAGCGGCGTGCTGCGCTGGGCACGGCTGCGCCAGGCGGTGACCAGCCAGGCCAGCAGGCCGGCACCCAGGGTCAAGGGCAGCCAGGCGTGGGCCAGGCCGCCGCCGGTCGAATTCTCCATGAATTGCGGGTCGACCAGGTAGGCCAGGTCGGCGCTGGTGGGCAACCGGCCCACCGCGCTAACCAGTTCCGCCGAAGCCACCCACAGGGCTGCCCAGGCCAGTAGCACGGGCAGGGCCAGCCACCATGGTCGACGGTGTAGCAGCAACATCAGCAGGCTGCCGAGGGCGAGGTCGGACAGGTAACCGAGCGGGTTGGACCAGCCCAGCATGGCGCGCGTACCCAGTGGGATCACCAGTACCAAGGTTGCCAAGGCGGCAAGCCGGGTACGTGGGTGGTCTGACAGGTTCTTCACAAAAACTTCCCTTTTGCCATTAAATCGTCATGCAACTGTGCTGAATGATAACAGGGCGGGGAAGGGAAAACGGTTTGCTACAAGGCTGGTAACCAAAAGCCGGCCCCGCTTGCGCGGGGCCGGCCCTGGGCAAGTCTCAGAAGTAGTAGGGGAATTTCAGGCTGAAGGAAAAGTCAGGCGCATCGTCGGTCAGACCGATGGACAGGTTGGGCACGATGGTCAGGTTGTCGGTGGCGGCGAAGGTCAAGCCGATGTTGAAGTTGGCGGCGTTGTAGTCACTGTTGGAGATCGACTGCCAGTCGCCACCATCCGGCTTGATCTTGCTCTTGCGGGCAAACTGGTCAGACACCGAGAACGACATGCTCATCTTCTCGTTAAGGGCAAAGGCGATACCGCCGCCAATTTGCCAGGAGTCGCCAAGCTTCACGTCACCCGGCACCTTGCTGTTGACCTGCGGGCTGATATCGCTGAACGAGTCCTGCATGTTGTAGGTGTACGACAGGCTGCCGAACAACACGGCCGGGTCGAAGGTCTTGACCAGCGAGATGCCCGGTGTGATCGACCACACGCCGTTGCCGGTCGGCAGGCTCTCCGGGACTGACAGGTTGCTGTTGCCGTCAACCTCGCGCAGCTTGATGCCATACGGGTCCTTGCCGGTCGGCGCCTTGACCCGCAGGGTGGCAACAGCGTCAGGCCAGGTCTCGTCCTCATCGAGGAACTTGTACGCCACGCCAACGTTGATATCGCCGATTTCCGGGTCGCGGGTGACGCTCGCATCGGAGGTACTGGCCCCGGCACCCCCCGCGCCGCCGGAGGAATAAGTTGACTCGCGGTACACCACGGGGACGTTGATGTCGAACTGCCAGCGCTGCGCCAGGTTGTAGCGCGCGGTCATGTCCAAGGTCCAGTTGTCCGCCTTGATCCGGTCAAGGTTGATACTGCCGAGGAAGATAGAATCCAGCGCCAGGAAGCCATTGAGCGTGAGCGCACGGGTATCGTAATGGGTGTAGGTGACACCCGTTTCGAAGCTGAACTTGCCTCCGCCAAAGAATCCGCTGGCTTCGTCATACAGGTTGGAAACGCTTTGCGCCGGCTGGGAATCGGCCGTCAGCGCCTGGCCATAGGAGCTGCCTGTGGCGCCTGGCGTGCCTGACGCGACTGTCTGCGCGCCTTTTACCCCTTCGGCGGGGGATTTGACCAGGCGTTTGGGCGGCGCTGCTGCCGGGGCCTCCTCGACCTGCCGCACGCGCTGTTCAAGTACCATCAGCGCCTGTTGCTGGGCCTCGTAACGGCGTTTTAGTTCGATCAGTTCCTGTTTCAGCGCTTCCACCTGTGGGTCGGCGGCTGCGTAGAGTGCTGTGGCGGGTGCCAGGGTAGTCAAACACACAAAAGCTCTGAGCGTAAAAGATCGGTACATGGAGTTGCCGTCCCTTCCAACTACTTTTGATGAGACTGAGCGTAGATCAGTATCCGAAAGTGCGAAGACCTTTGAGCTGGTCAAGGCTGCCGTTGAGCGAAGCCGCCGTCGGCACGTTCTCGCGCATGACGACATTCAGGGATGTCATGTTGTTGACCCGGTTGCCGTTGCCGAGCAAGGTCGAATTCTGCATCAGTCCCCCCTGGGCCAGGCGCTGCGCACTGCTGCCCTGGTTGTTGCTGGCATTGATGTTGAGCTGCACACCTACACCGCTCGAAGACACACTGAGCGAGCCGGCGCCGTTTTCCCCGACCAGGGTCTGGCCGGCGGCCAGCACCTGACCTTGTTGTTGCACGGCGGGGGCCTGGTTGGCCTTGGTGACGTTGATATCGACGTTGTTGTAGGCCGTGTTGTTGTCACCGGCCGCCCGTACCACCTGGGTCACACCCTCGGTAGTGGCAAGGCCGTTGCCGCCGGTTACCACGCCAGTGCCGGCAGAGGGCGCACTGCCCGTCGCCGTACCTGTGCCTTTTTCATCAATCATCGATACATAAAACTGGGGCTTGATGGTCGATTGCTGAACCTGCAGCGTGGACGTCGCCCCGATCACGTCACCCTTGGCGTTTTGCCAGGTGCTGCTCATGACGATGCCGAAGCTCACGATTCGCCCCGGCATCACATAGCGCCCACGCAGGTTCGCCAACTCCTGGTCCTTCAGTTCAATGGGTTTCAACGCCTCGGCGTGGCTAGGCAGGCTGGCGGCCAGGCAGGCCATGGCCAGCCACAATGAAGTCTTCATGAAATGCTCCCTGGAGCATCATGCTCCTTGTCATTAGAACAGTCGTTAGAAGAAGTCGCTTTTGATGAAGCCGAAGTCCAGCAGCTCGTTGTCCTTCACGGGCGTGAAGGTGTCCACCCGGCCCTTGGCGGTCAATGGCAGGGGCGGGTCGAGCAGGATGTTGTTCTTGTCGTAACCCTGGCCGATCACGGCGAAGATGATGCCGTTCCAGCCCTTGAGGAAGTCTTCGACTTTGTAGCGTTTGTGGCCCAGTACCGGGTCACCGATGTACACCCAGCCCTTGTCGACCTTCTGCATGACCACGAAGTGCTTGTAGCCGCGCACGTCCATCAGCACCACGACTGGGATACGCACGCTGTGCAGGGTGTCGGGCGCTACGCGATAACCACGGGCACGCATCCCCAGGCTTTCGACGTAACGTTTCATGTCGAGCATCGAGAAGCCTTGGGTGCGCACCAGGTTCTGGTCGGCGTGGGCCAGCATGCCTTCGATGATCTGATGTTCGTCCACATCCAGCCAGTAGGCCTGGCGCAGGATGGTGGCCAGCGCGGCGGCGCCGCAGCTGAAGTCGGTTTTCTGTTGCACCAGGTCGGCAAATTTGCGTTCGCGCAGGCTCTGGAGGGGTTTGAACACCACGGCGCCGCCCGGCAGGACGGACAGCGGCATTTGTGCAGCTTCGCTCACGCTGGCCAGGCACAGCAAAAACGCCAAGGCGAAAATACGCATGATCGGTTGCCTTCCGGTGTGTTGAAGAAAGGCCCCCGGGAGGGGGCCTCAAGCGCAGCGTTTAGAACGAGGTGTTGGAGATGGCCAGCGAGTTGCTCTGCTGGTTGCCCACACCGGCCGCTACGTTCACGCCCAGGTTGCCGCTGCCACCATTTACCGAACCGCTAAGGGTTGCAGTATTGGTCACAGGGTTGGCCCAGCCGGTCGGGGTCAGCACTTGGAAGGACACGGTATTGCTCAAGTCGTAAGCGCTGCTTTCGCTGTAGCTCTTCGAAACGTCGTTGGAGGACTGTTTCGATTTTTCGCCAGACTTTTCAAACGCCGAGGCCGAAGCATTTTCGTACGAAGAGTCGTGAGACTTGGTGTACGAAGATTCCTTGGACTTGTCGTACGACGATTCACGCGACTTGTCGTAGTTGGAGTCGAATGCTTTCTCGAACGAAGAGTCGTATGCACTTTCGCGCGACTTGTCGACCGATACATCCAGCGATGCACTCAGCGAACCATCGAAGGTGCTGGAGCGGGTGCGCTCGCGACGGCCATCATCGGTAGTCAGGGTACGCGTAGCGTTGGCGGCTGCATCCAGCGAAGCATTCAGGTTGGCACTGCTCGACGAGCTGTTGCTGCCGCTGGCTGAGCCACTGGCACCCCAGCTGTTCGAGCCACTTGCGCTCGAACTGTTGGACCCGCTGGCAGAGCTGGCTTTCGAACCGCTGGAGTTCCAGCCACTGGAGCCGCTGGAGCTGGCGCTTTGCGAGCCGGCCACGCTGAAGCTCGACGAGGAGTTGCGGTCGTCGGTCGAGTTGAACGTGCCATCACGCGAGCTCGAACCGCTTGCCGAGGTGGTGATGGTAATCGTATCCACCCGGTAGGTGCGGTCGGCGGCGTTGTTCACGATCAGGCCTGGGCCGTCCTGTTCGGCAGACGCGGTGGCAGTGGCATTACCCAGCGGAGCACCGGTGTTGGCGATCGCCATGGTGTTTTTCTGTTGGTTGAGGTCGCCACCGGCGATGTTGATGCCGATGTTGCCCTCAGCCCCGCTGGCCGAGCCGCTCATCACAGCCGACGACTGGGTCGAATAGTTGTTGACCCGGTTGCCTGTGCTGGTTTGCACGACATCGGCTGTGGCATTGGCCATGCCGAACACGAAGCTGTTGTCCAGGCTCGACTCGGAGCCCGCGTTGGCGATGGCAGCTGCGTTATCCTGCTGGTTGCCGTTACCGGCCGCCACGTTGATGCCGACGTTACCGCTCGAACCTTCACCCGACTGGTTCATCTCGGCTTCGTTGATGGTGCCCTGATTGGTGATCTGGTTGTCAGCGCTGTTTTGCGTATCCCAGGCATTGGCCGTTGCATACACAGGGATCTTGGTGGGTGGAGGCGTGTGCTGACCATTGTTATGGTGGCCGTTATGGTGGTCATTACGCCGATCGTTTTGCCCAGCTTGTACAGCAACAGCCATGACCGCAGCAATTGCGAACACCAGAGGCTTGATTGCCATCGAGGGTTTCATGGTGATTCTCCGTACTTTATTAGGTTAAGTGTTGTTCTTAACTGATTGGGTCAATCTGCGACCCGGATGCTCAAGGTGTTGGCCATGCGGTTTCCCACCCCGGCACTCTGGTTCAACTGGATCACCCCACGGCTACCGGTGAATGCCTGGTCACTGGTGGTGACCTGGCGATAGCCGGCTGGAATGTCAGTTGCTCCGGAGTTGTTGATCAGCGCCACGTTCTGTTGCAGGAGGACGCTGTCGTCGATGCTTTGCGGTTGCGCACTGAGGCTGATGCTCAGGGCGTTGGCTTGCTGGGTATTGGCACCGGCGCTCTGGTTGACCCCCAGTGCGCCACTGCCGTTGCTGAAGGCGTTGCCCTGAATGGTCGAGCGGGCATCCATCGTGGGGTCGGCCGGCGTATTCAGCCGTTGCCGGATCTGCGTGCTGGCGTTTGCTTCAGGCCCCACGGCGATGGCGCGCGCGTTGACCTGTTGCTGCTTGTCGCCTGCCGCCTGGTTGACAGAGAGGTTGCCCTGATAGCGGCTGCCGGAGCTGTCGATGTTGGCGTTATTGATCACGGGAACCAGTGAGTCGGCGAGGGCTGGCGCACTGCACAGGGTGGCCAGAATCAGCAGCATGTGCTTCATCTCACTTGCCCCCGCCAGTCAGGATCTGCAACGGAGCGAGCCCGCGCTGAACACTTGAGTTGACCATGTTCGCGATCCCGTTACCCGATCCCCCCGTGCCCCGACCACCCGACAGGTTGGGCAGTTGGTTCTGATTGCCGAGGTTGCCGCCCAGGTTGTTGGTCTGCTGGGTGATCATGTTGCTGATGCCGGCGCCACTGCTGATGCTGGCGAAGTCGCCATCGCTCAGCTCGTTGGTCTGTTTGAGCACGTAGGCAGAAGGGTTGGCATTTACCGTGGTTGGGCTCGGGTCAGGAATAAGGGGCGGTATCGTCGCGTTGCGCACCTGCACGTCGCGCTTGATGATGATGATCCCGTTGTCCGCCTGGGCCGTCAGGCTCAGTGACCCCATTACACAACCCACCAGTACGAGGTGATAGAGGCGCTTGTCACTTTTCCTCACGACGGCAACTCCTTCTTTGAGCGCTGGCCCTGTTCAGCGATGCGAACAACAGAGCAGAAGGTGTGCCGCTTTTGAGAAGCGTTTGCAGATCAATGGGTTAAAGCAAACGGGTGAGAATCTGCGGCGTATTCTGTCTCAGGGTTGATACAGGTAGCCGCCGGTACTACTGGCAAAGCCAGCAGTGGCTATGACTGGAAGGGTTTTTGCAGGGGTGTTTCACTGGCTTGACAGTGACCCCGATGCGGGGGAAACCCCCGCATTTTCGGGGGCTTTGCCCCAGCGGTGTGTCTCAGAGGCTTAACACTCGGTGGGGCATGCTGGCGCATGGCTATTAAGCAGTGTAGCAACCGCTTGCAAGGCCAGCAATTGGCGCTGCGGCCAATTGCCCCCAAGTATCTGGTGGGCCTGTTCGTGCCGCTTCAGCCAGGCCAGGCTGTCGTCGAAAAACCGTTGGCGTTCGTTGAGGTCGGGCTGGCTGCGCTGGCCATCGGCGACCCAGTCCACGCCTTGCGGGCTGAGCAGCAGGTGCAGGTCGTAACGCCGTGCAAGCAATGCCTGTTCCAGCCAGGGCGGGCAGTCATCGAACAAGGCGCGGCTCCAGAGCATGTTGCTGAGCAGGTGGGTGTCGAGGATCAGCAGCGGTGGCGCCAGCTCGCGGGCTCGATCCTCCCAGGCCAACTGGCCTCGGGCGATGGTGGGGATATCGGCGTAGCAGGTATCGCGGCACTCCTGGTCGATGAAGTGGCGTACGTACTCGGCCACCACCACGCCGCCGAAATGCGCCTGAATCACGCCACTGAGCCAGCTTTTGCCGCTGGATTCGGGGCCGCACAGCACCAGTACCTTCATGGCCTGTTCTGCGCTCATGGCTGCACCAACGCCGGGTCACGGCGCCATTCCAGCCAGCCGCGCACGGCAATCAGGGTAAGCACGGCGAAGAAGCCTGCGGTGAAATACAGCTGCTGGTGCAGGTACTGGCCAACATAGACGATGTCCACCACTACCCACAGCGGCCAGCATTGCAGGCGCTTTTGGGCCATCCACAGTTGCGCTACCAGGCTGAAGCCGGTGAGGGTGGCATCCAGCCAGGGCAGGGCGGCATCGGTCCAGTTGGCCATGGCCCCACCCAGGGCTGCGCTCAACAGCAGCCCGGCAGCCAGGCTACTGAGCAGTGCCGGGCGTTGCAGCCGGGAGACCTGGCGGGCGTCTTCAGCGTGGCCTGGGCGCTTCCATTGCCACCAGCCGTACAGTTGCAGGATGGCGTAGGCCAGTTGCAGCAGCATGCCCGAGTACAGCTTCACTTCGAAGAACAACCAGCCATAGATCAGCACCATGACCAGGCCAATCGGCCAGCACCAGGCGTTCTGCTTGACCGTTAGCCAGACAGCGGTGACGCCGAGGACGGCGGCGATGAATTCAAGGCCGGACATCGGCGATCCTTGGAGGCTACGGGGAAGGGGCGAGATTGTAGCGGGTCATTGGGCCAAGGTGTAGCGCACATTGTGGGAGCGGCCGCGTCGATGTCCAAAGGCTAGACCCGGAACTGCCGCAGCAATTGTTCCAGCTCCTCGCTCAACTGCCCCAGCGCCACCCCGGCATCACTGGATTGGCGCGCCGCGTCAGCGGTCTGCTGGGACAGCCCGGCGGTATCCAGCACGTTACGGTTGATCTCTTCGACCACGTGCGCCTGCTGCAAGGTGGCACTGGCGATGGATGCATTCAAGGCGGTGAGGTTGTTCAGCGCCTGGTTGATGGCATCCAGGCTGGCGCCGGCCTCGCGGGCTTGCTCGACGGTCTGGCGCGAGGCTTCGCTGCTGGTGTCGATGGCCTTGACCGCCGCGTCCGACTGGCTTTGCAGGTGCGCGATCATGGTATGGATCTCGGCCGTCGATTGGGCTGTGCGCTGGGCCAGCAAACGCACCTCGTCGGCGACCACGGCAAAGCCGCGGCCTTGTTCGCCGGCCCGCGCCGCCTCGATGGCCGCGTTCAGCGCCAACAGGTTGGTCTGTTCGGCGATGGAACGGATGACATCCAGCACGCCGCCGATGCGCGTGCTGTGCCCGGCCAGGTCGCGAATCACCTGCACGGCCTGGTCGATGGTCAGCGATAGCCGATCGATCTGCGCCAGGCTACCGTGGATAGCCTGCTGGCCGTGCGTCACCTGTTGCTGTGCAGTGCGCATTTCCCCGGCGGCCTGTTCGGCGGTCTTGGCCACGTCCTGCACGGCGTACGTCACCTCGTTCACGGCAGTGGCCACTTGGTCCATTTGCAGCGATTGCTGGGCACTGCGCTGTTGTGCAGCCCCCGCATTGTCACCAACGTGCCCGGCGGATTGGGCCAATGCGTGGGCGGCGCCTTGCAACTGGCCAACCACCCCTTGGAGCTTGCCGTTGAAGCGATTGAAGTGTTCACCCAGGCGGGTGATTTCGTCACGGCCATGCGTATCCAGGCGCCGAGTCAGGTCGCTCTCGCCGCTGGCGATGTTGCTCATGGCCTGCACGGCCTGCTGCAACGGGCGGGCGATGCTGCGGGCAATCAGCATGACCACCAGCGCCATCAGCAGGGCAATGCCCACACCCACCAGCGAGGCGTCGCGCAGCTGGCGGGCGAATTCAGCCTGCACATCATCGACGTACACGCCCGAACCGATGATCCAGCCCCATGGCTTGAACAGCTGTATATAGGAAGTCTTGGCCACCGGCTCGCTGGCGCCGGGCTTGGGCCAGCGGTAGTTGACCGGCCCGGCGTCCTGCTGCCGGGCCAATGCGACCATCTCGTTGAACACGGCAAAGCCGTCGGGGTCGCGGATGGCCGAGAGGTCCTGGCCGTCGAGTTTGGGATTGGCCGGATGCATGATCATCTTCGGCCCCAGGTCGTTGATCCAGAAGTAGTCGCCGTGGTCGTAGCGCAGGGCTCGCACCACTTGCAGCGCCTGTTGCTGGGCGGCTTCGCGGCTGAGTGCGCCGGCCGCCTCCAGACCCTGGTAATAGGCCAGTACACCGGCCGCGGTCTGCACCACGTGGCGAGTCTTCTCCGCCTTGGCCTGGTACAGGTCACCGTGGATCTGGCGGAGCATCAACAGGCCCAGTACCACCAGCATGGCCACTGCCACCACAAGGATCAGCCACAAGCGACGGCTGATCGACATCAATCTGAGGGTCTTCATCCACGAGCTCCCGCATTGTTCTTGTTATCGAGGTGCATCCAAGCATGCTTTGCGGCAGGCCCCCACTCGACTAATGGCTAAGTGCTATCTTCGTAGTACTCTGCAGCAGGTCGCGTGAAGCGAATGCAAAGGCACTCTGCTAGGATTTCGGCCGCGCAAGATGAAACCTTTAGCAGCCGTGAACTTTTCCACTGGCGTTGCGCCCAACAGTCGCTGTAAAACAGCCGGGCCGCGTGCGGCAATTTCAAGCAAATCAAGAACAAGGGGCGTGCAACAAGCAGCGCTCCATCCGGGGGAATGATGGATTTTTGGACTGCCTTCCAGGCAATCATCTTAGGCGTGGTCGAAGGGCTGACGGAGTTTCTGCCGATCTCCAGTACCGGGCACCAGATTATCGTCGCCGACTTGATAGGGTTTGGCGGCGAACGGGCCATGGCTTTCAACATCATCATTCAGCTGGCGGCGATCCTGGCAGTGGTGTGGGAGTTTCGCGGCAAGATTCTCGAAGTGGTATTCGGCCTCACCAGCCAGCCCAAGGCGCGGCGTTTCACCGGCAACCTGCTGTTGGCGTTCATGCCTGCGGTGGTGCTGGGCGTGCTGTTCGCCGACCTGATACATGAGTACCTGTTCAACCCGGTCACCGTGGCGGCGGCACTGGTGGTGGGTGGCATCATCATGCTCTGGGCCGAGCGTCGCGAGCACAGCGTGCAGGTGGACCATGTGGACGACATGCGCTGGAGCCATGCGCTGAAAATCGGTTTCGTTCAGTGCCTGGCGATGATTCCGGGCACTTCGCGCTCCGGCTCGACCATTATCGGTGGCCTGCTGTTCGGCTTGTCGCGCAAGGCGGCGACCGAGTTTTCGTTCTTTCTGGCGATGCCTACCATGGTTGGTGCGGCGGTGTACTCGGGCTACAAGTACCGCGACCTGTTCCAGCCCAGTGACTTGCCGGTGTTTGCCATTGGTTTCGTGACTTCGTTCATTTTCGCCATGATCGCTGTGCGTGCGCTGCTCAAGTTCATTGCCAACCACAGCTACGCGGCATTTGCCTGGTATCGCATCGTTTTCGGCCTGCTGATTCTGGCGACCTGGCAGTTCGGCTGGGTTGACTGGTCTACAGCACATGGCTGAGGCGCTGCGCGGGCAACGGGCGGAAGGCGTGCGTAATGTGCGCCTCAAACTGCTGCTGTTGTGCTTGCTTTGCCTGTTACCCGGCTTGGGGGCGGGGCGCCTGGCCTGGAACGATCAGGCCTGGTGGCCGTTGGCGCTGTACCCGGCAATGAGCCTGGTCAGCCTGTTGCTGTATTGGCGGGATAAACAGCAGGCGCGGACGCAGGCTTGGCGTACACCCGAGAAAGTGCTGCACGCCAGTGAATTACTGGGTGGCTGGCCTGGGGCCTTGCTGGCACAACAGCTGTTTCGGCACAAGACCCGCAAGGTTTCGTACCAGTTGGTGTTCTGGGGGATTGTGCTGGTGCACCAGGTGTTCTGGGCGGACTGGCTGTTTTTTGAGGGGCGTTATCTGCCCTTCAATTGATATTTACCTGTACCGGCCTCTTCGCGGGCTTGCCCGCTCCCACAGGTACAGTGCAAGTCTTCAAGTCTGTGGTGGCTCTGTGGGAGCGGGCAAGCCCGCGAAGAGGCCGGTACAGGCTGACTAGATCAACAAACCCACCTGCAACCGCTTGGGCAATCGCCGCACCACCAGCTGGTGCGAGCGCTGCAACAAATCACACAGCTCATCACGCCCCATGGGGTAGGGCAGCGCCATGCTGATCCACCGCGCCCGCGCCAGATACGGCGCAGGCCGCACCCCTGGGCGGTCGCAGTAGCCGAGAAACAGCTCATCGGCCACTTTGAACGACAGCCCCGCACCCGCCAGGTCGAGCACCGCAAACATCTTGTTGCCCGCCACCGAGAACACCCGGACCCCTCCCCATTTGTAGTCTTCCCGTGCACCCGGCAGGCTCAGGCAAAACGCTGCCACCTGGGCTTCGCTCATCTTCCTATCAGACATACCGCTCTCCACAGGCCTCGAATGATGCCGCCAGGTGATCGATCCATACCCGCACCGCGGGCAGTACACCGCGCCGATGCGGGTACACCGCCTGCAGATAGCCGCCTGGCAGTGACCAGTCTGGTAGCAGGCGCACCAGTTCGCCGCGTTCCAGTTCTTCTTCACAAAACATGCTGGGCAAGGCGGTGAATCCGAGTCCAGCCCGTACAGCGGCATTACGTACTACGAAATCGTCGATGGCCAAGCGCGGTTCCAGGGCGATTTCCTGCTGCTTACCATGCGGGCCGAACAGGCGGAAGTGTACTAACCGGTCTGCCTCGGCGGCGCCCAGTACCGGCAGTGACGCCAGCTCACCCGGTTCGCGGATGTGGTCGGCGAAACCGGGCGCGGCCACCAGTTGCATCTGCGCCTGACGCAGGCGGCGAGTAACCAGGGCCGGGTCTTCGTCGCCCAGGTCCCGTACGCGCAGCGCAACGTCGATGCCTTCGGAAATCAGGTCGACGCGGCGGTTGAGCAGCACCATGTCCAGCTGCACCAACGGGTACTGGGCGAGGAAGCGGCTGATCACATCCGGCAGGAAGGCATGCGCCAACGCTACAGGGCAAGACACCCGCAAGCGCCCGCGCGGCTCGCTGCTCATGCTGGCTACGGCTTCATCGGCGGCTTCGGCTTCCAGCAGCATGGCCTGGCAGTGGTGCAGGTAGCGCTCGCCCACCGCCGTGAGTTTCAGTTGCCGTGTGGTGCGTTGCAGCAGGCGGGTGCCCAGGCGTTCTTCCAGTTCGGCAATACGCCGTGACAGGCGCGACTTGGGGATGCCCAACTGACGCCCGGCTGCAGCGAAACCGCCGGCTTCGACCACGCGGGCAAAGTAGAAAAGGTCGTTGAGGTCTTGCATGGGAATGTCTCACTGTTCCATCTGTGGGACAAACTAGCGCATTTTTAGCGACTTATCAGCCATTACTCATCCCGGTAGGATTCTCTCCATCGTGATCGCCCACCGCTGCGGTCTTCAATCACTGGAGAGTCCCATGAAACTGTTGCATATCGATTCGAGCATCCTGGGCGACAATTCCGCCTCCCGCCAGCTGAGCCGTGAAGTGGTCGAAGCCTGGAAGGCTGCCGACCCGAGCGTGGAGGTGGTGTACCGCGACCTGGCCGCCGACGCCATCGCGCACTTCTCTGCCGCCACCCTGGTGGCCGCAGGTACCCCTGAAGACGTGCGCGATGCGGCCCAGGCGTTCGAAGCCAAGCTGAGCGCGGAAACCCTGGAAGAGTTCCTGGCCGCTGATGCCGTGGTGATTGGTGCGCCGATGTACAACTTCACCGTGCCGACCCAGCTCAAGGCCTGGATCGACCGCGTTGCCGTTGCCGGCAAGACCTTCCGCTACACCGAAGCGGGCCCCGAAGGCCTGTGCGGCAACAAGAAAGTGGTGCTGGTGTCCACCGCCGGTGGCCTGCACGCTGGCCAGCCGACTGGCGCCGGGCATGAAGACTTCCTGAAAGTGTTCCTGGGCTTTATCGGTGTCACCGACCTGGAAATCGTTCGCGCCCATGGCCTGGCTTATGGCCCGGAACACCGGAGCCAGGCAATTGATGCTGCCCAGGCGCAGATTGCCAACGAGCTGTTTGCCGCTGCCTGATCCTCGGTAGCTGGTCTGTCATGGCCTCATCGCCGGCAAGCCAGCTCCCACACCGTACGCATCGACTTCGAGTCATGCGCGGTACCTGTGGGAGCTGGCTTGCCGGCGATGATGCCGTTTCAGGCGACCGGGATGGTTGGGTCGGCAGCCGCCAAAGCCGCAGCGCGATCCGCCGCTGGCGGGTAGATCCATACTGTGTTGATCTGCGCCTTCAGCGCCTTGGCCTCGGCTTTGTCCTCCGGTGGTGACACCGCACGTTCCCACCCTTCGGTATACACCGCGCCCCAGGCTCCCAGGTCCAGGCAAGTCACGTACTTGGGCTGGCTGTAGGGCATGGGTGCCACGCCGATCAGCTCGGCAGCGGCATTGTTGCCCGCATAGCGCCCCAGCGGAATCGCATGCTGGCAGGACATCACTGCGTAATTGCCCAGCTCGTCACAGGCGGCGTAGGCCGCATCACCCGCCGCGTACACCGCATCATTGCCCTTGACCTTCAGGTTGCCATCAACATGCAAGCGCCCCTGGCGGTCGCGCTCGCCGCTGATCTGTTCGGTGAGCGGGTTGGCCTTGAAGCCCACCGTCCATACCACCGTACTGGCGTCGATGCGCTGGCCGTTGTCCAGCGATACGCCGGCTGCGTCCACCGCAGCCACCGTGGCACCGCTGACCCATTCGACACCCAGCGCCTCGCAAGCCTGTTCGATGGCCGGGCGAATGCCGTCTCCCAACGCTGCACCCACCCTGGCGCCGCGATCGATGACTACCACACGCAACGCTGTATCTTCACCGAGGATTTCCCGGAGCCGTGCCGGCAGCTCGGTGGCAGTCTCGATGCCGGTAAAGCCGCCCCCGGCTACCACCACGGTATTGCGCGCGGGCGTGTCGGGCAGGCTGGCCAACGACTTGAGGTGGGCTTCCAGGCGCGCAGCGCTGTCGATCTTGTCGACGTCGAAAACCTGCTCGATACCGACCATGTCAGGCCGGTTGAGCACACTGCCGCAGGCCATGATCAGGCGGTCGTAGGGCAGGGCGCACTGTGTGCCGCTGCGGGTGCGGTAGCTGACCCGACGGGCCGCTTCGTCGATGTGGAATGCCGTGCCTTGCACAAAGCGAACGTTGACGGCATCGAGCAGGTCCTGCAGCGGCGCGGCCATGGTGTGAACGTCGGGCTCGTAGAAGCGCGGGCGCACATGCAGTTCGGCCTGGGGGGCGAGCAAGGTGACCTCGACCTCCTTGCTACCGTTGAGGTCAAGCTGGCGGATGGCGCTGAGTGCGCTCCACAGGCCGGCAAAGCCCGCGCCAATGATCAGGATCTGCTTCATGGTTGTGCTCCTTTTCAAGTTCGGTGGACAAGGTAGACCGTATTGCAGGCCAACGGTGTTACCAACGCCTGCAGGAGTGCTTCAGAATGTTGGCGGCGTGATCACCCAGATCACCACGGCATCCACCTCACCGGGGTTGCCGTAGCGGTGGGGCTCCTGGCTCGAGAAGCTGAAACTGTCGCCTTCACCCAGCTGGAAGTGCCGTTCACCCACCCAAAGCTCGAAGCTGCCGCTGAGGATATAGCCGGCTTCTTCGCCTTCATGGCTGTAGCTTTGCTGGCTGTAGGTGCCAGGGGGGAAGCGTGAGTGCAGGATCTCCAGCTGGCGGTTGGGCTGGGGGGTGAGCAGCTGATCGACGATGCCATCTTCATAGTGCACGCTCAGGCGGCTGTTGCGCCGCACCACATAGCCCTGGTCCTCTGGTGCAGTGATGGCTTCGCTGGCGAAGAACCACTGGATGGTCACACCCAGGCTGCGGGCGATGTTGAACAGCGCCGGGATCGACGGGTAGGAAAGGTTGCGCTCCAGTTGGCTGATGTAACCGGCGGTCAGTTCACTGTGCGCGGCCAGCTCCGCCAGGGTCATGCCGCGGCGCTTGCGCAGGCCGCGGATGCGCGTGCCCAGGAACTGCGGCGCGGCGCCCCCGGCGTCGCTGGCGGGGGGCTGGGGGAGTTGGCTCATGCGCGTCGGTCCATCGCAAAAGCCGCAGTATGTACAGCCTCAGAGCGACCAGGCAACCGTCAAGCCGTCGTGAATCGCTTCTTCGGCGGTGCGTGGTGCCAGGCAGTCGCCAACGCGCCGCACTTCTACCAGGCCGGCCAGCTCGCTGGCCAGGCTGTCTTCCGGCTGATGGCCCATGCACAGCACCAAGGTGTCGATGCCCTCGAAGATCATCGGCTCGCCGCTGGCGGTATGTTGCAGGTACACCGTGTTGTCGTCGCTGCCATACAGGCGCGCATAAGGGGTGATGGGGATGCCCAGGCGATGCAGCTCGCCGGCCAGCTGATCACGCACGTACAGCGGCAGGTTTTCACCGCAGTGGGTACCGTTGACTGCCAACTGCACCTGGTGCCCCTCGCGCACCAGGCGTTCGGCGATGCCAGGGCCGATCCAGTCGCAGCGCCAGTCGATCACCAGCACCGAACGCCCCAGCTTCACTTCGTTGCGCAGTACTTGCCAGGCGTCCACCACCTGCAGCTCGCCGCTGCGCTCGAACGCTGGCCAATAGGGGGTAGCGCCGGTAGCGGCAATGACCAGGTCGGGGCGTTCGCGCTCGACCAGGGCGCGGTCGACCCGGGTGTTGCGCACGACTTCCACACCGGCCAGGGCCATTTCCCGTTGCAGGTTGGTGCTGGCGCCGCCGAACTCGCTGCGCCGCGGTAGCAATTGGGCCAGCAGCACCTGGCCACCGAGCTGCGGGCCGGCCTCGTACAGCGTTACCTGGTGCCCACGGGCGGCGGCCACGGCGGCGGCCTTCATGCCGGCGGGCCCGCCACCAGCGACGAGGATTCGTTTGGGCTTGGTGGTGGGCGTCAGCTGCCCATATTGTAATTCTCGGCCGGTTTCCGGCCGCTGGATGCAGGAAATGGCCAAGCCACGATGGAAGTGGCCGATGCAGGCCTGGTTGCAGGCGATACAGGCGCGTACATCTTCGACCTGGCCGCGTTCGGTCTTGTTCGGCATCAGCGGGTCACAGATCAGTGCGCGGGTCATGCCGCAGACATCGGCCTGGCCGCGGGCCAGGATCAGTTCGGCTTCCTGGGGCTGGTTGATGCGCCCGGTCACGAACAACGGAATGGCCAGCTGTTGCTTGAAGGTGCCAGCTGCTCGGGCCAGGTAGGCCGGCTCGATGGCCATGGGCGGGACGATGTGCACGGCGCCGCCCAGGGAGGCCGAGGTGCCAGCGACGATGTGCAGGTAGTCGAGCTGGCCCTGCAGGGCAACCGCAGCGGCCAGCGACTCATCCTCGCTCAACCCTTGGCTGTCGCGCTCGTCGGCGCTGATGCGCAGGCCGATAATGAACTGCTCGTCGGTGGCGGCGCGCACGGCGGCCAACACCTCGCGCAGGAACCTCAGGCGCTGTTCCAGTTCGCCGTTGTAGCCGTCGCTGCGCAGGTTCACCCGCGGGTTGAGGAACTGCGCGGGCAGGTAGCCATGGCTGGCCACTACTTCGACGCCATCCAGCCCGGCCTGGTGCAGGCGGCGGGCCGCACTGGCGTAGCCCTGGACAATGTCGTCGATCATCGGCTGGTCCAGTGCGCGTGGCATCACCCGGAAGCGTTCGTTGGGTACTGAAGACGCGGAGTAGGCAACCGTCAGCAGGCCGTCCGCCGATTCCATGATCTCCCGGCCGGGGTGAAACAGTTGCGACAGCACCACGGTGCCGTGTGCATGGCAGGCCTCGGCAAGCTGCCGGTAGCCGTCGATGCAGGCATCGTCGGTGGCCATGAGCACATGCGAGGTGTAGCGGGCGCTGTCATGCACACCCGCAACCTGCAGCACGATCAAGCCTACGCCACCGGCTGCGCGGTCGCGCTGGTAGGCAATCAGCTTGTCGTTGACCAGGTTGTCGGTGGGCAGGCAGGTGTCGTGGCCGGTGGACATGATGCGGTTCTTCAAGCGCTTGCCGCGGATCTGCAAAGCTTCGAACAGGTGAGGGAAGGCGGTTTGCATACAGGCGGCTCCGGTGCGGTGTTGTTCTTGTTTTGTTTATGAAAGTGTAGCGCCAGTAAAAAATCAACTTGTTTTTTTACTAGGGCGCGACTAGGTTTTCATCACCCTCAGCGCGAGGGCGTGACCTCACAACAACAAGAAAACGGGCCCTTCGGGCACCGGCAGGAGGAAACTTCGATGCAGGTATTACCACGTGTTCCTGGCCTCTGCGCAATGTTGCTGGCCATTGGCCTGGGCAGTGCGCAAGCCGCGCCGCAGATGGTCGTGGTGGGCTATGGCGGCGCCGGCCAGAAGGCCCAGGACGAGGCAATCTTCAAGCCCTTCAGTGCCCAGGATGGCAGCAAGCTGATCCAGAGCGAATACAACGGCGAGATGGCGCGGATCCAGGTGATGGCCGACACCGGCAACGTCGACTGGGACGTGGTCCAGATCGAGGGGCCGGACTTGATGCGCGGCTGTGATGAGGGTGTCTACGAACACCTCGACTGGCAGCGCCTGGGCCACGCCGCCGAGCTGATCCCCGACGCAGCTCAGGACTGCGGTTCGGCTGCGCTGGTGTGGAGCGTGGCCATCGCCTACGACCGCAATAAGTTGGCGCAGGCACCGGCCTCGTGGGCCGACTTCTGGGACGTGAACAAGTACCCGGGCAAGCGCGGCTTGCGCAAGCGTGCGGTGTACAACCTGGAGTTCGCGCTGCTGGCGGATGGGGTGAAGGTGGAGGACGTCTATAAGGTGCTGTCGACGCCGGCCGGGGTTGAACGTGCTTTTGCCAAGCTCAGCGAACTCAAACCCTATGTCCAGTGGTGGGACGCCGGTGCCCAACCTGCGCAGTGGCTGGCTGCGGGTGATGTGGTAATGACGTCGACCTACAGCGGGCGCATCGCCGTGGCGGCGCAGCAGGGCAGCCCGCTGGCCGTGGTATGGCCTGGAAGCCTGTATGGCATGGACTACTGGGCCATCATCAAAGGCTCGCGGCATGTCGACCAGGCCAAGCGGCTGATTGCCTATGCCAACCAGCCGGATACCCAGGTGCGGTATGTACAGCAGATTCCTTATGGGCCGACCAATACCCAGGCCGCTGCCAAACTTGACCCGGCCTTGGCCCGTTGGGTGCCGACTTCGCCGCAGAACCTGCAAGGGGCGCTGGCGATGAATGTGGAATTCTGGGTCGACCATGGCGAAGAGCTGGAGCAACGCTTCAATGCCTGGGCGAGCAAGTAGCTTCAGGGCACTTCGTCTATACATAGGGAGTACATATGTTCTCCTGTAGTTGAGCCCGTACTGGAGGTCAGTAACAGTCACTGTTGTGCAACCCTGGGGCATAACTGTGCTGGTCCGCTTTTGAGGAATAGCCTTATGCTGTAACGAAATATGTCCAAAAAGCCTGTAGAAGGAAGTCGCAATGCCGCTCAAGGACCTGCTCATCGCCCTGGTGGTGATCGTCGCCTGGGGAGTCAACTTCGTAGTCATCAAGGTAGGCCTCGATGGCTTGCCGCCGATGTTGCTGGGGGCGCTGCGCTTCTTGTTGGTGGCGTTTCCGGCAATCTTGCTGGTCAAGCGGCCGAAACTGCCCTGGCGCTGGTTGATTGCCTACGGCGCGACGATTTCGCTGGGGCAGTTCGCCTTCCTGTTCCAGGCCATGTACAGCGGCATGCCGCCCGGGCTGGCCTCGCTGA
Organism: Pseudomonas sp. BP01; assembly: GCF_022760795.1. Classification (NCBI taxonomy): domain Bacteria; kingdom Pseudomonadati; phylum Pseudomonadota; class Gammaproteobacteria; order Pseudomonadales; family Pseudomonadaceae; genus Pseudomonas; species Pseudomonas sp. BP01. The sequence goes on from NZ_JAFBKA010000004.1 coordinate 146,759, forward strand.
TCCTGCAGTCGCAGGCATTCTTCACGCTGGGGTTCGCTGCACTGTTCCTCGGTGAACGGCTGCGCCTGGCCAGTGTGCTGGGGCTGCTGGTAGCGGCCAGCGGCCTGGCGTTGATTGGTAGCGAAGATGGCGGCCATGTACCCCTGCTGGCGCTGGTGCTGACCCTGTGCGGCGGTGCCATGTGGGGCATGGGCAACATCATCACCCGGCGATTTGGCTCGGTTGACCTGGTGGCGTTGGTGATCTGGGGCGGGCTGATACCGCCACTGCCGTTCCTGGCGTTGTCCTGGTGGCTGGAAGGGCCTGAGCGCATTGCCCATGCCCTGGCCAACATCAGCTGGAGCTCGGTGCTGGCCCTGGTGTACCTGGCCTTTGTCGCCACCATGCTCGGCTACAGCCTGTGGAGCAAGCTGCTGTCGCGCCACCCGGCCGGCAAGGTGGCGCCGTTCTCGCTGCTGGTACCCGTGATTGGCTTGAGTTCGTCGGCGCTGTTGCTAGGCGAACGCCTGACCGCCATCCAGGGCTGGGGTGCCTTGCTGGTGATGGCGGGGTTGCTGGTGAACGTGTTCGGCGCGCGTATCGGGCAAAGGTTGCGGGCAGTCAGCGCGTAAAGCGCGCAAATAGGCTGCTCGGCGCTCTGTTAGAATCGGCCTCTTTATCCAGGCCGACGGAGCGCTTTCATGATCATTTCCACCACCAGCCAGCTCGAAGGGCGCCCGATTGCCGAATACCTGGGCGTGGTCAGCTCCGAATCGGTGCAGGGCATCAACTTCGTACGCGATTTCTTTGCGCGTTTTCGCGACTTTTTCGGCGGCCGCTCGCAAACCTTGGAAAGCGCCCTGCGTGAAGCACGCGAGCAGGCCACCGAAGAACTCAAGGCGCGGGCACTCCAGTTGCGCGCCGACGCGGTAGTGGGCGTGGATTTCGAGATCAGCATGCCGTCGGTGCAGGGTGGCATGGTGGTGGTATTTGCCACTGGCACGGCGGTGCGCCTGAAGTAGAACGGTCTGCCACTGGTCGGCTGCATGGCTCTTGTCCGGGCGGTCCGCAAATGACCGGCTAGTCTCTTTTTCACAGGCCGCGTTTTCTGGGCGACTCTTCTGGTTGCCGGCGCGACTGCCACTGGAGGGAGACAGGGCATGAGCGAATCCTTTTTCGAAGACCTGAACGATGCGTTCCCCATCAACAGCCAAGTGCGCTGCGGCCAGGCGGCCTTCCGCCTGGGATTCGCCCACATGACGCTGGATGATTCCGAACAGCTCCAGCCTGCACACCTGCAGCGCAGTAAAAAAGGCCGCTTCATGCCGCGGGTTCCGCTGAAGAAGTGATCCCGCCCCAGTACATAACCCCGCCCAATGGCGGGGTTTTTATTGCGCTTTGTTGATCCGCCTCATGGCAATGCCGGGTAGCGCTCGCCGGCTGGCTGTGGTTGTGGTTTTCTGTCGTGGCATTCCAGCGACGGAGGATTGAATGCTCATGCGAGTCAGGGAACAGACTTATTGGCAGTGGGCCGACGCCCATTTGCACAGCCGCAGCCACGACGAAGTCCTCAGTGACGGCACCACGCTGGATGTGCAGGTGCGCTTGTCACGTTTGGGGGCGACCCAGCTGTTTCTAGGGTTGTATGCCGGGGATGGGCGGGCATTGCTGGAGGAGTACTACCCTGCGCGGCCAGGGGAGACCATGACCCGCGCCCTGGTGTGGGGTGTCGACCGGGCCCGTGCGATGGCTACCGGGGCCTTGCCATTGCCGCAAACCCGCCGCCAGCGGCGCCAGGCATGAAAAAGCCCGGCCTATGCGGGCCGGGCTTGGTTAAGGGTGAGAACCCTCAGTTGAGCGGTTCGATCACCTTGACTGCCTGCCGCTCACGGGCGGCGGGCCATTCTTGTTGTAGGGTCTGCAGGACGCGGCCAACGAACTCGGTGTCGGCGGCGGCCTTCTTGCCGACGTAGCCTTGGCCACGGCGGTAGACCTTGAAGCGGGCACGCATGCTGGGCAGGTGCTCTTCAAATTCATCTTCGATCGTGTTCGGTGGCAGGCGGTCGAGCCGCACCTCACCGGTTTGGCTGACCCACAGCAAGTGGTCGTCAAGGCTGTCCTTACGTACGGCGAACAGCTGCGCCAGTTCATCGATAGTCGGATTGTTGTTCAAGTTCATCATAAAGCCCCCATTACCCATTCGTAGGTGATTTTCACAGTTGGCGCTAACACGGTGTAGCGCACTACCAACGCTGCTACAGCAGCATCGCAACAGGGGCTTTCTCACGCTGCCTTTTGGACAGATCCCTCTCCACGGACGGCCTGCGTTACCGCGCAAGCCGTCTGGAACACCCTTGCCACCGCTCCCGATCAGGGAGACGGCTTCATCATGCCCAAGGGCGATGAGCGGCGTCAATCATTTTGTAGTGAATATTTTTACTCACTACATTTCTGTCTTTTTGTTCGACAATCGCTGCTCACACTACAGCCCGGACAGTAACTCGAAGGCTGCACGAACCCGTGCTTCGTTCGGGTAATTTCGATTGGCCAGCAGCACCACTGCCAGCTGTTCACTGGGCACAAAAGCGGCGTATGCACCGAACCCGTTGGTTGCGCCGGTCTTGTTGTACCAGGCTGCCGGCAGCGGCGGCAGGGCCGGTTGCAAGCGCGTGGTTACTTGGGGTTCACGGATCAACCGCGCGCTGTTGCCATCTACCAATGTGCCCAGCGTGACGGGGTAGGGGTAGCGCTCCCAGCCCAGGCCCTGAGTCATGGCGCCGACCTGGAAGTAGCCCTGCTGGGTGATGGCGGTTGCTGTCGACACTGCCGGTGGCAGGCCCTGTGGCTGCATGTGCAGCCGCACGTACTGCAGCAGGTCGCTGGCGCTGGTCTTGATGCCGTAGGCCTCGTCGGCGTAGGGGCCGGGGGAGACGCGCACCGGTTTGTCGGCGGCGTCGTATCCTTGGGCGTAAAGCCCCTGAGCACTGGCCGGAACGTGCAGGTAGGTGTTTTTCAGGCCCATTTTAGCCAGCAGGCCCTCGGTCATCAGCGTCGAAAACGGTTGATGCTGCGCGCGGGCGGCCAGGTCACCGAACAGCCCAAGGCTGGGGTTCGAATAGCAGCGCTGGGTGCCGGGCTTGGCGCGGGGTTGCCAATGGCGGAAGAAATCGACGACCTGCTGCGGTGTCTGCACCGCATCGGGGAACTGCAAGGGCAGGCAGTCGGCACTGTAGGCGCCCAGTTCCAGCACCGTCGCGTCGCCTATGGGCGCCCCGGCAAGTGCAGGATGATAGCGCTTGGCCGGGGCTTCAAGGTCGAGCTTGCCCTCGGCGCTGGCCAGGGCGACCAGGGTGGCGGTGTAGGTCTTGCTCAGCGAACCGATCTCGAACAGCGTGTCTCGGCTGACGGGCACCTTGTCGGCCTTGCTGGCCACGCCATAGCTGAAATAGTGCGCGTGGTCGCGGGCGTAGATCGCCACGGCCATCCCGCTGATACCTTGCTCCTGCATCAACGGGCGGATGATCTGGTCGACCTTGGCCTGTAATTGGTCGTTGGCCTGGGCGCCGGTGTGGCCCAGAGCCAGTGCGATGACAGCCGCTAGCGCGGCCGGGCGGGAGAGGGGCATGAGCGGGTCCTTTTGCGGAACGTGTCCGTTGAGCGATACCGATGGGGGTTCCGGCGTTAGCGCCGAAGAGCCGTAGACCTTATCGTCTGCCCTTGCACAATGACAAGACGGACCCTGTGATGAAGTATTTGCGGATGTTATTCGACAATTTCACCCTGGCTTTGCTCGGGGTGGTCCTGATCGCCACCGTGCTGCCTTGCTCGGGCGACGGTGCGGTGTATTTCGGTTGGCTGACCAACCTGGCCATCGGCCTGCTGTTCTTCCTGCATGGCGCCAAGCTGTCGCGTGAGGCGATCATTGCCGGTGCCGGGCACTGGCGCCTGCACCTGCTGGTGTTCTCTTGCACGTTCGTGATGTTCCCGCTGCTTGGCCTGGCGTTCAAGCCGCTGTTCGTGCCGCTGGTAGGCAACGAGTTGTACCTGGGCGTGCTCTACCTGTGCGCCTTGCCGGCCACGGTGCAGTCGGCCATCGCCTTCACCTCCCTGGCCCGCGGTAACGTGCCAGCAGCTATTTGCAGCGCGGCGGCGTCCAGCCTGCTGGGCATCTTCCTGACCCCTTTGCTGGTGATGATGTTGCTGGGCGCCAGTGGTGACACCGGTTCGGGTCTGGATGCCGTGCTGAAGATCACCCTGCAACTGCTGGTGCCGTTCGTTGCCGGGCAGATCGCGCGGCGTTGGATCGGCGCCTGGGTCAAGCGCAATGCGCGCTGGCTCAAGGTGGTGGACCAGGGTTCGATCCTGCTGGTGGTGTATACCGCCTTCAGCGAAGCCGTGGTCACTGGGTTGTGGCACACGGTATCGCCGCAGCACCTGGCCGGTTTGTTCGCCGTGTGCGGGATTCTGCTGGCGGTGGTGCTGTTTGGCACCCGTGTGCTTGGCAAGGCATTGGGCTTCGACCTTGAGGACCGCATCACCATCCTGTTTGCCGGCTCCAAGAAAAGCCTGGCGACGGGTGTGCCCATGGCCCAGGTGTTGTTCGTGGGCAGTGGTATTGGCGCGATGATCCTGCCGCTGATGCTGTTCCATCAGATCCAGCTGATGGTCTGCGCGGTGCTGGCGCAGCGTTATGCCAGCCGTGAGCAGGACGCTGAAGAGGCTTCGGCGGCGTCCTGAGCGCATGCGCTCCTGCACAGGGATCGCGTAGTAACTGATATCAGTGGGCCTGCCCCGAAGCGCGTTCGCGCAGCGCCTTGCCGACTTCGGCCTCGATCTTGTAGGCCGGCCCCTCCAGGTCGTCATAGTTGCGCGTATAGCGTCGGGCAAATTCCTCCACGCCCAGCTCCTGGTACTGCTGCACATGCTTGAGCTCGTGGGCCCACAGGGCCACGTTGTCCTCGGCATCGCTGGCCCGGCGGAAGATGATCGTGTCGATCAGCGTCACGGCGTTTACGTCGGGGTTCTGCAGCAGCGCGTTGGCTGCGCTCATTTGCTGTTCGTCACCCACCCGGAAGCGCACCGCATCGAGCACGGCAAAGTCGTACCAGGGTTCGAGTTGCGCACGGATATGCAGCGGGATGGGCTCGACGCCGCTGGCGGTGGCCTCATCCCGGGCCTGGCGTAAAGCAAACGTCAGGCTGGACGAGGCCATGACCTCCACATCCTTGAGAATCTGGCCCGCTTGCCCAGGGTCAATCGGCGCACAAAAACAGCCCATCAGGCACACTTGGTATTGCCCCGGTGGGCACGCTTGTTCGGCAAGCGAGGGCAGCGCCAGGGTCAGGCCCAGCAGCAGGCTAATCCGCTTCATGCAAGGCCTTTTCGACAAACTGGCGGCTTGCGTCCAGCACCTGCGACTGCACGCGCTCAGTGGCCAGCATGCGCCCGACCATCAACGCACCTACGCACTGGCTGATCAGCACCCAGGCCAGTTGATCATCTTCCAGTGTTGCGCTCCAGGCCTGGTGCAGTTCGACCAGCCAGTGCTCGGCCTCTTCGCGCACCGGCGCTGCGGCCCGGGCGATTTCCACGCCCAGCGGCGGCAGCGGGCAGCCGCTTTCGGCATTGTGCAGGTGAGCCAGGCTCAGGTACTGCTGCAGGCAGCGGCGCAGGCGTTCGCGGCTGGCGCCCTGGTTGGCCAGGCGGGCCAGCGGGCTGTTGTGGAGCTCCTGGCGTACCACCTCGGTAAACAGGTCGTCCTTGGAAGGGAAGTGGTTGTAAAAGGCGCCGCCGGTCAGGCCGATTGCCTTCATCAGCCCGGCGACGCCAGTGCTGGAAAAGCCCCCACGCTTGGCCAGCGCGCCACTGCTGCTCAGCAAACGTTCGCGGGTCTGCTGCTTGTGTTCGTTGGAATAACGCATTCACTTGCCTCTGCAGGCGGGCTTGACGATGACGGGGATCATAACATAGCGTTCGTTTACTAAACGATCATTCACCAATGGAGGCAGGCATGTCAGAACAACAAAAAGTAGTGCTGGTGATCGGTGCGGGCGACGCCACCGGTGGCGAGATTGCCAAGCGCTTTGCCCGGGAGGGCTACATTGCCTGCGTGACGCGGCGGCAGGCAGAAAAGCTGCAACCGCTGCTGGAGGAAATCCGCGCCGCTGGCGGCCAGGCCCATGGTTTTGGCGCCGATGCGCGCAAGGAGGAGGAGGTGGCAGCGCTGGTCGAGACTATCGAGCGCGATATCGGCCCGATCGAGGCGTTTGTTTTCAATATCGGCGCCAATGTGCCCTGCAGCATCCTTGAGGAAACCCCGCGCAAGTACTTCAAGATCTGGGAAATGGCCTGCTTCGCCGGCTTTCTTAGCGCTCAGGCGGTTGCCCGGCGCATGGTCCAGCGTGAGCGCGGCACGATCCTGTTCACCGGCGCCACCGCTGGCACCCGGGGGGCGGCAGGTTTCGCGGCTTTCGCCGGGGCCAAGCACGGCTTACGCGCCTTGGCCCAGAGCATGGCGCGAGAGTTGGGGCCACGGAATATCCATGTCGCGCATGTGGTGGTGGACGGGGCCATCGATACTGCCTTCATCCGCGACAGCTTCCCCGAGCGCTATGCCCTCAAGGACCAGGATGGCATCCTGGCCCCGGCGCACATTGCCGACAGCTACTGGTTCCTGCACGCCCAGCCGCGAGACGCCTGGACGTTCGAGCTGGACCTGCGTCCCTGGATGGAACGCTGGTAAGCCCCTGTCACCAAGCAAAGGACCGTAACCATGCACAAGACTGTCGATTTCTATTTTGACCTGGGCAGCCCGGCCAGCTACCTGGCCTGGACTCAACTCCCGGGCCTGTGTGCCCGCCAGGGTGCCACGCTGTATATGTGGCCCATGCTGCTGGGCGGGGTGTTCCAGGCTACCGGCAATGCTTCGCCGGCCATGGTCCCGGCCAAGGGGCGCTACATGTTCACGGACCTGGCACGCTTTGCCGCGCGCTATGGGGTGCCATTCGGGCTGCCACCGGGGTTTCCGGTCAATACCTTGACCTTGATGCGCGGGGTAATGGGTACCCAGTTGCGCTCGCCGGAGCGGTTGGAGGCGTTGCTGACGGTGCTGTTCAATGGGCTGTGGGTGCAGCGCCGCAACCTGAGCGACAGCGCCGTTCTGGACGAAACACTGAGCCAGGCAGGGTTCGACCCGCAGGCGTTTCACGCGCTGGCGGCTGACCCTGAAGTGAAAGCAGCGCTCAAGCAGGCCACCGAGGTGGCCGTCGAACGCGGGGTATTTGGCGCGCCGACGTGCTTTGTCGGTGAGGCAATGTTCTTTGGGCAGGACCGTCTGGACTTTGTCGAGCAAGCGCTAAGTCAGGGTGCCAGCAATTTCTCGAGCTGAGTGCGTTCCCACAGGCTTAGCAGGTCGACCGGGTTGGTGCCGTAGCGCTGCCACGCCTCGATCCCGGCCTGCTGGCCTTCTGGGCAGCGGCAACTGATGCAATGCGCCAGGCCTTCGGCATCGAGGGCCAGCGTCAAATGCCAGCCTTGGATGTCGACATCGACCAAGCCGCCTTTGCGCCGTGCACTCACCTCAAGGTGATATACGCCAAGGGCCGCGTTGCGCAGGCTCTGATAGATGGCCCGGGTGTTCAGCGAAGCGCTGCGCGTCAAGATCAGAAATTCGCCGGCGTATTGGCGCTGATGATCTCGGCCTCGTCCTGGCCGATGTTCTTGAAGCTGTGTGGCAGGGTAGTGGGGATGTAGTAGCCGTCGCCCGAGTTGAGCACGCTAACCTGGCCATCGACCCACAACTCCACGGTGCCCCGGGTGACCAGGCCACATTCTTCGCCCTCGGCATGCACGATCGGCTCGCCCGAGTCTGCACCCGGTGCGTACAGTTCGCGCAGCATGCGCATCTGGCGGCCCTCGACACTGGCACCGACCAGCAGCATGCGCAGGCCGTTACGGCCCAGATCTGGCTGCTCGCCGCCGCGGAACACAAAGCGTTCTTCACGCACCGGCTCGTCGAAGCTGAAGAACTCCGCCAGGCTCATGGGAATGCCTTCGAGCAGTTTTTTCAGGGAGCTGACCGAAGGGCTGACGCGATTCTGCTCGATCTGCGAGATCGTCGAATTGGTCAGCCCGCTGCGGCGGGCCAGTTCCCGTTGGGAGAGGTTGTTGCGTTCACGCACCAGTTTGAGTCGCGTCCCCGTGTCCATAGCCGCCTTGTAATCAGAGGTGTAAAAAATAATGAGCGACGCGCATTAAAACACACTCTGCACGCTTGCGCGCTGTGCTTCTCAGGCACGCTGGTCGCGCGGCATCGGCCATAGCCCGACCAGCAGCAACAGCGCGGCCACGGCCAGGAATGGCAAGCGTGGATCGAGGGCATAAACCAGAGTACCAGCCAGTGGGCCGATCACCGCCCCCATGCCCTGGGCCGCACCAATGGATCCGGCTGTGGCACCTTGTTCGGAGGCGTGCATGGCATTGGCCGCCAGCGCTGAAAACGACGGGAACACAAAGCCCATGCCCGCTGCCGCGACGAAGTAGCAGCCCCACAGCCAAGGTGCGCTGGTCGCGAGCGAGCCGCAGGCAAAGCCCAACGCCGAAACCGTGGCCCCTACCCGGATCATTTTCAGTGGCGGCCATTCCAGCTTGCGCAGCAGCACCTGTGACAGCATCAGTGCCACGCCCACCGTGGTCAGCGCGATGCCGGCCGCCTGGGCAGCTTCAGCAGGGCCCAGGTGCAGGCGGTCAAGGGCGAAGAAGCCGACAATGATCTGCGACACGGTGACGCTGAGCATGGCGCTGAACGCTACCAGCAAGGGCCGGCGCAGGCGTGGGTCGTTCAAGCGCACCGGGCTCGGGGCATAGTTGTGGGGCAGCGCCTGCGGCTTGAGGGTGAACAACAGCACGAGAAAGGCACTGGCGGGCAGCAGCGACATGATATGGAAAGGCAGGCTCAGGCTATGCCGAGCCAGTAGCGCCGCCAGCGCCGGCCCCACCACCAGGCCGACCGCGTTGGCCGCCCCCAGCGAGGCCATGGCCCGAGCACGACGCTGCGGCTCGACATGGTCGGCGATCAGCGCATTGCAGCCTACCGGGATAGCCGCATAGAAGGCGCCGATGCAGCCGCGTGCAACCATCAGGCCGATGAACGCTGCGGTCGCGCCCGGCAGCCAGCGCAGCGCGCCCTCGACAAACAGGCATAACAGCCAGTAAGCCAGGGTGAAGCCGGCGGTCCCCAGCAACAGGATACGTCGCCGGCCCAGGCGATCTGCCGCACGGCCCCAGGGCCGGGCCAGCAGCACCCAGACCACGCCGGCCACCGTCACGGCGGCGCCGGCCTGCCAGGTGGCCATGCCAAGCTGGCGGGCAATCGGGCCGATCAGGGCGACGAAGGCCATCATCGACATGGTACAGGCCATGTTGGCCAGCAGCAGCGGACGCAGGTCCAGGGTGCTGGCAGGTTTAAGGGTTGCATGATCCTTTGCGACGTTCATAGGGCAGTCCAGGGCAATAAGGCAAAAAGAATGCCGATCTTATTAAGAATCATTATTGATTGTCGAATGCCCCGGGCTGCTGCAGGTCATTCGCTGCGGCGCAGGGGGCCAGGCCACATGCTACGCAACACGCCGTCGCGGCGCACCCACGCGTGCATCAAGGCTGCACCCACATGCACCAGCACCGTGGCGAACAGCAGGTAGCCGGCCCAGCCGTGCGCCATGCGCAGCACGGCATACAGTTGCAGGTTGTGCGGGGCGATGGCGGGCAAGCCCAGCGGGCGAGGGTAGTCGCCGGCCGACAGCATGGCCCAGCCCAGTAGCGGCATGGCCAGCATCAGGCCATAGAGCAGCAAATGCGAGGCGCCGGCGGCCCAGCGTTGCAGGGTTGGCAGGTCTTGCGGCAAGGGTGGGTGAGGCACGGCCAGGCGCACGCCGATACGCAGCACTACCAGCACCAGCAGTGCCAGGCCTGTGGCCTTGTGCAACCCGATCAGTACAGGGTGGCGTAGCGACAGGTCTGTAACCATGCTCACACCAATGAACAGCATGGCCAGGATCAGCACGGCCATCAGCCAGTGCAGCAGGCGGGCGAAAGGGTGGAAGGCTTCGGGTTTCATGGGCGGGCTCCGGTGCTGAGCGATTCACGGCTGCGGCGGTTGAACGATTCCGAGTAGGCAGCCGAACGGGCAGCGAGGATCGGGTCGGCAGATGCCTCCATGCCACGGGGCAGGATCAACGGGTCGAAGTTGAGGTCGCGGCATGCCCCCTGCTCAGGGGCGTCGACCTGTTCCAGCACCAGGGTGCCGGCGTCTACGCTGCGCCGCTCGGCAGGCCAGGGCCGGGCAGGGTCGTCCACCGCATCGTCGGGTTCGGCCAGCACCAGGCGAAGGGTCCAGCGCAGCGGGCCTTGGGCCAGGCGTTGCTGCAGGTCGTGCTGCAGGAACTGTTTGTCATCGATCTGGGTAGGCAGCGCGGCAAACGCGGTTTGCGGCTCAAGCTGCCAGCGCACCGGGTGGCGCACGCCGCCTGCGTCGATCAGGTGAAAGGCGTTGATGCTGTGGTATTGGGTGCTGGCGAAGCTGTTGCTGGGCTTATAGCCCGCCGCCCATTGGCGAAATGCCGCGCTCTCCGGGTGGGCTGCGAAAAACGCCTGCATGCTGGCAGGGTTCGGTTTGCCGGTGGCCGGGTCTGGCGTGTTCGCCAGCACTTGCTCGTAGAACCCTTGCGGTGTGCTGATTGCCAGCACCGGCGGGTTGTTCATGCCGGTGCGCCAGACCTGCCCATCGTCGGTGCTCAGCTGAATGGCCAGGCTGCGCACGGGTATGCCGGTGTCCGGTGCGAACGGGTTGGCACCGCCAATGGCGAAACGGCCGATCACCGGTACGTGCGCCTGGCTGAATACGCGCGCAGTAGAGAGGTTGGCGGCCTGCCCGCTGGCCTGGAAGTAGCCGCTGACACACAGGCCTTTGGCGTGGTTCTTGCGATAGCCTGGGTAGTGCCCTGCCTGTGCCTCGAAGGTGTCAATGATGCGCTGTGGCGTCAGCCGGGTTTCGCCGAGCCAGCCGGCGGTATAGGCAAAGCCGGCGCCTGCGGCCAGCATCACGGCGCCGATGGCAGCCAGGCGCAAGGCTTTCGCCGGCCCGTGCAAAGGTGAGTTCATGGTCATCGTCCGGTTTGGTAAATGTGCAAGTACGACGGGGCAGGAAAAAACTTATTCCATCGACGGGAATAGAATTTCCTGGCAGGCGTCTGCCTTTACAATGACGACTTCAAAGGCCGGGACTTTGCCATGCATGATCTGGACGACCACCAGTGGCGCGAGCTGCTGGCCCGCCTGCGCCGCTTTGCCGTGTGGCTGACCCGCGAGCCGGGCAGCGCCGATGACCTGGTGCAGGCCACGGTCGAGCGGGCCCTGAGCCGACGCGACCAGCAACGCGACGCCGAGGCGCTGCGGGCGTGGCTGTTTACCATCCTCTATCGGCTTTTTCTTGATGGTAAGCGCCGCGACCGCCTGCATGCCCGCTGGCTGTCTTGGTTCGGGCGTGCCGAGTACGAGGAGGAGCCGCTCGGGGGCAACCTTGAGGCCAGTGTCCTGGCCCAAGCCGACTTGCAGGCGTTTGCCCGGCTGACGGCCGAACAGCGCGCCTTGCTACTGCTTATCAGTATTGAAGGCTTGAGTTACAAGGAAGCCGCCCAGGCCTTGGGCATCCCCATCGGCACTGTGATGTCGCGCCTGTCGCGCGCCCGCAGTGCCTTGCGCGAACTGACCGAGGGCAACCCCCAGCCCCCGGCCTTGCGGAGACTGAAATGACCCGTCTGATCCCCAGCGAAGACGAATTGCACGCTTACGTTGATGAGCGCCTGGCGCCTGTGCGCCGGGCCGAGGTGCAGGCCTGGCTGGCGGCCAACCCGCAGGCGGCGGCACGGGTGGAAGGCTGGCGCGCCGATGCTCGCCGGTTGCGTACGGCGCTGGCCGGGTTTGGCGAACTGCCCGGGGCGACGCAGCTGGACCTTGGGCAGTTGCGTCGGCAATTGCGCCAGCGTCGGCAGCGGCGCTGGGCAGCAGCGGCGGTGGTGATGCTGGCATTGGGTGTGGGAGGGCTGGGCGGTTGGCAGGTGCGCGATGCGTCCCTGGCACGCGCCGACCTGCCCATGGCCGATGCCGTCCAGGCGCACCGTTTGTTTGCCGGCAGCGAGGCGCTGGATATCCAGGCCAGTGATCCAGGGCAGTTGCGCGAATGGATGGGGCGGCATTTCAGCCGCGTGGGGCAATTGCCGGACCTGGCGGGCTATGGCTTCAAACCGGTGGGGGCGCGCTTGCTCAGCAACGAGCAGGGCCCGGCGGCGCTGCTGGTGTTTGAAGATGGCAAGGGCCAGCGTATCAGCCTGTTCCTGCGCTCACCGGGCGAGCTTTATCGGCGCATGCCAGAAGGGCAGCGGGTCGATGGCCAGCTGGAAGCGCGGTACTGGTCGCATGGGGCTTACAACTTTGCCTTGGTCAGCGCGGCAGACGATGTGCGTGGGGCCGGGGTGGGGGAGGCGTTGCGGTTGGGCTTGTGACTGCGGGGATCGAAAGCGGCACACGCCTGCTGTAGGAGCGGCCTTGTGTCGCGAAAGGGCCGCGCAGCGGCCCCAGGATTTCTGCGTCAACGTCTACATTGCTGGGGCTGCGAGGCAGCCCTATCGCGACACAAGGCCGCTCCCACAGCGCGGCGGTGATGCGGATATGGCCCCGGCGATCAGCTCAGTTCCAGCCAGATCGGCGCATGGTCCGACGGCTTTTCCATGCCACGCAACTCATAGTCCACGCCCGCAGCCTTGATCCGCGGCACCAGGTGCTGCGAGGCCATGATCAGGTCGATGCGCAGGCCACGCTTGGGATCATCCTCGAAACCACGGCTGCGGTAGTCGAACCAGCTGAAACGGTCGGTCACGTCCGGATGCAGGTGGCGGAAGCTGTCAACCAGGCCCCAGCCTTTCAAGCGCTCCATCCACTCACGCTCTTCTGGCAGGAAGCTGCACTTGCCGGTCTTCAACCAGCGCTTGGCATTGTCCGGGCCGATACCGATGTCGCAGTCCTGCGGCGAGATGTTCATGTCGCCCATTACCAGCAGTGGCTGGTCGTTGCGGAACTGGCCTTCCAGCAATGCCTGCAGGTCGCTGTAGAAACGCTGTTTGGCCGGGAACTTGGTGGGGTGGTCGCGGCTTTCGCCCTGGGGGAAATAGCCGTTCATGATGGTGATCGGGTTGCCATCGGCATCGGCGAAGGTGCCCCAGATGAAGCGGCGCTGGGCCTCTTCTTCATCGGTGGCGAAACCTTTGTGCAGGCTCAACGGGGCCTGGCGCGACAGCAGCGCTACGCCGTAGTGGCCTTTCTGGCCGTGGTAGTGCACGTGGTAACCCAGTGCTTGCACATCGGCCAGCGGGAACTGATCGTCGCTGACCTTGGTTTCCTGCAGGCCGATCACGTCCGGCTGGTGCTTTTCGATCAGCGCTGCCAGCTGGTGCGGGCGGGCTCGCAGGCCGTTGATGTTGAAACAGACGATCTTCATGGAAAGACGATCCCGGTAAAAGGCGGGATGCTAGCCGACATCGCCCCACATCACCAGCGTGGCGGCTTCGGGAGCCTGCTGCTAACGTGCTGTAGGGGGTGAACGAAGCGCGGTGGTGCACCTCCAAGGCAATGTACGCCCATTCCAGGAGGTCTGCCCGCAATGCCCGAATCCACTGCCGCTCCGGCTCAAGTCTGCCTGCTCGATGACGGCTACAGCCGCGAGGCGCGTTCGCTGCTGTACAACGCCTACCGCCACGAACCTACCTTTGCCTATATCTTCGAAGCCCAGCGCCCGGGGTATGAGCAACGCTTGCGGGTAATGGTGCGCGAATGGGTACGCCAGCATTTCTACCTGCAATTACCTGCCATCGGCTTGCTGGTGGACGACCGCCTGATTGCCCTGGCCCTGATCGTGCCGCCGCTGCGCCGCTTGGGCGTGGCCGACAGCTGGGCCTGGCGCCTGCGCATGATCCTGGGCACCGGCCTGCGCTGCACGCGGCGCTACATGGACTACCAAGCCGCCCTGGCCACCTGCCTGCCAACCGATCAGGTGCATGTGTTGCCATTGCTGGGGGTACACCCGCAATTTCAGGGCAAGCACTACGGTGAGCAATTGTTACAGGCCGTGCACGACTGGTGCGCGGACGACCCCGGCACGCAGGGCGTGGTGCTGGATACCGGCAACGAGCACTACCTGGCCTTCTACCAGCGCCAGGGCTATGAAGAGATTGGTGAGGTCGCCGTAGGACCGATCCGGGAACGCGTGTTCTTCCATCCAAATCCAGTCTCTTCAACTTCCACTTTTGCCTGAACATCCCGCCAGGCGGCTCCCTTGAGCGCCTGGCTCTGGTAGCATTCGCCGCATGACGTATTCAGGAAGATTCACCTGGGGCCTGGTTTTCTGGGCCGCCAGTTTCGCCGCATGGGGCCAGAGCGAGTTGCTGGTGAAGGTAAAACCAGCCAACAAGGCGCTCAAGGCCAATGTCGAAGGCTATATAGGCACCCTTGGTGACCGCGATGAAGAAGCATTGTTACGCTTCAGTCGCGGGGCAGAGGAGCAGGCGCGCAAAGCCGCGCAGGCACTTGGCTACTACCAGGCGCAGATCGATACCGAGGTCAAGCCTCCCAGCGATGCAGACCATTCCCCGCAACTGATCATCAACATCAACCCAGGTGAGGCGATTCGCCTGCGCAACGTGACTGTGCGCATCGAAGGCCCGGCCAGCGAAATGAAGGCCTTTCGCGTGCCCGACAGCAAGGCGCTGCGCGCAGGCGAACAACTCAACCACGGCAATTACGAGGACGCCAAGCGGCTGATCCAGAACCAGGCGTCGCGCTACGGCTTTTTCAGTGGCCGCTTCGGCCGTCAGCGCCTGGCGGTCGACCCGCAGGCCGGTGTGGCCGATATCGAACTGGTCTACCAGAGTGGCCCGCGCTATCGCCTGGGCGCCGTCACTTTCGGCGGTGACACGCCGCTGGACGACGACCTGCTGCAGCGCATGGTTTCGTTCAAACCGGGCACCCCCTACGATTCGGAACTGATCGCCGAACTGAACAATGACCTGCAATCGAGCGGCTATTTCGAAGGCGTGCGGGTGGATGCTGCGCCCACCGCCGCCGTGGGTGAAGAAATCCCGGTGGATGTCCGCCTGGAAACCCGCAAGCCACGCACCATGGGGTTGGGCCTTGGCTTCTCGACCGACGTCGGGCCGCGTGGCAAGGCCAACTGGACCCGCCATTGGGTCAACCCGCAGGGCCACAGTTATGGTTGGGAAACCGAGCTGTCGGCACCCCGGCAGAACGTTGGCCTGTGGTACGACATCCCCCTCGACCCGCCACTGACCGATAAGTTGCGCTTCGCCGGCGGTTACCAGAATGAGGAACTTGCCGGTACCGATACCCTCAGCAAACTGCTGACAGTCGGCCCCGAGTGGCACAGCAAGCTGCCAAGCGGCTGGCAGCGGGTCATTTCGCTCAAGTACCAGCGCGAGGAGTATCGCCTGGGTGACGATTCCGGTTTGAGCAACCTGTTGATGCCTGGCGTGAGCTATTCCTTCCTGCGCAGCGACAACCGCATCGACCCGCACAACGGCTACCGCCTGCAGTTCGATGCACAGGTGGCCAAGGAAGGGCTGGTTTCCGACACCAACCTGTTGCACGGCAACGTACTGCTCAAAGGCTTGACCACCCTTGGCCACAACCACCGCCTACTCGGTCGCGTCCAGTTCGGTGGTAGCGCGACCAATGGCTTCAAGAACAACATTCCGCCGTCGCTGCGCTTTTTCGCCGGTGGCGATCAGAGCGTACGTGGCTACGACTACCAGACCCTGTCGCCGAAGAACAGCGATGGCGACCGTATCGGCGGGCGCTACCTGGTGGCTGGCAGTGTCGAGTATCAGTATTCGCTGACCGAAAAGTGGCGGATCGCGACGTTTGTCGACCAGGGTAACTCGTTCAACAACCTTGAGCTGCCCAGCCTCAAGACCGGTGTCGGTTTTGGTGTGCGCTGGGTATCGCCGGTCGGGCCGTTGCGCCTGGACTTGGCCAAGGCGCTGGATGACGAAGGGGGCATTCGCCTGCACTTTTCCATGGGGCCTGAGCTGTGAAACGCGTGATCAAGTACATTCTGCTGGGCCTGTTCGGGGTCGTTGCGAGCCTGGGCCTGGCACTGGGTCTGTTGCTGGGTACCGAGGCTGGCAGCCGCTGGGCGCTGGGCAAGGTGCCCGGGCTTGAGGTGGCCGACTTCCAGGGCCGCTTGGCGGGCAGCTGGCAGGCCAGCATGCTGCGTTGGGCCGATGGTGGCAGTACGGTAGAGGTGCAGGCGCCGCTACTGGCCTGGTCGCCTGCCTGCCTGATGCGCGCCACCCTTTGCATTGACCAGTTGCAGGCCCAACGCATCGACATGGCCTTTGCGCCAAGTGCCGAGCCAGCCGAGAGCGGCCCGCTGCAGTTGCCATCGCTGCGCTTGCCGCTGGCCATCGAGCTGGGTGAGGTCAAGGTCGGCCAGCTGCGGCTGGATGGCAGCGACCTGCTCGGTGACCTGCAACTGGCGGCGCACTGGACCGGCACCGGGATGCGCATCGACAGCCTGCACCTGCAGCGCGATGACCTGCAATTGAACTTGCAGGGCGACCTGCAGCCCGAAGGTGACTGGCCATTGGAACTCCAGGCGCAGCTGCAATTGCCCGCCATAGACGGCAAACCCTGGCAGCTGGCGCTGACCGCAACCGGCGAGTTGCAAAAGACCCTGAAGCTTGCCGGCGCCAGCAGCGGTTACCTCGACGCTACGCTGAGCGGGCAGTTGCAGGCGTTGGCCGAGCACCTGCCGGCGACCCTGCAGATTCGTTCAGAGGCGTTCAAACCGGCGGGCTCGCTGCCCGATACCTTGCAGTTGAATCAGCTCAAGCTTGATGCGAAGGGCGATCTGCTCAAGGGTTATCAACTGTCGGGAACGGCCAGCCTGCCGGCTGAACAGTCGCCAATCGCGTTGGCGCTGTCCGGGTTGGTCGACAGCAAAGGCGCCAGGCTCGATGCCCTTGACCTGACCGCCAGCGACACCCAGCGCGTGAAACTGCAGGCCACGGCCGACTGGCAGCAAGGCCTGACCGCCGACGCGCAACTGGACTGGCAGGACTTCCCGTGGTTGCGCCTGTACCCGCTGGAGACGCCGCCCGAGGTCACCCTCAAGCGCTTCAACACCCAGGTTCATTATCGCGATGGCAATTACCAGGGCACCTTCAAAGGCGACCTGGATGGCCCGGCAGGGGCGTTCAGCCTGGCCAGCCCGTTCGAAGGTGACCTGGCCCAGGTGCAACTGCCGCAACTGGCGCTGACCGCCGGGCAAGGCAGGGCCGCAGGCAGTGTGGCCGTGCGTTTTGCCGACACCTTGGCCTGGGATGTCGACTTGCAGCTTTCGGCGCTCGATCCGGCCTATTGGCTGGCGGAGCTGCCGGGCACCTTGGCAGGGCCGCTGCGCAGCAAAGGCGAGATGAAGGGCGAGATGCTCACCCTTGATGCCCAGCTTGATCTGAAAGGCCGCCTGCGCGGCCAGCCGGCAGTGTTCAAGGCCGAGGCCCAGGGGGCGGGGCAGAACTGGACACTCGGCGCCTTGGCGATCCAGCTGGGTGACAACCGTATCAACGGCAGTGGCAGCTTGCAGCAGCGCCTGGCCGGGCGAATCGACCTTGATCTCCCTCGCCTGGGCCAGCTGTGGCCAAGGCTGCAAGGCCAGGTCAAGGGCCGGCTGGATGTTGCCGGCACCTTGCAGGCTCCGCAAGGCACGCTGACCTTGCAGGGCCAGCGCTTGGCCCAGGCCGAAAACCGGCTGCAACAGCTGGACCTGGATGCCCGCCTGGACAACGCCCAGCGCGGTGTGATCGAGCTAAAGGCCACTGGTATTCACCTGGGCGACACGGCATTGGGCACGCTGCAGGCCAACGGCAAAGGCGACATTCGCCAGCAAGCTTTGACCCTGGCGCTGGATGGCCCGCAACTCAAGCTTGACCTCGGCCTGGATGGCCAGTTGAGCAAGGGTGACTGGCGTGGCCGCCTGGCCAGTGGGCGTATCCAGGCCGGTGGCCAGGACTGGCAGTTGCAAGCGCCGGCGCGGCTGCAGCGTTTGGCCAGCGGCCAGCTGGATTTCGGTGCCCATTGCTGGCGCTCCGGCCAGGCCAGCCTGTGTGGTGACGACCAGCGCCTGGCACCCGAACCGCGCCTGCGTTACCACCTCAAACAGTTCCCGCTTGACAGCCTTGCCCAGTGGTTGCCGAAGGACTTCGCCTGGCAGGGCTTGCTCAATGCTGATATCAACCTGGACATCCCGGCCAGCGGCCCCAAAGGCAATATTGTCATTGATGCCAGTGGCGGCACGCTGCGCGTGCGCGACAAAGGGCGTTGGGTCGATTTCCCTTACCAGGCGCTGCGTGTCGACAGCACGTTGGCGCCTCGGCGTATCGATACCCGCCTGGCCTTCCGTGGTGAGCGCCTGGGCGAGCTGAGCGTCAACACGCGTCTCGACCCGCTGGGCAAGAACAAGCCGCTGTCGGGCGATTTCCGCTTGGCCGGGCTGGACCTGGCGGTGGCCCGTCCGTTCGTGCCGATGGTCGAACGCCTTACCGGGCAGCTCAACGGCAGTGGCCGGCTTTCAGGCACCTTGTTGGCACCACAGGTTAATGGCAGCCTGATGCTCAGCGGTGGTGAAGTCAGTGGCGCCGAATTGCCGGCCAGTCTTGAGGACTTGTCATTGCAGGCGCTGATCGCTGGCGAACAGGTGCAACTCAATGGCAGCTGGCGCAGCGGCGATGCAGGGCGCGGCCAGTTGAGTGGCAACCTCACATGGGGTCAGGCGCTGGGCATGGACCTGCGCCTGCAAGGCCAGCAGCTGCCGGTCACGGTCGAGCCCTATGCAACGCTGGAGGTAGCCCCGGACCTGGCCTTGCGTCTGGTCGATGACAAGCTGGCAGTTACCGGCAAGGTGCTTGTACCCAAAGGCAAGATCACCGTGCGCGAACTGCCGCCGTCGACCGTGAAGGTATCGGATGACACAGTGATCGTCGGTCACCAGACCGAAGAGGGCAAGCCGCCCATGGCGATGGCCATGGACATCGATGTTGAAGTGGGCCAGGACAAGTTGTCGTTCAGTGGCTTTGGCCTCACCGCCAACCTGCTCGGTCACGTGCATATCGGCGACAACCTCGATACCCGTGGCGAGTTGAGCCTGGCCGACGGCCGCTACCGTGCCTACGGCCAGCGCCTCACCATCCGCCGCGCGCGCTTGCTGTTTGCCGGCCCGATCGACCAGCCCTACCTGGACATCGAAGCCATCCGCACAGTCGATGACGTGATTGCCGGTATCCGCCTGAGCGGCAGTGCCGAGCAACCCACAACCAAGGTATTTTCGGAGCCGGCCATGAGCCAGGAGCAGGCGCTGTCGTACCTCGTGTTGGGGCGGCCTCTGGGCAACTCTGGCGAGGACAACAACATGCTTGCCGAAGCAGCGTTGGGCCTGGGGCTGGCTGGCAGCGCCGGTATTACCGGCAGCCTGGCCTCGAGCCTGGGCATCGACGACTTCCAGCTGGACACCGAAGGCTCGGGCAACACCACCAGCGTGGTCGCCAGCGGCAACATCACCGAGAAGCTGAGCCTGCGTTACGGCGTGGGTGTGTTCGAGCCTGCCAACACCATCGCGTTGCGTTACAAGCTGAGCAAGAAGGTGTACCTGGAAGCCGCCAGTGGGCTGGCCAGCTCACTGGACATCTTCTACAAGCGCGATTTCTGAAGCGGTGCCGGGGCGGCCGTCAACGGACGGTCGCCGCCTCGATGAATTCATTGGTCTCGGGCGAGGGCTGCGGATCAAGGGCGCGTACCGGGACGATCAGGTTGGTGTATTCGTCTATCAGCCGGTTCAGGGCTTCCGGTGGCTCGCTGGCCTGGAACTGCATGCGGATCTGCACTTCGTCAGGGTCACGGCTTTCGCCCTGACGGCCTTGGCCACCGATGGTGACCTTGAAGCTCGCAGTCTTGCTCTCGCTCGCAGTCAGCAAAGCCTGTTGCGCTTCGGTCCCTTTGACCCGTACCGACAGGTCGACCTGCATGCGCTCCAGGGCCAGGCCCTTGGGCGACACCAGTGCAAACAGGGGGACGCGCATGATGTGCTTCCCATCCATGGCCACCTCGACCATCTTGGCTTTCATGGGGGCGCCCAGGGCGTCGCTGTCGCACTCGAAGAACTGGTCGAACAGGTTGATGTACTGTTGTGCAATCAGGCTGTTGGTGGCGCTGGCTGCTTCTTGCAGGCCACGGGTGATCTCACGCAGGTCGATGGAGGTCATCGGGGCAGGGGGGGTATTCACGGGCTCGCCTCCTCAGGCCAGATGGTGCCCCCTGATGCTGGCCAGGGGGCTGTTTTACGGCGCAGGGGGCGTTTCAAGGGACAGGGGTGCCGGCATTGGCAGCAGGGTCTCTCAAGGTGTCGGCCTGGGAGATTTCGTCCGGGCTTTCCAGGGTAGCGGTCTTGATCACGGTTGGCTTGGTCGCCGCATCGGTCAGGAACTCGATCACCCTCATCATGGCTTCAGGTGGCTCCTGGCGCTTCATCGTCGTATTGAAGGCGTAGCGGGCGCGGGTGTCGGTCTTGCGTGTCTGGGCGGATTTGTGGCTGACGCTGCCCTTCACGTTCAGTTTGAAGGGGCCCCAGCCCAGTGAGCCGGTCACCTCTGCACCCATTTCCGTGCTGGAGGTGTCTTCCGACATCTGATTGATGATCAGCTCGAATTCGACATTGCCTTCATCGATGGAGATGTTCGGGTGTGTGATGGCCGCCAGCAGCGGCACCTTCATGGTCTTGCTGACCACACCCTTGTATTCACCCTGTTCGTCGACGATGGTCTCGTCGTAGTCGAACTGGATGGCCACGGCCTTGCCGTCCTGCACGCACACCTGCATCAGGAAGTCGGCGTACGACTTGCTGGCGGTAACCTGTGCCTGGACCATGGCCTGCAGGGGGCCTGCGATCATGCGATCCATGGGCAAGGCGTTGATCACGGACCCGATGAGGCTGTTGTCTATCGACATGTCTGTTTGCTCTTTGTGTTGAGGGGAAAGGTGGCCACCCTTGGCGGCCTAGGTACTGGCCGTCAGCGAGCGCAAGTTTCCTGGCGACGGATGTTGCCGATCTGGCGCAGGCTCAGGCCGTACTTGTTGGCCAGCAGGCTGCGTGAAAGGCCATTGGCGCTTTCCTTCTGGATCTGCTGGTTGCGCAGCTGGCGCAGGAAGTGGTCAGCCTTGGGGATCTCCAGGGCTACTCCGGCAAAGCGCTTGATCAGTGCGTCGAGCGCGTCGGCCGGCAGCACGTCGGCCAGCTTGGTCCGCTCGCGGTACTTGGGGATGTACTTGGGCCTGCCGCCGTAGGCGCAGGTCAACTGGTAGGCGTTGTCGATGCCGATACAGTCGACCAGGGCCTGCAGCGAGTGGGGCAGTTGGCTGATATCGATGAGGCTCAAGTCTGGTAATTCCATATGGCGCTCCTTCGGGATGGGGGAATGTGCGACCCGATCACCAGCGGCGTTATGTCGACGGTGTGAGCAAATTCTGTGTGACAGCCACGGCGCGTCGCTAGGCGACATATGGGTTGCGGTTTGTAGCCTCGGTGAACAGGGGTTGCAGGCAGCGATATCCTGCGTTGTAGGACATGTCTTCACGATCTGGCTGTGGCCGTTGATTTCCCATCAGGGCGCTCCGCTCGTCCAGTGATGGGGCGCGGTACCCTCAGTTGCAGGGGTAGCTGCTCAGCAGGCTGGCGCTGCGCAGGTAGGCGTGAGGGGCGTCGAGCATGCCTGGGGGCAGCGTCCGCCAGTCGACCAGCAGGCACAAGGCATGCAATGGCTGGCCGCCGCGCTGCCCGATCACCGTGCCGGAAAAGCTGCGACGGTACAGCGCCTGGGTCTGGTGCAGCGCCTGTACCTGATCGGCTTGGGCCAAGGTCTGCCGGGCCAGATCGGGCAACTGGGCCATGGGAGTACTGAAATACACCGGCGCACCGTTTGCCTGCAGGTAACCGGCCTGACGCACGCGTTGCCACAGTTGTTGCCACTGGCTGGCGCCGGCATAGCGCTCCAGGTCGCGGCCAAGCTCAAGCAGTTGCGCCGTGGTCACCTCGCGGGTGTCCAGCGCGTGAAGGGAAAACGGGGTCAGAATCAGGGACGCGAACAGCAGGGGTTTGTACATGATGCCTCCGGCATGGGTGCTTGGAGCCCCATGCTTTCAGGCAGTCGGCACCCTACCCAGCAGGAAATGCAGCGCCGGGCCCTATGGGCGTTGTATCATTGCCACGGCTCGTTACGAGCCATTTGCCCCTGATGTTGCAAGGAACTTTCGATGACACACGTGCAGCGCCTCAAATATTCCCTTTTGATCATCCTGGTGGTACTGGGCCTGATGCTGGGCCTGTCCCACCTGCAGAAGCAGGGCACGATCAGTGAGCAGACCTTCCAGATGCTGGCCATCGCCATCGCCGTGGTGGTCGTGGTGATCAACGGCATTCTGCGGCGCAAGGTCAAACCCTGACGCCTGCGGGCCGGCCAGCTGTGGCCGGCCATGCGCTCAGCTCGAGGATGTCTGCTCCAGTACGGCGCGCGCCTGGGGGTTGAGGCTGTAACACTTGTCATTGCCCAGCTCGATGACACCTTCGGTGCACAGCCGCTTGAGCACTTCACGCACGCTGAGGAATGAAAGCGGAATATCCAGCTGTGCCAGTTGCGCGTGCACGCCGCGTACGCCAATGCTGCGGCCATTGCGGTCGGCAGCGTGCAGGGCATCGATCACCTTGAGCCTGATCAGGCTGGTGCGCAGGCCGAAAGTGCGCAGCAGCTCGCGGATCTGTTCGTTGCCGATGCGTTCTTCAGAAAAAGCGTCCTGTCCGTTGGGCGCTTTGCCTGGGACGCGCCCAGCCTGGGTCGAGGGTTGCGGGTTGTACATGTGAATGCTCCTTTTCGTGGACTAACCCGATATGTGGTTGCCTCACTAACTAGGACGAATGAGAACGCAAAAACTGCAACCCACTCTTGAAAAAATATGCCTGTTCCTCTTCAAGACGTTCCATCGCCTTGTAATACGTAAAATTTTCATCTGGACATTCGTCTGATCGGGATAGACCCCGAATCCCAGGAGTGCCCGTGTTTCCAATTTCTCGTCCCATGACTTGCGCAGGCCTCGCCGCTGCACTGGCGGCCTTCAGCGTTGCCGTACAAGCGCAGCCCGCCGCCGATGCCAGTGCGCAGATCCGTCGAACCAGTTACGGGGTGCCGCATATCGTGGCCAAGGATGAGCGCGGCCTGGGCTATGGCGTCGGCTATGCCTACGCCCAGGACAACCTGTGCCTGCTGGCCAACGAGGTGCTGACTGTGAGCGGTGAGCGCTCACGCCATTTCGGTGCCAAGGGCAAGACCCTGGAGCAGCGTGACAACCTCGCCAGCGACGTGTTCTTTACTTGGCTCAACAGCCCAGGGGCGGTCGATGCGTTCCTGCAGGCGCAACCGGCGCAGGTGCAGGCACTGCTGGCGGGTTATGCCAGCGGCTACAACCGGGCGCTGGCCGAGCGCCGGCGCGAAGGCTTGCCCGCCGAATGTGGCAACGGTGAGTGGCTGCGGCCGATCACCAGCCAGGACCTGGTCAAGCTGACCCGCCGGCTATTGGCCGAGGGTGGCGTCGGGCAGTTCGTCGAGGCGCTGGCGGGTGCGCAACCACCTGCGCAGGCCAGCCGGCAGACCTCGGCAGGCTTCGCCACAGCGCTGGCGCGGCAAGAACGCTTTGCCACGGAGCGCGGCAGCAATGCGGTGGCCGTAGGGGCGCAGCGTTCGTTCAATGGCCGCGGCTTGTTGCTGGCCAACCCGCACTTCCCGTGGATGGGCGGCATGCGTTTCTATCAGATGCAGCTGACCATCCCCGGTCAGCTCGATGTGATGGGCGCGGCATTGCCGGGCCTGCCAGTGGTCAATATCGGTTTCAACAGGCATCTGGCCTGGACGCACACCGTTGATACCTCCAAGCACTTCACCCTGTACCGCCTTCAGCTAGACCCCAAGGACCCGACCCGTTACCTGCTGGATGGCAAGTCGCTGCCATTGGCCCGGCAAACCATCAGCGTCGCCGTCAAGGCCGAGGATGGCAGCCTCAGCCAAGTGGAGCGGCAGGTCTACAGTTCGCAATTCGGCCCGGTGGTGCAATGGCCCGGGCGCCTGGATTGGGATGCGCATGCGGCCTACAGCTTGCGTGACGCCAACCTGGACAACACCCGGGTGTTGCAGCAGTGGTACCAGATCAACCGTGCCGACAGCCTGGCAGCGTTGAAAGGCTCGGTCGAACAGTTGCAAGGCATCCCCTGGGTCAACACCCTGGCCGTGGACCAGGGTGGTCGTGCTTTGTACCTTAACCAATCGGTGGTGCCGTATGTCGACCAGCAACTGCTGGCCGCTTGCAGCAACCCGCAGGCACAAGGGCGCTTGGTGGTGCTGGATGGGGCGCGTAGCGCGTGTCAGTGGAAGGTTGACGCGCAAGCTGCGCAACCGGGTATCTTCCCGGCGCGACTGCTGCCGAGCCTTGAGCGCCAGGATTTCGTGCAGAACTCCAACGACCCGGCCTGGATGGCCAATCCGGCGCAGCCGCTGACCGGATACTCACCCCTGGTCAGCCGCAGTGACCAGCCGCTGGGCATGCGCGGCCGCTTTGCCCTGCAGCGTCTGCAGGGCACGGCAAGGCTGGGCGTTGATGACCTGCAGCGCATGGTGACCGACGACGAGGTCTACCTGGCCAGCCTGGTGCTGCCAGACCTGCTGCAATGGTGCGAGGGCGCAGGCGCAGATGTACAGGCCGTGTGCAGCAGCCTGGCTGCCTGGAACGGCAAGGCCGACCTCGACAGTGGTATTGGCCTGGTGCACTTCCAGAACCTGTTCGATGCCGTGGCCGAACACCCGGAAAGCTGGCGGGTGGCCTTTGACCCGGCCGACCCGCAGCACACGCCGCGTGGTTTGGCGGTGGAGCAGGCGGCCGTGCGCAAGCTGGTTCATGATGCTGCACTGGCGTCGCTCAAGCAGGTGAACGACAGCGGCGTAGCCGGGGAGGCGCGTTGGGGGCAGGTGCAGCAGGCGCTCGACGGCACACCGGTACCGGGTGGCCCGCAGGCGCTGGGGGTGTACAACGCGATGTACAGTGTGCCGCACGGGCAGGGTAAGCGGCTGGTGGTCAGCGGTACCAGCTACCTGCAACTGGTCAGCTTCACCGACAAGGGGCCAGAGGCTCGTGGGTTGTTGGCGTCCTCGCAGTCGAGCGAAGCGGCTTCGGTGCATGCCAGCGACCAGACCAAGGCCTTTGCGGCCAAGCAGCTGGCGGTGATTCCGTTTACAGAAGCGCAGATCAAGGCAGACCCGGCGTATCGGGAAGTGGTGATCAGTGAGCGGGACAAAGGGGCAGTGGCGCAACAGTAGCGCTTTCTGCCGCGACTGCGACCTTGCAGGAGCGGCCTTGTGCCGCGAAAGGGCTGCGGAGCAGCCCCAGCAATTTCGGTGGTTATGCTGAGATCTGGGGCCGCTGTGCGGCCCTTTCGCGGCACAAGGCCGCTCCTGCATGGGGCATGCAATGCGCGTCAGGAAAACTCGAACGGTGCCAGCTGAAACCCTTGCTCATCCACCTGCAAGGCCCAGCCGCGGCGGTCCCAGTCGCCCAGCACGATGCGCCGTGCCGGTTCCCCATCAACCACCAGCTTGTGTATCGCCGGCCGGTGGGTATGGCCATGCACCAGCGTGCGCACGCCGTGCGCCGCCATCACCTTGGGGACTTCCTCGGGCGTGACGTCGACAATCTCGGTGGACTTCATCCGGGTTTGCGTGCGGCTTTCACTGCGCAGCTTGCGCGCCAGCTTGTAGCGGGCCGACAGCGGCAGGTGCCGCAACACCCACAGGCTCAGCGGGTTGCGCAGTAAACGGCGCATCTTCATGTAACCCAGGTCGCGGGTGCACAAAGTGTCGCCATGCATCAGCAGCACCTGCTCACCGCCCAGCTCGATCACGCTGGGGTCGCTCAGCAATGTGCAGCCCGCAGCGTCGCAGAAAGCCTGGCCAATCAGGAAGTCACGGTTGCCATGCATCAGGAAGATAGCCGTACCGCTGTCGCTCAGCCGCCGCATGGCCTGGCAGATCGACTGCTGGAAGGGGGTCATGGCATCGTCGCCGATCCATGCTTCGAAAAAGTCGCCCAGGATGTACAGCGCCTTGGCGTGGCGGGCACGGCCGTCTAGCAGATCAAGAAACGCCCGGGAAATGTCCGGGCGCTCTTCTTGCAAATGCAGATCGGAGATCAGCAGTATCACTCAATGATCTCGGCTTTCTCGATGATCACGTCTTCTTTTGGTACGTCCTGGTGGCCAGCCTTGGAACCGGTGGCGACCTTCTCGATGGCATCAACCACTTCACGGCCTTCGATCACTTCGCCGAATACCGCGTAGCCCCAGCCCTGTACGTTCTTGCCGCTGTGGTTGAGGAAGTCGTTGTCGGAGGCGTTGATGAAGAACTGCGCCGACGCAGAGTGCGGCTCCATGGTGCGGGCCATGGCGATGGTGTACTTGGCGTTTTTCAGGCCGTTGTCAGCTTCGTTCTGGATGCTGGCACGCTTGTCACGCTTTTCGTTCATGCCTGGCTCGAAACCGCCGCCCTGAATCATGAAGCCCTTGATCACGCGGTGGAACACGGTGTTGGTGTAGTGGCCTGCGTTGACGTATTCGATGAAGTTGGCCACGGTAATCGGGGCTTTTTCAGCGTTCAGTTCAATGACGATGTCGCCGTGGTTGGTGGTCAGTTTGACTTTGGACATGCTGAAACTCGCTTTTTCAAGGCAATCGGGAATTAGGGTGCGCAGGGCGCCGGTTATCACCTGACGCATGTTCAGGCGCTCACGACACATGGCGCGCACTGGCCATTTTGCCAGGCTTGGGCAAAAAGCCGTGATAAATCACGCCAGTTTGTCCGGGCCCGACTGTCAGCAGCTTGACTGCTTCGGCTATGATAGGCCCTTTGATTCAATCGGCCTACCCAGGCCGGACACGTGCATTCAAGGATCCTATGAGCAAGCCCACTGCCGACAACGCGCCCAACGCCGCTGCCAAAGGCGCCCCCGCTGTCCCTGCGAACTTCCTGCGGCCGATCATCCAGGCCGACCTGGACTCGGGCAAGCACAGCAGCATCGTTACCCGCTTCCCGCCGGAGCCTAACGGCTACCTGCACATCGGCCATGCCAAGTCGATCTGCGTCAACTTCGGCCTGGCCAAGGAATTCGGGGGCGTCTGCCACCTGCGTTTCGATGACACCAACCCGGCCAAGGAAGACCAGGAATACATCGACGCCATTCAAAGCGACGTCAAATGGCTGGGCTTCGACTGGGCCGGCGACGTGCGTTATGCGTCCAGCTACTTCGACCAGTTGCACGACTGGGCGGTCGAACTGATCAAGCGTGGCAAGGCCTATGTCTGCGACCTGACCCCTGATCAAGCCAAGGAATACCGCGGCAACCTCAAGGAGCCGGGCAAGAACAGCCCGTTCCGCGAGCGTAGCGTGGAAGAAAACCTCGACCTGTTCGCCCGCATGAAGGCCGGCGAGTTCAAGGACGGCGAGTGCGTGCTGCGGGCAAAAATCGACATGGCCTCGCCAAACATGAACCTGCGCGACCCGATCCTGTACCGCATCCGCCATGCCCACCATCACCAGACCGGTGACAAATGGTGCATCTACCCCAACTATGACTTTACCCACGGCCAGTCGGACGCTATCGAGGGCATCACCCACTCCATCTGCACCCTGGAGTTCGAAGGGCATCGTCCGCTGTACGAGTGGTTCCTCGACAACCTGCCGGTGCCTGCACACCCGCGCCAGTACGAGTTCAGCCGCCTGAACCTGAACTACACCATCACGTCCAAGCGCAAACTCAAGCAGCTGGTTGACGAAAAGCACGTCGACGCCTGGGACGACCCGCGTATGTCGACCCTGTCCGGCTTCCGTCGCCGTGGCTACACCCCGGCGTCGATCCGCAACTTCTGCGAGATGATCGGCACCAACCGCTCCGATGGCGTGGTCGACATGTCGATGCTCGAGTTCAGCATCCGTGACGACCTGGACCGCACCGCACCGCGCGCCATGTGCGTGCTGCGCCCGCTGAAAGTGGTCATCACCAACTACCCGGAAGGCCAGGTGGAGCAGCTTGAGCTGCCGCGCCACCCTAAGGAAGACATGGGCGTGCGCGTGCTGCCATTCGCACGCGAGCTGTACATCGACCGCGATGACTTCATGGAAGAACCGCCCAAGGGCTACAAGCGCCTGGAGCCGGGCGGCGAAGTGCGCCTGCGTGGCAGCTACGTGATTCGCGCCGACGAGGCCATCAAGGACGCCGACGGCAATATCGTCGAACTGCGTTGCTCGTACGACCCGGACACCCTGGGCAAGAACCCTGAAGGCCGCAAGGTCAAGGGCGTGATCCATTGGGTGCCGGCCGAGGGCAGCGTCGAGTGCGAAGTGCGCCTATACGACCGCCTGTTCCGCTCGCCGAACCCGGAAAAGACCGAGGAGGGCGGCAGCTTCCTGGACAACATCAACCCTGGCTCGCTGCAAGTGCTAAGCGGTTGCCGTGCCGAGCCGTCGCTGGCCCAGGCGCAGCCCGAGGACCGCTTCCAGTTCGAGCGTGAAGGCTACTTCTGCGCCGACCTGAAAGACAGCCAGCCGGGCCGCCCGGTGTTCAACCGCACTGTCACCCTGCGTGACTCCTGGGGCAGCTGAGGAAACGCCGTGCTTACCATTTACAACACCCTGAGCAAAGCGAAGGAAACCTTCAAGCCGCTGGATGGCAACAAGGTGCGCATGTACGTGTGCGGCATGACCGTGTACGACTACTGCCACCTGGGCCATGGCCGCAGCATGGTGGCCTTCGACCTGGTCACCCGCTGGCTGCGCAAGAGCGGCTACGAGCTGACGTATGTGCGCAACATCACCGACATCGATGACAAGATCATCAACCGGGCCAACGAGAACGGCGAAAGCTTCGACGCCTTGACCGCCCGCATGATCGACGCGATGCACGAAGACGAGCGCCGCCTGAACATCCTGCCGCCAGACCAGGAGCCGCGTGCCACCGACCATATCGCCGGCATGCACGCGATGATCCAGACCCTGATCGACAAGGGGTACGCCTACGCCCCGGGCAATGGCGACGTGTACTACCGCGTCGGCAAGTTCGTCGGCTACGGCAAGCTGTCGCGCAAGAAGATCGAAGACTTGCGCATCGGTGCGCGCATCGAGGTCGACGAAGCCAAGCAGGACCCGCTGGACTTCGTGCTGTGGAAGGGCGTCAAGCCGGGCGAGCCGAGCTGGGAATCGCCATGGGGCCCGGGCCGTCCGGGCTGGCACATCGAGTGCTCGGTGATGTCCACCTGCTGCCTGGGTGAGAGCTTCGATATTCATGGCGGTGGCAGCGACCTGGAGTTCCCGCACCACGAGAACGAGATTGCCCAGAGCGAGGCAGCCACTGGCAAGCAGTACGCCAACGCCTGGATGCACTGCGGCATGATCCGAATCAACGGCGAGAAGATGTCGAAGTCGTTGAACAACTTCTTCACCATCCGCGATGTGCTCGAGAAGTACCACCCTGAAGTGGTGCGCTACCTGCTGGTGGCCAGCCACTACCGCAGCGCGATCAACTACTCCGAAGACAGCCTGCGCGATGCCAAGGGCGCGCTTGAGCGCTTCTACCACGCCCTGCGCGGCTTGCCACGGGTGGCGGCCAAGGGCGGCGAAGCGTTTGTCGAGCGTTTCAGCGTGGCGATGAACGACGACTTCGGTACCCCTGAAGCCTGCGCCGTATTGTTTGACCTCGTGCGTGAGATCAACCGCCTGCGCGACAGCGACCCGCAAGCTGCTGCCGGCCTGGCTGGCCGCCTGCGTGAGCTGGGTGAGGTGCTGGGTGTACTGCAGCTGGAGGCCGATGAGTTCCTGCGTGCCGGTGCCGAGGGCAAGGTCGATGCTGCCGAGGTGGAAGGCCTGATTCAGGCACGCCTGCAGGCGCGTGCGGACAAGAACTGGGCCGAGTCGGACCGCATTCGTGACCAGTTGACTGCAATGGGTGTGGTGCTGGAAGACAGCAAGGGCGCGACTACCTGGCGTCTGGCTGACTAATCAGTGCAAATTGGGCTGCTTTGCAGCCCATTCGCAGCAAACGGTGGTCGCAATCAAATCAATCTGAACCCTTAGCGCCATTTGTGACCCAACCCATTACATGCCAAATGGGAGAGCGCTCATGGAAATCGGAACGATCTGGATCATCATCGCAGCCTTGGTCATCCTGCTGGAAATCTGGGCCATCTGGCACATCATCGGCAGCGATCGGCGCGCCGAGCGCAAGATGCTGTGGGTCGTATTCGTCGTCTACGCACCATTCCCGGGGTTGTTGTTCTGGGCCTGGCGCGGGCCGCGGGCGGTGAAGGGCAGGGCAGTACTGCAGGAGAAATGACCGCGCCAGCGTCAGGCGTGGGGCGCGCCCCTGCGCTTGACCTCGAGTTAACTTCAGGTCTGATACTGCCCCGCTCTTCCAACCGAGCGAGGGCTTGTCATGACCCAATCAACCGCATTCCAGCTTGGCAACCCTGAGGGCCTGTACGACCCCAGCGGCAATGCCTATTCTCATATCGCCGAAGTGCGCGCGGGCAGCCGCCTGCTGTTCATCGCCGGCCAGGGCGGGGAGGACAGCACCGGGCAGTTGTCGCCATTATTTGCCGAACAGGCCCGTCAGGCACTGGCAAACCTTGAGCTGGCGCTGGCGTCCAAAGGCGCCAGCCTGGCCCAGGTGTTCAAGCTGACCCTGCTGATTGTGGAGCATTCCGAAGCGCGGCTGCGCCAATGGGTGGCCGAAGCCGACAGGGCATGGGGCCCGCACATGAAACCTACTTGCACGCTGATCCCGGTACCCCGCCTGGCGCTGGATGGCATGCTGGTGGAAATCGATGCTGTGGCAGCGCTTTAGCGCTTGATGATGCTGTGGTGGCGTCTTGGAACCCCTTTGTTGTATATCGGTACCGGCATGGCCGCGATAACAACAATATTCCCTCAGAGGTGACCACACCATGAGCACCGGCACC
Organism: Pseudomonas sp. BP01; assembly: GCF_022760795.1. NCBI lineage: Bacteria > Pseudomonadati > Pseudomonadota > Gammaproteobacteria > Pseudomonadales > Pseudomonadaceae > Pseudomonas > Pseudomonas sp. BP01. The sequence goes on from NZ_JAFBKA010000004.1 coordinate 177,951, forward strand.
ACCACGCTTGCCGACCGCAATGCCAAGGCCTGGGTCTGGCCTGCACTCTTCAGCCTGATAGCCTTCGCCGCCAACTCGGTGTTCTGTCGGCTGGCGCTGAAGGACGGGGCCATCGACCCGGCTTCGTTCACTGTGGTTCGCCTGGCCAGTGGTGCTTTATTTCTGCTGTTGTTGATTCGCCTGCGCAAACCGGTGCTGGCCATGGGTGGCAGTTGGCGTGGCGGCCTGGCCCTGTTCCTCTACGCCTTTTTGTTCTCTGCTGCATACCTGCAGCTGGGCGCAGGTGCGGGAGCATTGCTGCTGTTCGGTGCAGTGCAGATCACCATGTTCGGGTTTGCCTGGTACAAAGGTGAACGCATCACCGCACGCACGCTGCTGGGCATGTTGATCGCCTTTGCCGGCCTGCTGGTGCTGTTGTTGCCGGGTGCAGCGGCGCCACCCTTGGCCAGTGCCTTGCTGATGGCCCTGTCAGGTGTGGCCTGGGGCGTGTACACGTTGCTGGGCAGAGGCTCGCCCAGGCCACTGGCCGATACTGCCGGCAATTTTGCCCGTAGCCTGCCTTGCCTGGCGCTACTGCTACCGATGCTGTTGCTGGGCGCTGGCCCGCACCTCACACCGCTGGGCTTGCTATATGCCTTGGGCTCCGGCGTGCTGGCCTCTGGCGCGGGCTACGCCGTGTGGTATGGCGTGGTCAGGCAGGTAAGTGCGCAACAGGCAGCAACCCTGCAGCTAAGTGTGCCGGTAATTGCCGCACTGGGCGGCGTTGTCCTGATTGGCGAGCCATTGTCGTTGCGCTTGCTGATCGCGTGCGTGGTGGTGCTGGGCGGTATTGCACTGGCACTGGCGCCACGGCGCTAGAAGAAACTGCGCTGCGCCTTTAGCGTGACCACGCTGTCGCAATAGGTGTTGATCCCCGAATACGCATCGCAACCGCCGCCAGCGAGGCTGGAGTTGCTGTAGATCAGGTTCAAGTCGATGCCAAGCCAGGGCCGCGACAGCTCCAGCGACCAGTCGGAAAAGGCACTCACCTGGCTGCCGTCGCCAATGGTGAACGGCGTGCCCAGGCGATGATGGGCGAGCTTGACGGTGAAGTCGACATCGAACAGGGGCAGTTGGCCGAAGTCGGCGAACAGGGTGCCGGTGCGGTTGCCGGGGTTGTCGCGCAACGCGCCGCCGAAGCGGTTGCCCAGCACCGAGATGCCGCCGTACAGGGCATAGCTGTCGGGGCCTGCGATATTCGGCTGGCTGTAATGGATCAACCCCACCTCATAACCCAGGCTGCTGTCGAAATGGTGCTTGTAGCCCAGGTAGCTGTCCAGGCGCAGGGTCGAGTTGGGGGTGACGCCCATGCTTGGGGCGTACTGCCCCAGGTACCAGCCGTTGGGGTGGCTGAAGTCGAGGCCACCGTGGAATGCGCCGACGGCACTGGGTGAGATAAGGCCTTGGGCCATGCTGCGCGAGGGTGTGGTGCCGAGTGTGAAGTCGAAGTCGCCCAGTTCGCGTTTTATCTGCTGGGCCAGCAGCACCGGGCTGAATAGCAATGCAGCACTCAGCAACAGAAGGGGCCTGGTCATGGTCTCCGTCCTGGAAGGCTTGCGGTTGAGCGGTAAAGCATACCTGCGCAGGTGCAAGGAGGGAACCGTTACCTGCCCCACTCAGCCTTTGGTGGAACGGTCTGCGTCGGCGGTTTCGGTCACCACGGGCAGGTTGCCGGCACGCTGGATTACCCGCCGTTGCTGCTCGTAGTCGTCCAGGGACAGGCCGCGGCGCTGCAACGCTTCCAGTTGCAGTTGGCGGGTTTCTTCAGCGCTGTAGGTGCGCAGTTCAGGGTGGTTGGCACAGCCAGCCAGTACGGCAATGCCGGTAGCGGCCAGGGCAGTGAGGAAAAGGCGGGCCTTGGTGTTCATCGAGCAGCTCCGGAATGCGGGGATTCGCCAGGTTCGAATCGATGGCGCTAGGTTATTAAGCCGGGCCGCTCAGTAGAAATTGCCTTGTTCGATAGTCACTATTGACGCAAGCATCAGTGCTAAAAGTTTGCACGCTCGCCTCTAGCTAAAAGCATCGCCATTGCTACCCTTAACCCACGCGATCTGACCTCATGGGGATAAGCGATGCGCATGCCATTGTTTGCTTTGCTGTCAGCGCTTATGTGCCTGAACGCCGCCCCCGGCCTGGCGCTGGCGCAGGACGTACCAGCCCCCGACCCAGCCCCGCAAGCCGACACGGTCGCGGCCAAGACCCCGGTGTTCACGCAAGAGCAGCTGGACCAGATGCTGGCGCCGGTTGCGTTGTACCCCGACCCGCTGCTGGCTCAGGTATTGATGGCCGCCACTTACCCGGGACAGGTGAGCGAAGCTGTCACCTGGTCCAAGGCCAACCCCAAGGCGTCGGGCGATGCTGCAGTCAAACAGGTCGCGAAGCAGCCGTGGGACCCGAGCGTACAAGCGCTGGTAGCCTTCCCACAACTGCTCGCGACCTTGGGCCAGGACCCGGCGTGGGTGCAGCGCCTGGGTGATGCGTTCCTGGCGCAGCCCGACGATGTCATGGGCGCGGTACAGCGCTTGCGTCACCAGGCACAGGCTGCCGGCAACCTGCAAAGCAACCAGTACCAGAACGTGACCGTGCAGGCCGCCCCGGCAACACAGGCTTCCAGCAGTGCCCCATCCACCATCATCATCCAGCCTGCCGAGCCGCAAGTGGTGTACGTGCCCAGTTACAACCCCACCACCACCTATGGTACTTGGGCCTACCCAGCCTCGCCGCCCGTGTACTACCCGCCGCCGCCGATGTACTACGCCGGTTCCGCGCTGGTGGCCGGCCTGGCCTTCGGTACCGGCGTGGCGGTCGTCGCCTCGTTGTGGGGCGACTGCGACTGGGGCAACAACGACATCGACATCGACGTCAACCGATACAACAACATCAACGCCAACAACCGCATCACCAACAACCAGAACAAATGGCAGCACAATGCCGCCAACCGCGAAGGGGTGCCTTACCGCGATGCCCGCAGCCGCCAGCAGTATGGCCGCCAACTGGACGGTGCCTCCCAGCGCACCGCCTTCCGTGGCGACGACGCCCAGCGGGCGCAGGCCCGGGACAAGGCCCGGGCCTCGATGGACCGCGCGGGTATGGAACGGCCGGCCACCGACAACCGCCAGGCACGCCAGCAAATGCGCGAGGCGCAGGCGGGTAAGTCGGTGGGCAACCGCATGCAATCCCGTGGCGACACTGCCAGAGCAACCGACCGTCGCCAGGAAACACGCAATACCCAAGGCCGGCAGGTGGCACAGAACCGGCCGGCCAACAGCGCCGGCCGGGCGCGTAACAATGCCTTTGATGGCGTACGTTCGCCGTCACGCACCAACCTGCAGGCCAACCGCGGTCGTACCAGCCAGTCGTTTGCCCAGCGGCCCAATGCATCCCGTGCTGCCGGCCACCAGATCTCCCGGCCCAGTGCGCCAGTGCGTCGTGGCGGAGGAGGCCGTCGATGAAACGTCCAGTATTTGCAGCAATGCTGCTTGCGACAGGCTTGGCATGGGCTTCCCTGGCGGCCGCACAGGAGGCATTCCCGACGCCGGAGAAGGCCGTGGAGTCCTTCATTGCGGCGCTGGGCACGGAAAAGGCCGATGAAACCCGCCTGGCCCAGTTGCTGGGTGATGACTGGCGCACCTACATACCGCGTGGCGGTGTGCAACGCAGCGACGTGGACACCTTTTTGCAGCAGTATCACGCGCAGCACAGTATCGACAGGGCAGGCGAGGGCAAGGCTATCCTGGCGGTGGGCAACGCCCACTGGACCTTGCCCATACCGTTGACCCAAAGCAGCCAGGGCTGGCGCTTCGACCTCAAGGCCGGCAGCGCCGAAATCCGCGCCCGGCGCATCGGGCGCAACGAGCTGGGTGTTCTGCAGTCGCTGCTGGCCTATCACGATGCGCAAATGGAATACGCCACCCAGGACCACAACGGCAACGGTGCGCTGGAGTACGCGCAGAAGATTTTCAGCGAGCCCGGCAAGCATGACGGGCTGTATTGGGATGACGACGGCGATGGCCAGGTCAGCCCGCTGGGGCCGCTGTTCGGCCAGGATGTGGTTGGCGATGACTGGTATGGCTACCATTTCCGCATCCTTGACGGACAAGGCCCATCCGCCCCCGGTGGCGCCTACAGCTACCTGATCGGCAGCCAGATGAGCCGTGGTTTCGCCATGGTCGCCTGGCCGGCCAGGTACAACGACACCGGTGTGATGAGTTTCATGATCAGCCATGACGGCCAGGTGTTCGAGAAAGACCTCGGGCCACATGGCGACAGGCTGGCCAAGGAGATGAAACGCTTTGATCCGGATGACAGCTGGAAGGTAGTGGATGTGGCGGCAGGGGATTGAGCCCGACAATCACTGCAATCGCGCCGCCCTGACTTCTCGCGCCGTGCACCCGTAGTGCTGGCGGAACGCCCGGGTGAATTGCGCCTGGTCGGTAAAACCCCAACGGAACGCCAGCTCGCCGATGGCCAGGTGGCAATGCGGGTCGCGCAGTTGTCGGTGCACGGCCTCCAGGCGCTGTTGGCGCACCCACTCGCCAAGGGTGTAGGGCGTGATCGCGAACAGCTTGTGCAGGTAGCGCAACGACAGCCCGCAGGCGCTGGCGATGGTTGGTGGCGACAGTTCGGGGTCGCCCAGATGTTGCTGCACATACTGCTCGACCCGTGTCAGGTGCAGGGTGCTGAGGTTATTGCCTTCGCTGCCCAGTACTCGCTCATCCTGTTGCAGGGCCAGCAGCAGCGTGGCCGAAGCCTGTTCCAGCAGTAGGTGCCGGGCAGCGGCCGGGCTGGCGTCGAAATGGCGGGCGCACAGGTCCAGTTGCTCTACAAAGATACGCCCCAGGCCCTGGCTGGCATCGAAGCAATGCCGGGTATAGCGCTTGTGCCCGAGCAGGTTGGCCTTGAGTGCCCGCTCGGGCAGCTTGAGCACCCACAGGTCGTTCTGCGTGCCGTAATGGAAGCGGTAAGGCGCATCGCCGCGCTCGACGATGAACCCGCCCGGGCTGCAACTGAGCGGGTGGCCGTCCTGTTCGAAGTGTACTTCGCTGCTGCGCGGCACCGTGACCAGGTAGAACGCCTCATGGTCCTGGCCAACGTGCGCCTTGCTGCGCGAGTAGCCCAGCGGGCTGGAGCGCAGGCGTGAAAGGCTGAGTGGCGTGCTGGGCGTGCTCCAGCGCTGCAGGTGGCCATCGAATGGCTGCTCGCTGGCAAACTCCAGGCTCAACGGGAAATAGGTGTCACTGATGGCTTCGGCCCAGCGCGCCTGGCGCTCCGGCTGTGCCCAGCTGTGGGTCGAGATTTCTGTGGGCATGGTGGGTCCTTTTTCAAAGAGGGCAGCATTGAAAAAAGGAACTGCAGGCAAGCTACTCAAGCAGCTCTTGTTATTGTGCAAACCGCCCGGCAGCGCAAGGTTGCCGGGCGGCTTCAGGCCCATGATCGACGCACGCCGACCCTTTGATCAAGCCCCGCGTGTCACCCTGTAGGTGGCCGAAGGCTCCAGGCGCGCCTGCCAGCCGGGTGGCAGGACGATGTTGGTGGTGTCTTCCTCGATCACGCAGGGGCCATGCACGGTCTGCCCAGGTAACAGGCGGTTGCCGTTGAACACCGGTGTGGGTTGCCATTCGCCCTCGGCACTGAACAGCATCGGGCGGACACCTTCCGGGGCAGGCGCGGGTGGTTGGGCCTGGCCCTGCAACTCGGGCTGTGGCGGACGCGGCAGGTGACCCATTACCGAACACTCCAGGTTCACCAGCTCCACCGGGCTGTCAGGCTCGCTGTACGAGTACAGGGTCTGGTGGCGGCTGTGAAAGCGGCTGATCAGTGCGGCCAGGCCCGCGTCATCCAGTGCATGCTGCTGCAGCTCCACGCTGCATTCATGGATCTGCCCCAGATAGCGCATTTCCAGGGTGTAGTGGCAGCTGCTGGCTTGGTCGCCAAAACCGTCTTCACGCAAGTTTGCCAGGCCTTGTTGACGCAGCTCGGCAAGGGCCTGGTTGAGCTGCGCCAGGTTGACGTGCCCGCCGTCCAGTCGCATGGACAGGCTGGTGAGCTGGTCGTAGCGCACGTCGGACAGGATCTGGCCGAACGCGCACAGGCCTGAGGCCACCTTGGGGATCAACACGGTCTGCATGCCGATTTCCTCGGCTAGGCGCACCACGTGCATGCCCGCCGCGCCACCAGCGCCGATCAGGGCGAAGTCGCGTGGGTCGTGGCCGCGTTCGATGGACACGCGGCGAATGCCGTTCACCATGTTCAGGTTTACCAGGGTGGTGATGCCGAATGCTGCGCGTTCCACGCTGATACCTAACGGTTCGGCGATCTTGCTGCGGATAGCGTCCAGTGCGGCTTGGCGGTTCAGGCGGATGCTGCCGCCCAGTAGTGCGCCGTCGGGCAGGTAGCCCAGGGCCAGGTTGGCGTCGGTTACCGTGGGTTCGCTACCGCCTTTGCCATAGCACACCGGGCCAGGCATGGCACCGGCGCTGCGTGGGCCCACCTGAAGCATGCCCAACTCGTCCAGGTGGGCGATGGAGCCGCCGCCGGCGCCCAGGGTCTCCACCTGGATCATCGGCACGCCGATGCGCTGGCGCAGGAAGTCGACGTCCTTGCTGAAGTTGGTGCGCCCCGCGTTGGTCAGGGTGATGTCGAAGGAGGTGCCGCCCATGTCTACGGTGATGACGTTATCGATACCGAACGGCCTCGCCACCGCCAGCCCTGCCTGTGGCGCCGAAGCGGGGCCGGAGTTGATCGCATTGACGGCGCGCTCGCGCATCAGGTGCCCGGGCGCCAGGCCACCGTTGGACTGGAAATAGCGCACTGGCTGCTGCGCGCCAAGCTCCTGGAACAGGCTATCGATGCGCGCCACGTAGCGCGCCATCACGGGGCTGAGGTAGGCGTTGACCACGGTGGTGGAGGTGCGGGTGTACTCGCGAATCTGTGGAAACACCTCGCAGCCGGTGCAGACGAACACCCCGGGCAGGGCGGCCCGTACCAGCTCGGCGGCCCGCTGCTCGTGGCTGGGGTTGCGCACCGACCACAGGAAGGAAATGGCCACGGCCTGCACGCCTTCGGCACGGAAGTAGTCGATGGCGTCATGAATGGCGCGCTCGTCCAGCGGGCTGTGCTCACGGCCATCGCCGAGGATGCGCCCACCTACCGGGCGGCGCAGATGGCGTGGGGCAAGCATGTGCGCCGGCGGGTAATGGGCGTCGTAGCGGTGGCCTTCTTCCTTGTGGCCCAGGCGGATTTCCAGGCTGTCCTCATGGCCTTCGGTGCACAGCAGGCCCACCTTGACCCCGGTGCGCTCGATCAGCGCATTGAGGGCCACTGTGGTGCCGTTGATGCACAAGTCGCAGTTGGCGATCAGCTCGGCTGGGCTGCGCCCGGTGGCGTCGGCGATCTGCGCCAGGCCGGCGCGGATGGCCAAGGTGCCATCCTGCGGCGTGGACGGGGCCTTGAACAGCTGCACGCCGCCGTCGCGGTCGGCCAGGATGAAATCGGTGAAGGTGCCGCCGGCATCGATGCCCAGGCGATATTGATTACGCATGATGGTTCTCCGGTCAGCGCTGGGCGCGGGCAAGGCGGGTTGCGGTTTCGTCGAGGCGGCCATCGTCATCGACGACGACGCCATACTCCAGGGCTGCCCCTTGTGGCGAGACCAGGCCGCTGCGCACATCCTCCAGCACTGCTGCGACCGGACGGCGCAGCGGGTCGCCGTAGCCACCGCCACCCGGGTTGATGTTGATGATCCGCTCACCGGGCTGCAGGGTAAGCATCGGGTTCTGCGTGTAGTGGTCTTCGCTACCGTCGGCGTGGCGATGGATCAGCCGGCCCAGTTTGGGCTCGAGAAGGGCGTTGCGTGCCCCGGCCGCGCCCGCAGTGGGCAACTGGCGGCCCTCGCCGAAACCGACCACGGTCATGGCGTGGTCCAGCGGCTCGATCTCCAGGCGGGTGCCCGAACCACCGCGCAATTCACCGGCGCCACCACTGTCGGCCATCAGGCTGTAGCGGTGGATCAGCACCGGGTAGGCGTGTTCGAGCAGCTCGATATCACCGCTCATCAGCGCCCCGAAGCAGCACAGCGGGCCGCAGGCGTGCCAGCCATCCATCACCTGGTTGGCACCGGCGCCGGAAATGATCGAGGCCAGTACCATCGTCACGTACTCGCTGTTGCCGTTGCGCGGGTCGTGGCCGGCGATGTTGATGCCGCTGGTGTGCCCCCAGGAGGCCGTGACCCGCTGTGGCGAGGCCTGTTCCAGCGCGGTGCGCACAGCATCGGCCAAGGTTTCCATTGGCGTGGTGGTGCAGTTGACGTGGGGCGCCGGTTCCTCGGCGTTGCACAAGGTACCCCTGGGCCCGACATCGACCGTTACGCAACGGTACAGGCCTTCGTTGTAGGGCGGCGCTACCTGGGCGAACATCATCAGCCCCAGGTATACGCCCGAGACCGAGTTGCCTTCGTAGGAGTTGATGAAGTAGGGCACTTGCGGCGGGCTGTCGATGCGCACATGGGCCTGGTCACCACGGATCTGCACATGGGCGGTGATTGCCAGCTCGCCCAGACCGTGGCCTGCATCTTCGAGCACGGCGGTGCCGCTGTAGTCACCGTCCGGCACGTCGCGCAACAGCGCGCGCATGTGCCGGTCGGCCATGTGCTTCAGCTCGGCAATGCACGCCCGCACCTGGGCCACGCCGTACTTGTCCAGCAGCTCCAGCAAGTGCCGCTCGCCAACCTTGCAGGCGCCGTACTGGGCATTGAGGTCGCCTTCCTGATAGGGGCGGGCGCGCATGTTGGTGAGCATGAAGTTGATCACGTCTTCGCGGCGCTTGCCCTTTTCCCACAGCTTGACCGGCGGAATGCGCAGGCCTTCGGCGTAGATCTCCTTGGCATCGGGGTTGTAGCCGGCCGGTACGGGGCCGCCGATGTCGGTCAGGTGGCCTTTACACACCGTCCAGAACACCAGTTCGCCCTGGTAGTACACCGGCTTGTACATGCAGCAGTCGAGAATATGGCTGCCCTTGTAGGCGGGGTCGTTGTGGTAGATCACGTCGCCTTCGGCAATATCGTCGCCAAAGAATTCGGCCACGCATTTCATGGCCGGGATAAGCGAGCCCAGATGGATGGGTATGTCCTGGCCTTGCAGGATCATTTCCGGCAGGTGGTCGAACAGCGAGTTGGAATAGTCGTGGGCCAGGTTGAACACACTGGAGCGCCCGGTCTTTTCCAGGGTCAGGGTCATTTCGCGTTGCGCTGTCTCCAGCGCACCCCGGACAACCGCAAGGGTGATCGGATCTACTGTCTGCATAGGTCACCAACGTTTGTTCTTGTGCTTTGGCTGCGTGCCGCGGCAGGGCGGCGCGTGGTGACAGGCTACGGGGCAGGGCGTGGGGAAGGCTTGTCGCTGGGTGTACTGGTTGTTGTGTTATGGCGCACTACAAGAGAACATGACCCCTGTAGGAGCGGCCTTGTGTCGCGATGGGCTGCGCAGCAGCCCCAAATTCTGGCAGGTTGAGACCTACTGCCCCAGCATCTGCCGCACCAGCCATTGCCCCGCCGGCCCAAGCGCCCGCCGGCTCGACCAGGCCACATCCATATCCACCCGGCGCGGGTAACCCGCTATCTGCAACTCCACCAGCTCGTTGCCAAACCGCGCCACCAGCGCCCTGGGCAGTTCGGCCCAGCCAAACCCGCGCACGGCAAATTCCAGCAGGGTGAGGTAATCCGGTGCCGACCAGGCCTGGCCGCGGCCGCGGTGCAGGCTGGGGGCATAGGTCTTGATGTAGAGCTGCCGCGCGTTTTCAAGGTGTTGCGGTTGCACGGTTGCACGGCCTGCCAAGGGGTGCCCGCTGGCCACATACACACCGAACTCTGCCTGCTCCGGCAAGCGCGCCACTGCCACGTCGGCGGGGTAGCTGGGCTGCGTGGCAAGAATGCCGACCTGGGCCAGGCCCTGTTGGACCATTTCGATCACATCGGCGTCTTCCGCCGGGCCGCAGCGCAATTCGGTGTGCGGGTAGTGCTGTGCAAAGCGAGCCATCACCGCGCCCTGGAAGGTGACGCTATAGCTGTCCGACATCACCACCGAGACCAGCGCCTCGACGTTTTGCGCCAGCCTTACCGCCAGGGCATCGAGCTGGGCGCTGGCGTCCAGGATCGCTTCGACATGGCTTAGCACCTGTCGCCCCGCTTCGTTCAGCGTGGGGTGGCGGCCACCGCGATCAAACAGCGAGCAGCCGATATCGGCCTCGAAATTGGCGATGGCGATGCTGATCGTGGACTGGCTTTTGCGCAATTTGCGTGCCGCCGCAGAAAACGAACCCAGCGATGCGGCTTCGACAAAGGCGACCAGAGCCTCGGGTGAGTAGCGCATGGTATTGATAAAACCGATGGTAGCTATGTCGCGAGTATCAGTTCTATCAAAGAAAATAGGAAGCACGACTCACGCAATGGATGGAATTTGCAATGAAAACGGTCTCTTTCACCGAACGCCTGGTACACGCCGTGGGCTACGAAGTATTCGCGGTGCTGCTGTGCGCACCGCTGTTGTCCTGGGTGATGGGCAAATCGCTGGCGACGGCGGGTGCGTTGGCGGTCACCCTGTCGATGATCGCCATGCTGTGGAACATGGTTTATAACGCGCTAGTTGATCGCTGGGTGCAGACCGAACGCATCCTGGAAGGCCAGTGCGCGCTTTGTGCACGGCCTGGGCTTCGAGGCCGGGCTGGTGGTGTGGTGCCTGCCGGTGGCGGCGTGGATGCTGGATATTTCGCTGCTGCAGGCGTTCATGGTGGAGCTGGGTTTCTTCGTGATCATCCTGCCTTACACCGTGCTGTACAACTGGGCGTTCGACAAAGCCCGGCATCTGCTGATGCAGCGTCGCGTGGCATAAAGTTGTTCGCGCAAAGCCGAAAGCTTGCACATTCCCTGTGGGAGCGGGCAAGCCCGCGAAGCAGGCGACACGGTGGATGGCATCGGCTGCGCCGGTGTTCGCGGGCACGCCCGCTCCCACAGGGTCATCAACACATTCAAAAAAAACGGGGCATCCCATCGCTGGCATGCCCCGTTTTCATACAGCTGATGCGCCTCAGGCGACCTTGACGATCCAGCCTGCCGGTGCTTCAACATCACCGCTCTGGATGCCGGTCAGCTCGTTGTAGAGCTTCTGGGTAACCGGGCCGACTTTTTCCAGGTCGTGGAACACGTGCAGTTTGCCGTTGTACTCGATACCGCCGATCGGGGTAATCACCGCAGCGGTACCGCAAGCGCCGGCTTCGATGAAGCGGTCCAGCTTGCTGATTTCGACATCGCCTTCGATCACGGTCAGGCCCAGGCGCGATTGCGCCAGTTCCATCAGCGACAGACGGGTGATGCCTGGCAGCACCGAGGCCGATTTCGGGGTAACGAACTCGTTGTTGGCGGTGATGCCGAAGAAGTTGGCCGAACCGACTTCTTCGATCTTGGTATGGGTCAGCGGATCGAGGTAGATGGCGTCGGCGAAGTTGGCCTTCTTGGCTTCAGCGCCTGGCTGCAGGCTGGCAGCGTAGTTGCCACCCACCTTGGCTGCGCCGGTGCCTTGTGGGGCGGCGCGGTCGAAGCTGGAGATCTGGAAGTTGTGCGGCTTCATGCCGCCCTTGAAGTACGAGCCCACCGGGATGGCGAAGACCGAGAAGATGAACTCGGGGGCGGTGCGCACGCCAATGTTGTCACCGGTGCCGATCACGAACGGGCGCAGGTAAAGGGCGCCTTTGCCGTGCGGTGGCACGAACTTTTCGTTGGCCTTGACCACTTGTTTGCACGCTTCGATGAACACATCGGTCGGCACATGCGGCATCAGCAGGCGCGCGCAGCTGCGCTGCATGCGGGCGGCGTTCTGGTCCGGGCGGAACAGGTTGATCGAGCCGTCCTTGCAACGGTAGGCCTTGAGGCCTTCGAAGCATTGCTGGCCGTAGTGCAGGGCCGTGGAGCCTTCACTGATGTGCAGCACGTTGTCGTCGGTCAGGGTGCCCTTGTCCCACTCGCCATTGCGCCATACGGACAGGTAGCGTTTGTCGGTTTTGATGTAGTCGAAACCCAGCTTGTCCCAGTTAATGCTTTCGTTGCTCATGACACCCTCATTGTCTTGCAAGTGCCCGATCGCTCGGGCTGCTGTTATATGCGCACCACGTCACCATAATACATCCGTCGCGGATCGGGAACGGCCAGTCACGAATTGATAGCCTGCGATGCTTTTTTTTCGGTTCCTACAACCGCAGGTACTCATCCAGTGCCAGGTTTTCCAGCAAAACCGCATCATGGGACGCGACCATCAGCGCCCCGCGAAACTCCCCGAGCATGCGCTCCAGGGCTGCCAGTGACGGCAGGTCCAGGTGGTTGCCGGGTTCGTCCACCAGCAACAGGTCGAGTGGCCGCTCGCGGTACAGCACGGCGGCCAGCGCTGCCTTCATCCGCTCGCCGCCGCTGAGCAGGCTGCTGGGCAACTCGACGCGGGCCGCATCCAGGCCCAGTTGTGCCAGGCGGCTGCGCAATTCGCCCTGGGCCAGCACCGGGTTGGCTTGGCGCAGGTGTTCAAGCACGCTGCTGTGGCCTGCCAGCGTGCTGCAGTGCTGGTCGAGCAAGGCGGTTTCGCCACTGCGGCGCAACGTGTCGGGCGACGCCGGTAATTCCCCGTTCAGCAGCCGTAGCAGCGTGGACTTGCCACTGCCATTGGCGCCGATCAGGCCCAGCCGCTGGCCCAGGCACAAGCGCAGGTCAAGCGGTTTGCGGGTGCCATGGGGCAAGCGAAGTGCCTGCAACGCCAACACTTCGCGGCCCGCATGACGCTGGGGCGTGGGGGCATGCAAGGTAATCGCAGTGGCTTGCTCGACCTGGCGGGCGGCGTCATGCACTTTGCCCAGCAATGCTTGCCGGGCGTCGCGATGGTCGCGGTGCTGCTTTCCCGCCGTGGCCTGGCTGCGCTCCTGCTGGCGGTCGACCAGGATCTTGGCCTGGTTGGCATGCCTGGCTTGACGCCCGGCCCGGGCCTGATGGCGTTCCTGGTCTTCGCGCTGGCGCTGCAGTTCACGGGCCTGGCGTTGTTGCTGCTGCTTCAGTCGGGCAAGTTGCTGCTGGGCCTGCGCCATCTGGCTGGCTTTTTGTGCTGCATAGAAGCTGTAGTTGCCGCCATAGGCCTGCAACCCCAGGCTGGATAGTTCGACAATGCGCGCCATGTGCGCCAGCAGGCTGCGGTCGTGACTGATTACCAGCAAACCTCGGTCCCAGGCCTCGATCATGCTCAGCAGCTGGGCACGGGCGTTGCTGTCCAGGTGATTGCTCGGTTCGTCGAGTATCAGGTAGTCGGCACCGCTGAGCCATGCGCCTGCCAGCGCCACGCGCATGGCCTGGCCGCCGCTCAGGCTGCGTGCGGGCTGGCGCCAGTCAAGGTGACCCAGGCCGTTGCGCTGCAGGTGCATCTGCAATTGCTCGCGGATATCCCAGCGCTCGGCAACGGTGTCGAAATCCTGGGGGTTGATGCTGCCTTGCTCGATGCGCTCCAGCGCCGCAACCACCGACCCCACCTGGGCCAGGTCGGCAAGCGTGGTGCTGCGCTCGATTACCTGCTGGTTCAGCAGATGGACAGGCCCCCGGCGCCTGCACTGGCCGCTGCTCGGTGCACGCTGGCCGGCAAGAACCTGCCCTAGCAGGCTCTTGCCCACGCCATTGCGCCCGACCAGGCCGGTACGCCGTTGGTCGAAGGTTTCGTTAAGGTCGGTAAACAGTAGCCGGCCATCAGGCAAGGCCAAGGAGACGCTGTCCAGCGTCAGGATCGACGTGTTCGTCATGCACAACTCCACAAATGCCGCGACATCTCCGGAGCAAACCGGAGGCTGAAGACTGGCCGTCGAATGGACGGCGGCATCAATGGCGCATTGGACGAACACCTCGTGATGGGGGAGTGCGTAGCCTAACGGCCCGTCGGGGGCGGGTAAAGTACCGCCCGCCGTGTATGGGTTTCCTGCACTGGCCTCATCGCCGGCAAGCCAGCTCCCACAGGTACTGCGCATGGCGGCAGGCCGGCGTGGTCAGGGTGGAGCTACAGGTACTGCGCATGGCGTCAGGCCGGCGCGGTCAGGGTGGGAGCTGGCTTGCCGGCGATGCGCCGCGCGAGCGGCGCCCGAGCTTGTCTGGCCCTGGGCTCAGCGCCCCGTCAAGCGCTTGGCCCAGTCGCCTCCGTGGCTCTGTTCGCAGGCCTCTTCGCTGTCAAACCGTACATGCCAGGCCGGGTGATCCAGTTGTATGCCGGCGTGGTCCAACGCCTGACGGGTCAGCGCAAGCATGCGTGCCTTTGCTTCACCCGCCACAGCAGCGACTTTGTCGGCCTCTTGTTCAAACACCCAAGTAATACGCAGGCTGGCCGGAAAATGCTCGGGATCGAGACGATGGGTAAGCCAGGTGAAGCCGACGATTTCTGCCTTGGCGGTTTCACAGGCGTCCGTCAGGCACGCTACCAACTCCCGCTCCAGGCGGGCCATTTCGCGTTTGCCCAGCGCCTTCACAGGTTGGCCTCGTCATCGATCTGCTGGCAGAAGCGCAGGCGGTTGCCGAACGGGTCGCATACCTGCATCTGCAGGCCCCAGTCCAGGCGCTCGGCTTCGGGCCAGGCGTAACCGTACTGTTTGCCTTGCAGTTCATGCTCCAGCGCCCGCAAGTCGTCGAGGCGGGCGAACACTGTAGAGCCGGGGCAGGCATCGCCATGGTGCTCGGTAAGGTGCAGGATCAGGCCATCGCGGTGAATCTGCATGTACAACGGCAGGTCCGGGCTGAAGCGGTGCTCCCAGTCCAGGCTGAAACCGAGGAAATCCATGTAGAACTCCCTGGCCTTGTCGACCGAGAAGATGCGCAGTACCGGGATGGCGGGGGCGAGGGGCATGGGGCGTCCTTGACAGTGGGCAAAGTCGCCACTGTACCGCAGTGGTGTCAAGAGTTGTCGGCAAGCCCCCCGCAATGGTTGACCACCCGCCAGCCACTGCGTAGCCTTGCCACTTCGAGGTTCTTCGGCCAGGCCGAAGCTAAGACGGGAACGCGGTACAAGCCGCGGCTGCCCCCGCAACTGTAAGCACCGACAACGGATCGACAGAGCCACTGCGCCAACGCGCGGGAAGGCGTCATCCCGCCAGCCCGCCGTTCAACTGAACAGCGCACTGGAACGGTGCAAGCCAGGAGACCTGCCTCGCAACGTTTTCGACTTTCAACCGGGCGGGGTGATCCGGTGGCGAACAAGCCCGGCCAACCTGGCCCGCGGCTCTCGTCCTGCATGCCCGCGCCACTCTGCCAAGGGCAATGCGACATGAAAACACTGGCCAAGCTCCCCGTTACCATCGTCACCGGCTTCCTCGGCTCGGGCAAGACCACCTTGCTGCGCCACATGCTCGACAACGCCCAGGGCCGCCGCATTGCGGTCATCGTCAACGAATTCGGCGAACTGGGCATCGACGGTGAAATCCTCAAGCAGTGCAGCATCGGTTGCACCGAAGAAGAAGCCAGCGGCCGCGTTTATGAGCTGGCCAACGGCTGCCTGTGCTGCACCGTGCAGGAAGAGTTCTTCCCGGTCATGCGCGAGCTGGTGGCACGCCGTGGCGACCTGGACCACATCCTGATCGAAACCAGCGGCCTGGCCCTGCCCAAACCGCTGGTGCAAGCCTTCCAGTGGCCAGAAATCCGCAACGCCTGCACCGTCGACGCGGTCATCACCGTGGTCGATAGCCCGGCCGTGGCTGCCGGCACCTTCGCTGCCTACCCCGACCAGGTGGATGCCCAGCGCAAGCTCGACCCTAACCTGGACCACGAATCACCGCTGCACGAACTGTTCGCCGATCAGCTGGCCAGCGCCGACCTGGTGGTACTGAACAAGGCCGACCTGATCGACGCCGAAGGCCTGGCCAAGGTCCGCGCCGAAGTGGCCGAAGAACTGCCGCCGGCAGTCAAGGTGGTCGAGGCCAGCAGCGGCAAGCTGCCACTGGAGGTACTGTTGGGCGTGGGCGCCGAGTCCGAGGCGCACATCGATGGCCGCCGCACCCACCACGATTCGCACCACGACGGCGATGATCATGACGACCATGATCACGACGCTTTCGATTCCATTTCCATCGACCTGCCAGAGGCTGACGAAAGCCTGCTGCTCGATGCATTGACCCAGCTGGTGGTGGAGTTCGGCATCCTGCGCGCCAAAGGCTTCGCTGCCATCCCGGGCAAGCCGATGCGCCTGCTGGTACAAGGCGTGGGTACGCGTTTCGACAAGCACTTCGACCGCGCCTGGCGTGCCGACGAGCCGCGCATCACCCGCCTGGTGCTGATCGGCCAGGACCTCGACGCTGCCCAGCTGGAAGCGCGCCTGCGCCAGGCCTTGGGCGCCTGACCCGTGCACCTGCTGCGGACCCAGCCCGGCGGCTTCGTGCCGGATGACAGTATTGCCGACCTCGGCCAGACACCCGCCGAACTGGTGATTCTCTGCAGCGGCGATTCGCACCTGGCCTTGCTCGCCGATACCGCCGAGCAACTGCCTGAGGATTTCCCCAGCCTGCGCCTGGCCAACCCGATGCAGGTGCAGAACCACGCTTCGGTCGACCTTTATGTCGACCAGGTGCTGCGCCATGCCAAGGTCATCCTGGTGTCGCTGCACGGCGGCGTCGGTTACTGGCGCTATGGCGTCGAGCAACTGGTCGAGCTGGCTGCGCGTGGCGTGCAGCTGATTCTAGTGCCGGGCGATGATCGCCCGGACCCGGAACTGACCAGCCTGGGCAGCGTCAGTGGCGAGCAGGCCGAGCGCCTCTGGCACTATTTGCGCCAGGGCGGCAAGGCCAATGCCATCAACCTGTACAAGTGCCTGGCCAACCAGTGGCTGGGCCGCGATTATGCCTGGGACGAGCCGCAACCCTTGCCGCGCACCGCTGTGTATCACCCGGCCAAGGGTAGTGTGGCACTGGAAGACTGGTACCCGCACTGGCACCCGGACTACCCGGTAGCGCCGCTGCTGTTCTACCGCTCCCACTTGCAGGCGGCCAACACCGCATTCATCGACGTGTTCTGCCAGCGCCTGCAGGCCGCTGGCTTGAACCCGTTGCCGATCGCCGTGGCCAGTCTCAAGGAAAGCGCCTGCCTGGAGCAG
Source organism: Pseudomonas sp. BP01 (assembly GCF_022760795.1). NCBI lineage: Bacteria > Pseudomonadati > Pseudomonadota > Gammaproteobacteria > Pseudomonadales > Pseudomonadaceae > Pseudomonas > Pseudomonas sp. BP01. The sequence continues at coordinate 195,125 of NZ_JAFBKA010000004.1, forward strand.
GTCGAAGCCTGGCTGGACGAGGTCGGTGCCGAAGTGCTGGTCAATACCACCGGGTTTGCCCTGTCCAGCCCCGAACGGCCCAACCTGCGCCCGTTCCGTCGCGACATTCCGGTGCTGCAGGCCATCTGCGCGCAGGACAACCAGCCCGGCTGGGAGGCCAGCGAACAGGGACTGGGCGCGCGCGACCTGGCCATGCACATCGCCTTGCCCGAACTCGACGGGCGCATCATTACCCGCCCGGTCAGTTTCAAGGACATGGCCTGGCGCAGCGAGCGCAGCCAGTCCGATGTGGTGTGCTACCGCGCCCACCCCGAGCGCATGGACTTTGTCGCCGAGCTGGCCCGCCGCTGGGTCGAGCTGGCGCGCCTGCCCAATGCCCAGAAACGCGTCGCCCTGGTGCTGGCCAACTACCCGACCCGCGATGGCCGCATTGGCAACGGCGTCGGCCTGGACACGCCCGCTGCCGCACTTAACATTCTCCAGGCGCTGCAGGCCGAAGGTTATCCGCTGGCCGATTTGCCGGGCAGTGGCACGCAACTGATTCACCAGCTGCTCGGCGGGGTGACCAACGACCTTGACAACCTTGACCAGCGCCCTTGCGCCCAGAGCCTGAGCCTGGCCGACTACCAGGCAGCCTTCGAGCGCTTGCCCGAGGCCAATCGCCAGGCAGTGCTGGAGCGCTGGGGGCCGCCCGAGCAGGACCCGATGTACCGCAGCGGCCGGCTGATGGTGGCCGGCTTGCGCTTTGGCCTGACCTTCGTCGGCATCCAGCCAGCCCGGGGCTACCAGGTAGACCCCAGCGCGGTGTATCACGACCCCGACCTGGTGCCGCCGCACGGCTACCTGGCGTTTCACTTCTGGCTGCGCCACGCATTCGCGGCCGACGCGCTGATCCATGTCGGCAAGCACGGCAACCTCGAATGGCTGCCCGGCAAGGGCGTCGGCTTGTCGGCGCAGTGCTGGCCGGACGCGCTGCTTGGCCCGCTGCCGAACATCTACCCGTTCATTGTCAACGACCCGGGCGAGGGTGCCCAGGCCAAGCGACGTACCCAGGCGGTGATCATCGACCACCTGATGCCGCCGCTGACCCGTGCCGAAACCTACGGCCCGTTGCGGCACCTGGAGCAACTGGCCGACGAGTTCTACGAAGCGCAGCTACTCGACCCGCGGCGTGCCCGCGAGTTGCAGCGCGACATCCTCGAGCTGGTCAAGGTCAACCACATCGACCGTGAGCTGCAACTGGAAGGGCAGCTGGACGATGCCGCCGTCTGGCTGCCGCGCCTGGACACCTACCTGTGCGACCTGAAGGAATCGCAGATTCGCGATGGCCTGCATGTGTTTGGCCAGTCGCCAGAAGGACGGCTGCGCCTGGACACGCTGCTGGCGCTCTTGCGGGTTGAGCGTGGCGACGGTCGTGGCGGTAATGCCAGCCTGCTGCGGGCCTTGGCCAAGGCATTGGTGCCAGGCTTTGACCCGCTCGATTGTGAGCTTGGGCTGCCCTGGCAGGGCGCACGCCCTGAGCAGCTTCTGGCCATGAGCAGTGAGCCCTGGCGCACCTGTGGCGATACCCGCGAGCGCCTGGAGCTTTTGGCGCAGCAGGTGATCGAACAAGCGCTGGGCGGCACCCTGCAGCTGCCTGAATCGAGCGAATGGCAGCCGGTGCGTGACGTGGTGCAGGCCTTGCGCGAAGCGGTGGCGCCCAGCCTGGATGCCTGCGGCGCTGCTGAAATGAATGGCCTGCTGGCGGCGCTGGCCGGGCGATTCGTGCCTGCCGGCCCCAGCGGTGCGCCCAGCCGTGGGCGCCTCGACGTGCTGCCCACCGGCCGCAACTTCTATACCGTGGACGTGCGCAACCTGCCCACCACCACGGCCTGGCGCCTGGGCTTCGCCTCGGCCAGCCTGATCCTCGAGCGCCACCTGCAGGACCACGGCGATCACCTGCGCCAGCTCGGCCTGTCGGTGTGGGGCACGGCGACCATGCGTACTGGCGGCGACGACATCGCCCAGGCCATGGCGCTGATGGGCGTGCGCCCGGTGTGGGCCACCGGCAGCCAGCGCGTTGACGATTTTGAAATACTGCCGCTGAGCTTGCTCGACCGCCCGCGGGTGGATGTAACCTTGCGCGTTTCCGGCTTCTTCCGCGATGCCTTCGGCAACCTTATCCGCCTGTTCGATGCCGCCGTGCAGGCGGTGGCCGCGCTGGACGAGCCCGACGACCTCAACCCCTTGGCCGCCCGGGTACGCAGCGAGCGTGCCACACTGCTGGGGCAAGGCGTTGACGCCGAGCAGGCCACGCGCCAGGCCGGCTGGCGGGTGTTCGGTGCCAAACCCGGTGCTTATGGTGCCGGGGTGCAGAACGCGATCGACGGGCGGCTGTGGCACACCCGCGACGACCTGGCCGAGGTCTACCTCAACCACGGCGGCTACGCCTACGGCGCCAGCGACGACGGCACTCCGGCCCGCGCCCAGTTCGCCCAGCGCCTGGCCAAGGTGCAGGCGGTGCTGCAGAACCAGGACAACCACGAGCACGACCTGCTCGATTCCAACGATTACTACCAGTTCCAGGGCGGCATGCTGGCAGCGTCGGAAACCTTGTCCGGGGCGGCGGTAGCCAGCTACCACGGCGACCACAGCCAGGTAGACCGACCGCGCATCCGTACCCTCAAGGAAGAGCTGAACCGGGTGATCCGCGCCCGCGCGCTCAACCCCAAGTGGATCGACGGGGTCAAGCGCCACGGCTACAAGGGTGCCTTCGAGATGGCGGCGACGGTCGACAACCTGTTCGCCTTCGATGCCACCACGCACCTGATCGACGACCATCATTACCAGGGGCTGGCCGATGCCTACGTGCTCGACCCGGCTACCCGCGATTTCATGCGCGAGCACAACCCCGAGGCCCTGCGCGACCTTACCGAGCGCCTGCTGGAGGCCCAGCAGCGCGGGCTGTGGCAGGCGCCGGGCGACTACCGCGAAGCCCTTGAGGAACAACTGCTCGACGGCGAGGAACAGGCTTGAAATGAGTGAACCCGTGCAATTTCCGCTGGCCGCCGTGGTCGGTGCCGACGACCTGAAGCTGGCACTGTGCCTGACCGCCATCGACCCGAAAATCGGCGGCGTGCTGATCGAAGGGCCGCGTGGCATGGCCAAGAGCACCCTGGCGCGTGGCCTGGCCGACCTGCTTGGCGAGGGCCCGTTCGTCACCCTGCCACTGGGCGCCAGTGAAGAACGGCTGGTCGGCACCCTCGACCTGGATGCCGCGCTTGGGCAGGGCAAGGCGCAGTTTTCCCCGGGCGTGCTGGCCCAGGCCGACGGTGGCGTACTGTATGTCGATGAGGTCAACCTGCTGCCCGACACGCTGGTCGACCTGTTGCTCGATGTGGCGGCCAGTGGCACCAACCGCATCGAGCGCGACGGCATCTCGCACCGGCACAGCGCCCGCTTCGTGCTGATTGGCACCATGAACCCGGAAGAGGGCGAGCTGCGCCCGCAGTTGCTCGACCGTTTTGGCTTGAACGTGGCCCTTGAGGGCCTGCCTGAGCCTGAGGCCCGCCAGCAAATCATTCGCCGGCGCCTGGCCTTCGACAGTGACCCGCAGGCTTTCTGCACGCAATGGGCTGCGGCCCAGGCGCAGTTGCGCGAGCGCTGCCAGGCAGCGCGCCATGCCCTGGCCGGTATTGCCCTGGATGACCAGGCGCTGGCCTGGATTACCGAGCGTTGCTACGCCGCCGGCGTCGACGGGTTGCGCGCCGACCTGGTGTGGCTGCGTGCGGCACGCGCCCACTGCGCCTGGCGTGGCGGTGCGGCCATCGAAGAAGTGGATGTCGAAGCGGTGGCCGAGTTCGCCTTGCGCCATCGCCGCCGCGTGGCGCCACAGGCCAACCCACCGTCGGCGCCGCAGCCGGACCAGCAGCCCGGTCAGCAGGGCGCCAGCAAGCCTGGCGAACAGGGCGGGCAGGGCGACTGGGGGGCATTGCCGGCGCAGCCGGTGGCCAGCGGTGCACGCCGCGAGGTACCGAACTGGGCAAAAAAGCCCTGAGCATCCCCCGGTCAGCTGCAAAAGGGGCGGATGCCAAAGCGGGCGCAGGCAAGCAGAACGGTGCCAGCCGTGGTCGCCCGCGCAGTGCGGCAAGCGGCCGCGTGGCCTGGCTGCCGACCTTGCTCAAAGGGCGGCCACTGCAGCGCCAGGACTTGTGCTGGCAACACCGCATGGGCAAACCGGCAGCGTTGTGGCTGGTGATAGTCGATGCCTCGGCCTCGACCCGGCGCCACCAGGCGCTGACCCAAACCAAAGGGCTGCTGGCGGCACTGTTCGACCAGGCCTACCGCCAGCGCGCCCGCCTGGCCTTGCTGACCGCCAGCGGGCGCACACCGCAGTGGCAGCGCCACGGCCTGAAGGCTTCGGCTGCATTACAGCCATGGCTGCAGGCCTTGGGCGCCGGTGGCGGTACGCCGCTGATCGCGGCACTGGAACAGGCTCGGCATTGGCTGCAGGTGCGTCAACGCGCCCACCCGGAAGAAGAGATACGCTGCCTGGTGTTTACCGATGGTCGCCTTCAGAAATGGGACGCCGTACAGCCTATGCCCTGTTCAACGTTGCTGGTGGACATGGAATTGGCACCGGTGCGGGTTGGTCGTGCGCAACGTCTGGCCGAACAATTGCAAGCCGATTACCAGCACCTGCAACAGTTCAAAGCCGTGGACTGAACAGCATTGATGCGACACTGTGTCGCAACCGTGAAAGTTGCCAGAACAGCAACTTTGCATTTGAACAAGTGCGTGGCGCTGCACGCACTTGATTCGCCGGGCGATATTACTTTGGCATCGACCACGGTTGCAGGTCGTAACCTTTCTCGCACAGTTCGGCGCGCACTTCTTCGATCAGGCTGGCCCACTGGGCGGGGTCGGAGTAGATGCGCGAAGACACTTGCTTGCTGCCGATGCGGGTGCTGGTCCGGTCGATCACTGCCAGGCTCAACTCACCAGTGCCATTGGGTGCATCCCAGGCTACGCACTGGAAAGGTTCGAAGGCGTGGTCGGCAATCAGCAGTGCTTCGTTGACACGGAGCGGGGCATTCATGGTTCGGTCTCTCTATGGTCCCAAACATCGAAGTGAGTCCGCGTTGCTTTAAAGTCGCCTCAATGGTCGCGAAGTGCAGCGCGGGGTTATGTGTACTGATGCTCGTTGTCCGGCGGCAAGTCACACACTAGATGTAAAATTTTTTGTCAGGCTTGAATCCGTTCTTCCCTGCGCCGCCATGGGATATCGTTAAAGTGCGAAAATTCCCGTGTCACATTGTAAAAAAATGCGTCAGCAGACAGACGGTAGTGGGCGCCGTCAACTTCGTTGCTACTGTTAAACGGGCGCCACAACTTGCTGTTTTACTTCATAAAACCAAAAACTGGCGCCAAGGAACGGTCATGCAACAGCTTGCCGCTCAACGTCGTTTGCTCATCGTCGACCCTTGCGATGACTGCCATCAATTATTGCCGGGCCTGCGTAACGCAGGCTGGGATGTGGACAGCTGCATGCTCGCTGCCGCGCTGGATCACCCCTGTGATGTAGGGTTGTTGCGCTTGCAGGCTTCGCACCTGAGGCACCCGGACGCGGTCAAGGACATGATCAAGCGCAGTAACACCGAGTGGATCGCGGTGCTCAGCGCCGAACAGTTGCGCATGCCGGCCGTCGGCGATTTTGTCTGCGAATGGTTCTTCGACTTCCACACCCTGCCGTTCGATGTATCCCGCGTACAGGTCACCCTTGGCCGGGCATTCGGCATGGCGCGGCTACGTGGCAAAGGGGCCGCCAAGGTGGACGACGCGACCCACGAACTGCTTGGCGAAAGCCGGCCGATCCGCGAGTTGCGCAAGTTGCTGGGCAAGTTGGCGCCCACCGAGTCGCCGGTGCTGATCCGTGGTGAAAGCGGAACGGGCAAGGAACTGGTGGCGCGTACCCTGCATCGGCAGTCGCAACGCAGCGAGCAGCCATTCGTCGCCATCAACTGTGGGGCAATCCCCGAGCACCTGATCCAGTCCGAACTGTTCGGCCATGAGAAGGGCGCTTTCACCGGTGCCCATCAGCGCAAGACCGGGCGCATTGAAGCCGCCCACGGTGGCACGTTGTTTCTGGATGAAATTGGTGACTTGCCGCTGGAGTTGCAGGCCAATCTGCTGCGTTTTTTACAAGAAAAACACATCGAGCGGGTGGGCGGCAGCCAGCCGATACCGGTGGATGCGCGGGTATTGGCCGCCACCCACGTGGACCTGGAAAGAGCCATCGAGCAGGGGCGTTTCCGTGAAGACCTGTATTACCGCTTGAACGTGTTGCAGGTGGTGACCGCGCCACTGCGCGACCGACATGGTGACCTGTCGATGCTGGCCAGCCATTTTGCCCATTTCTACAGCCTGGAAACCGGTCGCCGGCCGCGCTCGTTCAGCGACCATGCCCTGGCGGCCATGGGCCGGCATGACTGGCCGGGGAATGTACGCGAGTTGGCCAACCGGGTGCGCCGTGGCCTGGTGCTGGCCGAAGGCCGGCAGATCGAGGCGCAGGACCTGGGCCTGCAGACGCTGGACCAAGGGCAGCAGCCGCTGGGCACGCTAGAGGAATACAAGCAGCGGGCCGAGCGCCAGGCCTTGTGCGATGTGCTTAACCGGCACAGCGATAACATGAGCGTAGCGGCGAAGGTGCTGGGGATCTCCCGGCCCACCTTCTACCGCTTGCTGCACAAGCATCAGATACGCTGACTGATCTGTCCGAGGGTCAGTGCGGCGCGCGCACGATGGTCTTCAGCAGGTCTTCCGGGCTGATGTGCCCCACTACCTGGGCCACCGCGCTGCCCGGGGTTGGCAGGTCGATGATGTGGCTTTTCATCTTGCCGACCACATGCATTTCGCACGGTTTGCAGTCGAACTTAAGGGTCAGCACTTCGTCACCCTGAATCAGCTGCATCGGTGCCACCTTGGTGCGCACACCGGTCACGCCCTTGGCCTGCTTGGGGCACAGGTTGAAGGAGAAGCGCAGGCAGTGCTTGGTGATCATCACCGGCACTTCACCGTGCTCTTCATGGGCCTCGTAAGCCGCGTCTATCAACTGCACGCCGTGGCGGTGGTAGAAGTCGCGGGCCTTCTGGTTGTACACGTTGGCCAGGAAGGAAAGGTGCGACTCGGGGTACACCGGCGGCGGCGTGGTTTCGGCCTTGCGCCCGCCACGCGGGTGCGCCTTGATGCGTGCCTCGGTCAGCGCCTCGATGGCTTCACGGCGCAGGGCCTTGAGCTGCGAGTTGGGAATGAAGTACGCCTGCGGCGCGTCCAGCTCGATGCTGCTGGCGTGGTACATCGTGGTACCCAGCTGGCCGAGCAGGTCGTGCAACTGGTCCAGTGCCTGCTGTGGCTTGTTGGCCTCGCCGAACGGGCCGTCCAGGGCCACCTGCACGCTGACGCCTTCCTCACTGCTGAGGGTAAGCATCAAGCGCTGCTCACGCAGCACAGCATGCCATTCCACACCAACCCGGCGCTCGGAAGAGGTGCGTTGCAGGGCCTGCTGCCAGTTATGGTCGAGGTTGCGCGACAGCGGGTGGTTGGGCCGCAGCTTGTGCAGGCCTTCGGGCATTTCGTTGGGCTCGACGCGGTAGCGGTAGCGCTTGTGGCCGTCTTCCTCGAACTCGCCACGTGGTTCGGCGATGTTGGCGCGGAAACCCACCACTTCACGTTTGACCAGCACATTCAGGCCGTCGCCGTTGGTCAGTGGCACTTCGGTCACCACTTGCATGTCGCGCTTGCCGACCTTTTCCACCACACCCACCGGCAGGCCGGTGAAGGTTGGCGAGTCGAAGGCACCGATGTCGACCTTGCGGTCGGTCACGAAATAGTCGGTGCTGCCGCGGTGGAAGGTCTTGTCCGGGTCGGGCAAGAAGAAGTGTTCGGTGCGGCCGCTGGACGCACGGGCATATTCCGGGCGGCCTTCGAGGATGGCGTCGAGCTCTTTGCGGTAGTGGGCGGTGATGTTCTTCACATAGCCCATGTCCTTGTAGCGGCCCTCGATCTTGAACGAGCGCACGCCAGCATCGACCAGGTCGGCCAGGTTGGCGGTCTGGTTGTTGTCCTTCATCGACAGCAGGTGCTTCTCGAACGCTACCACCCGACCCTGGTCATCTTTCAGGGTGTAGGGCAGGCGGCAGGCTTGCGAACAGTCGCCACGGTTGGCGCTTCGGCCAGTCTGCGCGTGGGAGATATTGCACTGGCCGGAGAAGGCCACGCACAGCGCACCGTGGATGAAGAACTCAATGGCGGCGTCGGTTTCGGCGGCAATGGCGCGGATTTGTTGCAGGTTCAGCTCACGGGCCAGTACCAGTTGTGAGAAGCCGGCCTGATCGAGGAACTTGGCCCGTTCCAGGGTGCGGATGTCGGTCTGGGTGCTGGCGTGCAGCTCGATCGGCGGGATATCCAGCTCCATCACCCCCAGGTCCTGCACAATCAGCGCGTCGACGCCGGCGTCGTACAGCTGATGGATCAGCTTGCGCGCAGGTTCCAGCTCATTGTCGTGGAGGATGGTGTTGATGGTTGTGAACACGCGCGCATGGTAGCGGCGGGCGAACTCGACCAGTTCGGCAATCTCGCTGACCTCGTTGCAGGCGTTATGGCGTGCGCCAAAGCTTGGGCCGCCGATGTAGATGGCGTCAGCGCCGTGCAGGATCGCTTCACGGGCGATGGCCACGTCACGGGCAGGGCTGAGCAGTTCCAGGTGATTCTTTGGAAGGGACATATCGTTATATTTTCGGGCTGCCACGGTTTAGGCGGGCATTGTAGCGGCGAAACGGGCTGGCGGCATCATCGGGGTGCCGGGAGGTGCGGGATTGGCTGCCAGATTCCGCTTATTGTAGGAGCGGCCTTGTGTCGCGATGGGCCGCAAAGCGGCCCCAGCGATATCTGCGGCGAAGCTGAGAATCTGGGGGTGCTGCGCACCCCTTTCGCGACACAAGGCCGCTCCTACAGGGATCGTGTATTGCGCGAAGATCAGCGCTTGGCAGCCATCGCCGTGACTTCTACGCGCATGCCTTCAAATGCCAGCGAAGCCACACCCACGGCCGCACGCACCGGCCATGGCTTGCTGAAGAAGCGCTGGTAAACCTCGTTAAACGCGGCACGGTCGGCCATGTCGGTGAGGTAGATTGTGAGGTGCAGCACGCGGTCCATGCCGCTGCCGGCCTTTTCCAGCGCCACTTTCAGCGCCTGCAGGGTGCATTCGCTTTGCTCGACGATGCCGCCCAGTTCCAGGCTGCCATCAGCGTGGGTCGGAATCTGGGTGGTGACCAGCACGCCGTTGAACTCGGCGACGTCGGACGAAATTGACTCGGCGTCCGGGTCCGGGGTGTAGATGATGTCTGCATGTGCCATGGTGTGTTTTGCCTTGCTACGGAAGGAAAACGGCAAGCCTACGCGAGCAGGCGAATCGGGTCGAGGGCACCCCGGTGTTTGAAATGCGCGGCGTTCGCCGTCAGAATCGCGCCCCATTGCAAAGCCAGGGGCACATTTTGAACGAACAGACTTTGTCCAGGCGCCTGGAGCGCGTGGCTGCACATGTGCCGCAGGGCGCCCGCTTGGCCGACATCGGCTCGGACCATGGTTATCTGCCGGTAGCGTTGATGCTGCGGGGTGTGATCGAGGCAGGGGTGGCGGGCGAGGTGGCGCAGACGCCGTTTGCCTCGGCGCAGGGCAATGTGCGCAGAAACGGCCTGCAAGACCGGTTAACCGTGCGCCTGGCCGATGGCCTGGCAGCGGTGGAGCCGCAAGACCGCATCTCGGTGGTGAGCATCTGCGGCATGGGCGGCGACACCATGTGCGAGATCCTCGAGGCCGGCAAGCAGCGCCTTGGCGGCGTCACGCGCCTGGTACTGCAGCCCAATGGCGGTGAGCGCGAGCTGCGCCAGTGGCTGGCGGGCAATGGTTACCAGATCGTCAGCGAAGAGCTGCTACGGGAAAACCGCTTCGACTACGAAATCATCGTCGCCGAGCCCGGCACGGTGGTGTATAGCGCTGAACAACTGTACTTCGGCCCAGTGTTGATGCAGGAGAAAAGCGAGGCGTTTGTGGTCAAGTGGCGGCGCATGCTGCGGCAGAAGCAGCAGACCCTGGCCAATTTCCAACGGGCCCGTGATGCGGTGCCTCAGGCGAAAATCGACGATTTCAATCAGCAGGTGGGCTGGATCACCCAAATACTGGCCTGACTCACTGCTGCGAGCAATTGCCCATCTCGCGGTAGTCGATTTCGCGCTTCTGGCCCTGGTGGTCGACATACACCATGTGCGCAGTGCCAACCTGGCAATCTGCGGCGTTGCTGGCCGGGGTGATGGAGATGACCTTGGCCACGTCCAGCGGCATGCCGTACTCATAATTGTTGCTGGCAGGCTTTGCATTGCCCGCATCGGCAAGGGCACCAAAAGAGGCAAGGGCGGCGGCAACGGCAAGGACAGCGATCGAACGTTTCATGGCAGGCTCCTTTTCTTCAATGTATGACTAATGATGTATTCATTGGTCATCCACAATAAATGGGCTGTTCCGTGATAGATTCCTGCCTGTAACGCAAGAATAAGACTGAACAAGGAGCACACCCTCATGGACATGCTGCATGCCATGCGTACGTTCGCCCGTGTGGTGGAATGTGGCAGCTTCGCTGCCGCCGCCAATGCGTTGGATATTTCCGCGGCACAGGTTTCGCGCATTGTTGCCGAGCTGGAGAACCAGCTGCAGACCCGCCTGCTGCACCGCACCACCCGGCGCCTGCGCATGAGCGAGGCGGGTGAGCGGTTTCTGGAGCGGGCGCGGCAGATCATGCTGCTGACCGAAGAGGCGGTGGGTGAAGCCCGCGGTGCGCACCTCACGCCTCGCGGCCATCTTCGCTTGCACTGCCCGCACGGTTTGGGGCTGCTGCTGATGCCGCTGGTGGCCGGCTACAACGCGTTGTGCCCGGAAGTGGTGATCGAGCTGACGTTGTCCCAGCGCAACCCTGACCCGCTGGCCGAAGGGCATGACGTGGTGATTACCGTGGACGGCGCGCTGCCGGATTCACAGCTGATTGCCGTCCCGCTTGGCAACATCTTCAGCATCCCCTGCGCAGCACCCAGCTATCTGGACCGCCATGGGGTGCCTGAGCGCCCTGAGGACCTGCATGGGCACCGCTGCCTGCGCATGGCGTATCCAATGTATGAAGGCGACTGGGTATTCCCTCAAGGTGTGGATCAGTGTGTGATCACACCCAGTGACAACTTCTCCACTAACGTTGCCGACGCCATGCTGGTGGCCAGTGAATTGGGCATGGGCATTGGCCTGTTACCGTTCTATACGGCCAGCCAGGCGATCGAACAAGGGCGTTTGTGCAGGCTGCTGGCGCCGTACCGCCTGCGCGAGAGCGCGCTGTATGCGATGTACCCGTCGCGGCACTACCTGGATGCCAAGGTGCGTACGTGGATCGATTACCTCAAGGAGCAACTGCCGGCGGTGTTCGAGGGGCATGCGCAGGTGGTGGATGATTCGCGGTACTGGCGATAGATGGGTTAACGCTGGCCCCTGTAGGAGCGGCCTTGTGTCGCGAAAGGGCTGCATAGCAGCCCCCGGATTGCAGGGCCAATGCAAGAATTGCTGGGGCCGCTTTGCGGCCCTTTCGCGACACAAGGCCGCTCCTACAGGTATTGCACGACGCTTTAAAGGGGGTAGTGCTTGAGCTCGCGTGCAATCAGCATGCGCTGGATCTCGCTCGACCCTTCATAGATTTGGGTAATCCGCGCATCCCGGTAATAGCGCTCCACCGGGTAATCCTCCAGGTAGCCATACCCGCCATGCACCTGAATCGCCATCGAGCACACCCGCTCGGCCATTTCCGAAGCGAATAATTTGGCCTGCGAGGCCTCCGACAGGCACGGCTTGCCGGCGCTGCGCAGGCGGGCGGCATGCAGGATCAGCAAACGTGCGGCGTTCACCTGTACCTGCATGTCGGCCAGCAGGTTGGCGATGCTCTGGTGCTCGTTGATCGGCTTGCCGAACTGCACCCTGTCGCGCGAGTAGACCAGCGCCGCCTCGAACGCTGCGCGGGCAATGCCCAGCGCCTGGGCGGCGATGCCGATACGGCCGCCTTCAAGGTTGGACAGGGCGATGGCCAGGCCCTTGCCACGCTCGCCAAGGATGTTGGCTGCGGGGATGCGGCAATTGTCGAAGGTGACCGCGCAGGTGTCGGAGGCGCGGATGCCCATCTTGTGTTCGCTGCGGTCCACCTTGAAACCCGGGTTGTCGGTAGGCACCAGAAACGCCGAGAGGCCCTTCTTGCCCAGCTCCGGGTCGGTCACCGCGAATACGATGGCCAGGCCGGCGCGGCGGGCATTGCTGACGAACTGCTTGGCGCCATTGATTACCCACTCGCCGTCGACCAGTTCGGCGCGGGTGCGCAGGTTGTGCGCCTCGGAGCCGGCCTGCGGTTCGGTCAGGCAAAAACAGCCGATCACCTCACCGCTGGCCAGGCGCGGTAGCCATTGCTGTTGTTGCTCGGCAGTACCGTAGGCCAGCAGCGGGCCGCAACCTACCGAGTTGTGAATGCTCATCATCGCCCCGGTGGCGCCGCAGCCCGCAGCGATTTCTTCCACGGCCAGGGCGTAGGCGACGTAGTCGGTGTAGCTGCCGCCGAAGTCCTCAGGTACCACCATGCCCAGCAGGCCCAGTTCGCCCATCTTGCGCACCACGCCGTCATCGATCCAGCCGGCCTTTTCCCAGGCCTGGGCGTGCGGGGCGATCTCGCCACGGGCAAAGTCCCGGGCCATGTCGCGGATCATGATCTGCTCTTCGCTCAGTTCAAGGTCTTGCATCTGTGTACTCCCGGGCTCACAGGCCTTCGAAGAATTGGTCAACCCGCTGCTGTTGCAGCGCGGCCAGGGTCGGCGGGTTCCAGCGAGGCTGTTTGTCCTTGTCGATGATCAGGGCGCGCACGCCTTCGATGATGTCGCCGTGCTGGAACCACTGGCGGTCCAGGTGCAGCTCCATGGCAAAGCAGTCTTCCAGCCCCAGCTGGCGACCGCGGCGCACCATCTCCAGGGTAACCGCCATGGCCAGCGGTGAGCGGCTTTCCAGCTGGTCGGCGACGGCCACGGCCCAGGCATGGCTGTCACCGATACTGACCGCACGCAATTGTTCGACAATGGCTTGCAGGTTGGGCAGGGCGAAGAAGTGGTCGATGACCGGGCGCAGTTTTTCCAGTGGTGCATCTTCCAGCGCCTGGGTACCGAGCGTGGCCAGCAGGTTCTGCAGGTCCTTCAGCGGGTTGTCGCCAAAGTTCAGTTGGTTCAGGCCCTGGTCAAGGGCGGTGAGCTGGTCACTGGCCAGGTACCAGTCGGCCAGGCCGCAGTACAAGGCGTCGGCCGCCTGGATCTGGGTGCCGCTGACGCCCAGGTAGATGCCCAGTTCGCCGGGGATACGTGACAGGAAGTAGCTACCGCCCACATCGGGGAAGTAGCCGATACCGACTTCGGGCATGCCCAGGCGGCTGCGCTCTGTGACCACGCGCAGGTCGCAGCCCTGGGCCAGGCCCATGCCGCCGCCGAGGGTGAAACCGTCCATCAGTACGAGTACCGGTTTGCGGTAGCGGTGGATGAGCAGGTCGAGGGCGTATTCCTCGACGAAGAAGGTTTCATGCAGCGTGTCGCCCGCTTTGAAACTGTCGTGCAGCGAGCGGATATCGCCCCCCGCACAAAAGCCTTTGGGCCCCTCGCCGCGCAGCACCACGGCGCGCACTTGCGAGTCTTCGGCCCACTGGTCCAGCTGCTGGCGCAGGCTACGGACCATGTCCAGGGTCAGGGCATTGAGGCCGGCGGGGCGGTTCAGCGTCAGGTGGCCAACCTGGTTGCGGACCTCGGCCAGCACATGATCGGTTGCCGAGGTATTAGCTTGCGCAGTCATTGCGTTCTCCTTGCTTTGTTATTGATTTTCCAAGTGAAGTCTGGAGTTCGCTGGAGGATCGCAGGATCCTGTCATGCGAATTTGCCTTGCACAATCGACAATTATGCAGGGGCATCGTGCATTTTTGCTGGGGGCGAATCACCTGATGGGTCAGTTCGTTAACCTGACCGTAACGAATACGCCTGTAGCTTGATTGATCAGCCAGGCAGCACAGCCCTAAGGTGACCTCCACGACAGCGAAACTGTGGGGTCACCATGACAATAACTCAGAATCCACCGCCGCAATGGTCGCGGCGGCGCGCCGAAAAGCAGCGCCGCATCGATCGGGTCCGTCACCTCGCCGACGGCGTGGTGCTGCCCACCGAACGTATCGTCGAAGCCCTCGAACTGTTGCTGGCCCCCGGCGACCGGGTGGTGCTGGAAGGCAACAACCAGAAGCAGGCCGACTTCCTTTCGCGCTCGCTGGCCAAGGTCGACCCCGGGCGCCTGCACGACCTGCACCTGATCATGCCCAGCGTCAGCCGAGCCGAGCACCTTGACCTGTTCGAGCGCGGCATCGCCCGCAAGCTCGACTTTTCCTTCGCCGGCCCGCAAAGCCTGCGCATCGGCCAGTTGCTGGAAGATGGCCTGCTCGAAGTCGGTGCCATCCACACCTATATCGAGCTGTACTCGCGGCTGCTGGTCGACCTGATCCCCAACGTCACCCTGGTGGCCGGCTTCATGGCCGACCGCGACGGCAACTTGTACACAGGCCCCAGCACCGAAGACACCCCCGCACTGGTTGAGCCGGCCGCGTTCAGCGACGGTATCGTCATCGCCCAGGTCAACCAGCTGGTGGACCGCGTGGACGACCTGCCACGGGTCGACATCCCGGCGTCCTGGGTGGATTTTGTAGTGGTCGCCGACCAGCCTTTTTATATAGAGCCGCTGTTTACCCGAGACCCGCGCCACATCAAACCGGTGCATGTGCTGATGGCGATGATGGCCATTCGCGGCATCTACGAAAAACACCAGGTGCAGTCGCTGAACCATGGCATCGGCTTCAATACCGCCGCCATCGAGCTGATCTTGCCCACCTACGGCGAGTCTCTGGGCCTGAAGGGCAAGATCTGTCGCAACTGGACGCTCAACCCGCACCCGACCCTGATCCCGGCCATCGAGACCGGCTGGGTGCAAAGCGTGCATTGCTTCGGCACCGAGCTGGGCATGGAGGATTACATCGCCCAGCGCCCGGACGTGTTCTTCACCGGCCGTGATGGGTCGCTGCGCTCGAACCGCATGATGTGCCAACTGGCGGGGCAATACGCCGTCGACCTGTTCATCGGCGCCACCTTGCAAGTGGATGGCGATGGCCATTCCTCGACCGTGACCCGCGGCCGCCTGGCCGGCTTTGGCGGTGCGCCGAACATGGGCCACGACCCGCGTGGCCGGCGCCACGCGACCCCGGCGTGGCTCGACATGACCGTGCCAGAAACCCTGCTAGAGCGCGGCCGCAAGCTGGTGGTGCAAATGGTCGAGACCTACCAGGAAGGCGGCAAGCCCACCTTCGTGGAAACCCTCGATGCCGTAGAAGTGGCCAGGAAGGCCGGCATGCCGCTGGCGCCGGTGATGATCTACGGCGACGACGTCACCCACCTGCTGACCGAGGAGGGCATTGCCTACCTGTACAAGGCCCGCAGCCTGGAAGAACGCCAGCAGATGATCGCCGCCGTGGCCGGGGTTACCGCCATTGGCCTGCGTCACGACCCCAAAGACACCCTGCGCATGCGCCAGCAAGGCCTGATCGCCTTGCCCGAAGACCTTGGCATCCGGCGCACCGACGCCAGCCGCGAGCTGCTGGCCGCGCGCAGCATTGCCGAGCTGGTCGAGTGGTCCGGCGGCCTCTACAACCCGCCTGCACGGTTCAGGAGTTGGTGATGAAAGCACTCGACTTGCAACCGTATGTGCAGCTTCGCGAGCATGCTCGCTCCCACAGGCTTACCACTGTCCTTGAGCCTTGTGCAGTCCCTGTGGGAGCGGGCAAGCCCGCGAAGAGGCCAGCCCAGGCAACCGAAATTCCCCTGGCCGACCACCTCGCCGACCTGGCCGTTGAAGCCCTGATCGACGAAGCCGACCTGTCCCCCAAACCCGGGCTGGTCGACCGCCGCAGCAACGGCGCCCACCACGACATGACCCTGGCCCTGATGCACGCCTCGGCCCTGGCCCTGTGGCCATGCCTGCGCAACATGGCCGAAGCCGCCCAGTCCAGCGGTCAGGTTGGCCAGGCCCTACGGGCCTCACTGGGCCAACTCGGCCGCGAAGGCGAGGCCGCGATGCTTGCCGCCACCCACGGGGTCAACACTCACCGCGGCGCCATCTGGGCACTGGGCCTGCTGGTAGCGTCCACGGCCCTCGATACCCAGGCAGACGCCTGCACCCTGGCCGCCCGCGCCGGGCGTATAGCCCTGCTCGACGACCCGGCCATGCCGCACCAGCACAGCCATGGCTTGCAGGTCCGCCACCGCTACGGCAGCGGCGGCGCCCGCGAACAGGCACAACAAGGCTTCCCCGCCGTCATCGCCCACGGCCTGCCACAGCTGCAGCGCAGCCGCGCCGCCGGTGCCAGCGAGCAGCACGCCCGGCTCGACGCGTTACTGGCGATCATGAGCGTGCTCAGCGACACCTGCGTGCTCTGGCGCAGCGGCCCGGCCGGGCTGGCTGCCGTCCAGCAAGGTGCCCACGCCGTACTGGCCGAAGGCGGCAGCGCCACACTGGCGGGGCGCCGGCAACTGCGCCAGCTGGACCGGCAACTGCTGCACCTGAACGCCTCACCGGGCGGCGCCGCCGACTTGCTGGCCGCCTGCCTGTTCCTCGACAAAGCCGGGAGCCTGTGACATGGAAACCCTGAATTTTCAATTCCCCGCCGCCGAACCGGGCCGCGGCCGCACGCTGGTGGGTTGCGTCAGCTCCGGCGACCTCGAAGTGCTGATCGAGCCTGGCACTGCCGGCAGCCTGCACATCCAGGTGGTGACCTCGGTCAACGGCAGTGGCGCCCGCTGGGCGCAGCTGTTCCAGCGCCTGTTCGAGGGCCGTGCGTGGCCGGCCGTGAACATCGACATCCATGACTTTGGCGCCACCCCGGGCGTGGTGCGCCTGCGCCTTGAGCAAGGCTTCGAGGAGATTGCCCATGACTGACACCGAACGCTTGCTGCGCAGCCGCAGCTTTGTCGAACTGGGCGCCCGGCAGCGGGCGCGTGCCGTGCTAGACCCAGGTAGCTTCCGGGAGTTGCTGGGCCCGTTCGACCGGCTGATGTCGCCTTGGCTGCCGCGCCAGGGCATCGTGCCTCAGGCCGATGACGGTGTGGTTATCGCCAAGGGCCGGCTGAATGGGCGCCATGCTGTGGTCGCGGCCATCGAAGGTGGCTTCCAGGGGGGCAGCATGGGCGAGGTGGGCGGTGCCAAGATTGCAGGCGCGCTGGAACTGGCCATCGAAGATAACCGCAATGGCATCCCCACTTGCGCCGTGTTGCTGCTGGAAACTGGTGGTGTGCGCCTGCAGGAAGCCAACCTGGGCCTGGCGGCGATTGCCGAAATCCAGGCGGCCATTGTCGAGCTGCGGGCCTTGCAGCCGGTGATCGGTCTGATCGCAGGTTCGGTGGGCTGCTTTGGCGGCATGTCCATTGCTGCGGGCCTGTGCAGCCACCTGCTGGTTACCCGCGAAGCACGCCTGGGCCTGAACGGCCCGCAGGTGATCGAACAGGAGGCCGGCATCGGCGAATACGACGCCAAGGACCGTCCCTTCATCTGGAGCCTGACCGGCGGCGAACAACGCCATGCCAGCGGCTTGGTGGACGGCTATGTGGCCGATGATATCGATGCGCTGCGCGAACGCTTGCTGCAACTGCTCGACACACCCTCCAAAGACCGCGCCAGCCAGCACGTCTGGTTCCTCGACCGGCTGGCCCGGCTGGGCGAAGACTGCCCGCAACTGGATGCCGCCGCCGTGCGCGTCCTTTACCAAGGAGAAGCCCAATGAACCGTGCCTTGAACTGGCTGCCGGGCCTGGCCGGCGGGCAAGCCTTGCCAGGTTATCCCGCATCGCTGCGGGTGATTGACGGCGAACTGGACAACCGCCTGGCGCGCTTCATCGCCGTGGTGCCCGATGCCGACAACCCATTCCCCCGTGCCCGCTCGGGCGAGGTCGGCCTGCTGGAAGGCTGGGGCCTGGCCAAGGCGGTGAGCGAGGCGGTGGAGGCTGACCGCAACGGCCAGAAGCGCGCCATTGTCGCGGTGATCGATGTGCCCAGCCAGGCCTATGGCCGCCGTGAGGAAGCGTTGGGCATTCACCAGGCATTGGCCGGTGCCGTGCAGGCCTACGCCGAGGCGCGGTTGGCCGGGCACCCGGTGATCGGTCTGCTGGTTGGCAAGGCCATGTCCGGCGCCTTCCTGGCCCACGGCTACCAGGCCCAGCGCCTGATCGCCCTGGACGACACCGGGGTCATGGTGCACGCCATGGGCAAAGCGGCTGCGGCGCGGATTACCCTGCGCAGCGTCGAGCAGCTTGAGGCCCTGGCCGCCGAAGTGCCGCCCATGGCCTACGACCTGGCCAGCTACGCCTCGCTGGGCCTGCTGTGGCGCCGCCTGACAGTAGACAACGCCCAGGCACCGAGCGCCGCCGACATTGCTCAGGTGCGTGCCTGCCTGGCAGAAGCGGTGCGCGATATTGGTAGCTCCACCGACCTGTCGTCGCGGCTGGCGGGAGAAAACCGCAGTGCCTCGCGCCAGGTACGCGAACAGCTGCGCCGCCAGTGGCAGGGCGCTTGAGATGAACGCGCCAAGGCCGCACGACCTGCTGTGGGGGATGCCCGTGTCGGGCTTGCCCGCCGACGCGCCGCAGTGGGCACAGAACGTGCTGGCAAGCGGCCGACCGGTGGTGGTGCGCCGTGCCTCCTGTGAGGATGGCTGGGTAGCGGTTGGGGTGCGTGGTCAGGGCCGGGCGCAGCGCTTGGGTGCGTTGATGCGCCTGGCCGATATCCAGCGTCAGCAAGGCCCCGAAGCGCTGCGGGTGCACGTACAAAGCCCATGGCCTGCGCTACAGGCACTGGCCTCGGTCACCCCGGTATTGCAGGCCAGCGGCCTGGCCTGGGGGCCGACGGGCGGGGTGGGGTACCAGATTGCGACCGGCATGGAAGTGGTACATGCCGACAGTGACCTGGACCTGCTGCTGCGCACACCACAATCGCTGACCCGTGCTCAGGCGCGGGAGATGCTGGATATCCTCGACTGCGCGCCGTGCCGTATCGATGTGCAACTGGAAACCCCGGCAGGTGCCATTGCCTTGCGCGAATGGGCCGGTTTTGCCCGCCGCGTGCTGCTCAAGTCGCCCCATGGCCCGCGCCTGGTCAGCGACCCTTGGGCAGTGATGGAGCGTGCCGCATGAGTAGCCTGTTCGCCTTCCCCGGCCAGGGAGCCCAGCAGGAGGGCATGCTGCAGCGTCTGCCTGAGGGCGCAGGGCTGCTGCTGGAGGAAGCCAGCGATACCCTAGGCCAGGCTGCGCTGGCGCTGGACAGCCGGCAAGCACTGCAGTCTACCCGCGCTGTTCAGCTGTGCCTGCTGCTGAGTGGCGTGGCCTGGGCACGTTGGCTGATGCAGCGCAGCCCAGCGCCGGATTACGTGGCGGGGTTGTCGATTGGCGCCTATCCAGCGGCGGTTACGGCGGGCGCCCTGGGGTTTGCCGATGCCGTGCGCTTGGTCGCTCTGCGTGGCGAGCTGATGCAGTGCGCCTATCCGCAAGGCTACGGCATGACTGCACTCAGCGGCTTGGACCTGACCAGTGTCGAGTGTTTGCTGAGCGAGGTGGGGGGCGAGGTGCATGTCGCGAACCTCAACAGTGAAAACCAGATCGTCATCGCCGGTAGCGATACGGCGATGGCTGCGGTCGCCGCCAGGGCTCGCCGCCAAGGCCAGGGCGTGGCCCGACGCCTGGCAGTCAGCGTGCCGTCGCATTGCCCGTTGCTGGATGGCCCGGCAGCGGAACTTGCCAGCGCCTTCGCCACGGTCGAGTTGCAGCGCCCACGCATTACCTACCTCAGCGGCAGCAGCGCGCGGCCTGTGTTCGACCTACAGCGCCTGCGCGACGACCTGGCGGGCAACATGGCAAGGGTGGTCGATTGGCGCGCTACGTTGCGCAACGCCTTTGAACGTGGCGTGCGCCTGCACCTGGAAATACCACCCGGCAGCGTGCTCAGCGGGCTGGCCCGGTCAGTGTTCGAACAGGGCAGGGTAGTGGCCGTGGAGGGTACACGGTGGGACACCCTGGATGCGCTGCTGCGCCAGGAGGTGGCTGACGACCGATGATGTCAGTCGGCAGACGCTGTCATTCTGGGAGCTGTCCTGTTTTGAATCTGGAAGCTTGTGCGACCCCTGTGGGAGCGGGCAAGCCCGCGAACACGGGCGAAGCCCGTGCCATCCACCGAGGCGCCTGCTTCGCGGGCACGCCCGCTCCCACAATGACCGTGCAGGCCGCATCAATGTGTGTTTACGAAGAACAACAACAAGCAACTTCGACACAACCTGAGGACAACAACAATGATCATCTATGGTGTGGCACTGCTGGCGGTCTGCACGCTTGCCGGCGTTATCGTCGGCGACTTCCTGGGCGTGTTGCTGGGCGTGAAATCCAATGTGGGCGGGGTCGGCATCGCCATGATCCTGCTGATCTGCGCACGGCTGTACATGCACCGCAACGGTGGCATGAGCAAGGAGTGCGAGTTTGGCGTGGGCTTCTGGGGCGCCATGTACATCCCGGTGGTGGTGGCCATGGCCGCCCAGCAGAACGTGGTTACTGCTCTGCACGGCGGGCCGGTAGCGCTGCTGGCGGCAGTGGGCGCGGTGCTGGTGTGCGGCGCGACCATCGCCCTGATCAGCCGCAGCCACCGTGGCGAGCCTTTGCCCGCGCTTGAAACCACCCCCGAAACCCGCGCGCAGGTTGCCCCTGCAGGAGGTCGTTGAACATGTGGCCGATCATTGAAAATGCCCTGGAGCACAACGGCCTGATCACTGCCTTTGCAGTGGTAGGCGCAATCATGTGGTTGTCGGTTGTGATGTCGAAGTACCTCACCTTCGGCCGGGTGCACGGCTCGGCCATCGCCATCGTCATCGGCCTGGTGCTGGCCTGGGTAGGCGGCACCGTGACGGGCGGGCAGAAAGGCCTGGCCGACATGGCGCTGTTCTCCGGTATCGGCCTGATGGGCGGGGCCATGCTGCGGGACTTCGCCATTGTGGCCACGGCCTTCGAGGTGCAGGCCACCGAAGCGCGCAAAGCCGGGATGATTGGCTTGGTGGCGCTGCTGCTGGGCACGGTGCTGCCATTCATTGTCGGTGCGGCAGTGGCCTATGCCTTCGGTTACCGCGATGCGGTGAGCATGACCACCATCGGCGCGGGGGCGGTGACCTATATCGTCGGGCCGGTGACCGGGGCGGCGCTGGGTGCAAGTTCGGACGTGATGGCCCTGTCGATTGCCACCGGGCTGATCAAGGCGATCCTGGTGATGGTGTTCACCCCAGTTTCTGCGCGCCTGCTGGCCCTGGACAACCCGCGCTCGGCAATGGTGTTCGGCGGGTTGGCAGGGACGGTGTCGGGGGTGACGGCCGGGCTGGCCGCGACGGATCGGCGGCTGGTGCCGTATGGCGCGTTGACCGCCACCTTCCATACCGGGTTGGGGTGCCTGATGGGGCCGTCGATTCTGTACTTCTGCGTACGCGGTCTGGTCGGCTGACGTCGTACCCTCCACTCTGTGGGCGCGGGCGTGCCCGCGAAGCAGGCTACTCGGTGCATGGCACCGGCTTCGCCGGTGTTCGCGGCCACGGCCGCTCCCACAGTGATTGCGTCGCCTTCAGTCGTGCAACCCGTTGCCCCCAAATCGGGGAAAACCGCCGGGTGATCCTCCCCAATCCGATTCGGTTACCTACGCAACCATTTGAAAATATTAGATATCTTCTCCTGGCACACACCTTGCTCCACACCTCCGCAGAGTTCCTGTGTTCTGGAGGTGCAGCATGTCTACGCCACGCAAAGGCCCCCTTCTGTCATCCCTCGTTCTGGCCCTGTTAGGCTGGGAATCGACCAGCGAGGCGGCCGTGCAGTGCCAGCGCACCTTGGTCGCCAATGTGGTGGCACTGGACCAGCCACTGATGTTCAACCGCCTTGGCGCGCAAAACGCCAATGGCATGATGTTCGCGCTTCGTGAAGATGTGGTGGACGACAAGCAAGTCCCCCTCAGCAAGGGCGGGGCTGCGGTACCGGGCAAGGTCACTCTGCGCCCGGACAAGCGCCCACGGCCGATTGTGCTGCGGGTAGCCGCCGGTGACTGCCTCACGGTCAACCTGACCAACCTGCTGGCCTACCAGGCCAACCCCAACAAGCACGGCATCGATCCTGAAGAAAACGAAGCCGAAGGCGAGGAGGAAGGCGAAGAGGAAGGCCCGGAGAACGAAGTCGGGAACGAAGGCGGTGAGGACTTCGTCGCTGATGAGCAGGTAAATGACCGGCATGTCGGCTTCCAGGTGAACGGCATGCAGGCGGTCAACAGCATTGGCGATATCGCCGCCAACACCGGCCGCAATGGCAACTTCCTGGTATCGCCCGGCAACACCCGCAGCTACACCCTGTACGCCGAGCGCGAGGGGGCCTTTGCTGCCACCAGTCAGGGCGCTACTTTTGGCGGCCAGGGTGGTGCAGGTAACGTTGCCAATGGCCTGTTTGGCCAGGTGGTGGTCGTCCCCAAAGGTGGGCGAACCTTCCGCAACACCTTGACCGAAGAAGAAATGCGCCTGGCCACCACCGGCCGTACCGCCACCGGCCAACCGGTCATCGATTACCAGGCCCGTTACCCGCAGACTCAACCGTGGATCAGCGAGGGCAAGGCCGGCAAGCCGATCATTGCCATGGTCGACGGCAATGAAATTCTCAACAGCGAGACCGACGCCATTGTCATGGGGCCGAACCCGGACGGCAGCTTCCCGCGTTCGACCTACCCGCTGGAAAGCGTCAACAAGCGCAACCCCGCATTGCCCAACCGTCTAGAAGCATTTCGCGACTTTGCCTCGCAGTTCGCCGATGAAGTGGCCGCCACCCAGGCCTTCCCCGGCTACTGGGCGGACCCGGTGATGGGCCATGTGCTGGAGCCAACGCGCGATTCGTTCATGATCAACTACGGCTCCGGCGGCATGGGCGCTGAAGTGGTCGCCAACCGCCTGGGTGTGGGGCCGATGCATGACTGCCTGTCGTGCGCCTACGAGGAGTTCTTCCTCAGCGCACACACCGTGGGCGATATCGGCACCCTGGTGGACGTACCGGCCAACGTCGGCCTGGAGAACATTCGCCCAGGCCAGACGCCGCCGGCCAGCGCCATGGGGGTCAAGGCCAGCATGGCGCTTTACCCGGCCGAGCCAGCCAACGTGCACCACAGTTACATTGGCGATTTCACTAAATTCCGCAACACCCACAATGGCCATGAACAGCACATTTTCCACCTGCATGGTCACCAGTGGCTGTTCAACCCCAACGACGACAACTCCGACTACATCGACGCCCAAGGCATCGGCCCGGGTATCGGCTACACCTACGAGATTGCCAACGGCGGGTCGGGCAACCGCAACCGCGTGGCAGGCGATGCCATTTACCACTGCCACTTCTACCCGCACTTCGCCCAGGGCATGTGGGCCATGTGGCGGGTGCACGATGTGTTCGAAGAAGGCACCCGGCTGGAAGTGAGCGGGCAGGGCGAGAATGGTTTCCACAGCACGCCGTTTGCCCAGCGCAGCGGCAAGCCTGCCGCTGGCGCCCGGGCATTGCCCGATGGCGAAATCGTTGCGGGTACACCGATCCCGGCCATCGTGCCGCTGCCTGGCAAAGCCATGGCGCCGATGCCTGGCAAGGTGGTGGTGGTACCCAAACTGTCTGAGCAACTGGTAGCCGCCAACGACGATGATGACGAAAACGAGGACGAAGGCGATGACGACCACGCCAACCAGGCGCCGGTGCACAAAGCCGTCGGCTCACTGGCGCTGGTCGACCGCACTGATGCCAACCGCGACGCCGATGGCAGCCTGAAAAACCCAGGCTACCCGTTCTGGATCGGTGGCATGGAAAGCAGTGTCGGTAACCGCCCGCCAACCCCGCCACTGGACATGCTTGACCCGGCCCTGGCCCGGCAGCTGAAAGACAGCGGCAAGGCCCTGTGGGCCAACCTTGACGCCAACCAGGTAGACGGCTGGGATGGCGGCCTGGGCCGTCATGCGCTGGACGGTGTATCTGCCGGTGGCGAGGCCGTGACCACCACCACCAAGCTGGACTTTTCCAAGGTGGTGCACAAAGCCAAGCCCATCTACCTGCCCGAAGAAGGAACCGATGTCGAGCAGGCCGCCATGCAGTTCCACGCCAAGGCCGAGCACCCCAGCTTCGCCCTGATCCCTGGCAGCCAGCCGGTGGCCAAGGCCTTCCGCACCAACGGCGCCTTGCCCACTGCCGGCGCGCCGTTCTACGAGCCGTGCATGGATGACCGCGGCAAGCGCCTGACCCAAACCTCGGGGGTAGGCGAGTTTGCGAGCGGCGAGAGCTTGACCGGCATGAGCTTCCGTGGTTCGTCCACCTTCACCGCCGACCGCCCGCGCATCTACAAAGGTGCCAATATCCAGTTCGACGCGGTGTACAACAAGGTCGGCTACCACTTCCCGCAGGCGCGTATCCTGGCGCTGTGGGAAGACGCCTGGCCGGTGATCACCAAGCAGCGCCCGCCAGAGCCGCTGGTGATGCGCATGAACACCTTCGACTGCACCATGTACACCCACACCAACCTGATCCCGTCGTACTACGAAATGGACGACTACCAGGTGCGTACCCCGACCGACGTGATTGGCCAGCACATCCACCTGCCCAAGTGGGACCTGACTGCCGCCGACGGCTCGGCCAATGGCTGGAACTATGAAGACGGGGTGCTCTCGCCCGGCAGCGTGGTCGAGCGTGTGCATGCCATCCGCGCCTATAACGGCTGCACTGAAGGCGACAGCCGCGACGGCACCGCCGCCTGCCCGAAAGCGAAGCAGCACCCGTACTTTGGCCGCTTTGGCCGGGCCGACTGGCTGGGCGCGCGCACAGCCATGCAACGCTGGTTCGCCGACCCGCTGGTGAACGTGAACAACGTCGACCGTGGCCTGGGCACCATCTTTACCCACGACCACCTCGGCCCATCCACCCACCAGCAGCTGGGGCTGTATGCAACCGTGCTGGCCGAACCTGCCGGCTCTACCTGGTACCACGCCGAAACCGGCGAGCAACTGTACAACCCGGCCACACGCCAGGATGGCGGGCCGACCTCGTGGCAAGCGGTGATCAAGACTGGCGACCACGATGGCGATGGCAAGAACGACAGCTACCGCGAGTTCTTCCTTGAATACAGCGACTTCCAGCATGCCTATGAAGCGGGTGTTTATGTGGGCGCAGGCCCGGACGGCATCCCCAATGGCCAGTCTTACCCGGCCACAGCCGACAGCTTCCGCTACGCCATCAACCCGCCGGTACGGCAGAAGGCATCCAACCTGCTTGAATCGGTGGTCGAGTCGCGCGGTGGCCTGGCCCCCGGCTGCCCAAGCCGGCCTTGCCCGCAGGCGATTTCGGTCGATGACCCGGGCATGTTCGTCGTCAACTACCGCAACGAGCCGCTGGCCCTGCGGGTATTCGACCCGAACAAGGTCGGCCCCGATGGCAAGCGCGGCATGCAGGCTGACGGCCTGGCCGGCGACCTGAGCTATGCCTTGCAGAGCCGTACCGACCGTGCGATCCCGGCCATGAACCTGGCGCCTTCGGCGATCACCTCGGCGGTTGGCCCTACCGGCGGCACCACACTGTTCCCACCCCACATCAACAAGGCCGGCAGCGAGCCGGGGGACCCGTTCACGCCCATGCTGCGCACCTACTCTGGCGACAACGTACGGCTGCGCCTGCACGCCGGTGGCCACGAGGAGGAGCACAACGTGACCTTGCACGGCGTGAAGTGGCTGCAAAACGGTTCGGGCTTCGGTAACAGCTCCAACTCGGGCTGGAAGGCCTCGCAGATGATCGGTATTTCCGAACAGATGGGCTTCATGGCACCGGTGTCGATGATTTCCAGTTCTGCTGCCACCAACGGCGATTACCTGTACGCCATGGACGCAGCCCTGGAAGGCTACTGGAACGGCATCTGGGGCGTGATGCGCAACTACACCGCACAACGCGCCGACCTTTTCCCGCTGCCGAACAACACGCAACCCGTGGCCATGCGCAATACCGTGAACTTTGACGGCATCTGCCCGAAAACCACGGCCAACCCCAACGGCATCGGTACCCGTACCACCGTCAAGCGCAGCTACGAGATTGTCGCGGCGCTGGCCAACGACATCCTCGAGAACCGCAACGGCGTCAGCATCAACGACCCGGCCGGTGTGGGCCAGCATGTCGGCGGCCCGCTGAAGGCCAATGGCGGCACCCTGGTGTTCAACAGCCGCAAGACCAGCATCCCGCAGGTGACGGTTGTCGACGAGGAGGACGGCACCACCTTTACCGTGGGTGGCCACAGTGCGCCACTGCATGACCCGACCGCCGTGCTGTATGTGCGCAAGGCCGACCTGGACGCCACCACCGGCAAGCTCAAAGCCGGCGTACCGGTGGAGCCGCTGGTGCTGCGTGCCAACGCCGGGGACTGCATCAGCATCACCCTGGAAAACCGCCTGCCACAGGTCATGCCAGACCTGCCAAGCACGGCCGTGATGCAGAACGTGGTCAAGCGTGACCGCTTCGACAGCGAAGGCTCCACCGCCTTCAACAACAACCTGATGCGGCCGTCCAGCCATGTGGGCCTGCATGCCCAGTTGCTGGCCTACGACATCACCAAGTCCGACGGTGCCAACGTGGGTGCCAACCCGGCGCAGACCGTGCCACCCCGGGTGGGCAACAGCGGTGCCTACCCAAGCCGGGTGTACCAGTACTACGCCGGCCACCTGGAGCGTGAGGGCAAACCGGTGCTGCAACTGGGCCGCACGGTGGACAACATCAACACCACGGCAATCGAGTTTGGTGGCCTGAACCTGATGCCGTCGGACTTCATCAAGCAGCCACAAAAAGGCCTGGTGGGTGGCATGAGCATCTTGCCGCAGACCGCAACCTGGACCGAGGACACCGCCAGCCGGGCCCAGGCCACGGTCAAGGTCACTGGCCA
Organism: Pseudomonas sp. BP01; assembly: GCF_022760795.1. Classification (NCBI taxonomy): domain Bacteria; kingdom Pseudomonadati; phylum Pseudomonadota; class Gammaproteobacteria; order Pseudomonadales; family Pseudomonadaceae; genus Pseudomonas; species Pseudomonas sp. BP01. Next base: position 222,292 of record NZ_JAFBKA010000004.1, read on the forward strand.
ACCCGATTACCGCGACCTGGTAACGGTGTGGCAGCGCTCGATGAACATGCGCTGGGCTGACGGCCGCCCGGTCGAAGGCATCGCCACCGAAGGCAATGGCGTGCCGGGGGACCCGAAAGACAACGGCAACATGGCCATGAACTACAAGACCGAACCGCTGTGGCTGCGCTTTGGCCTGGCGCCGGATGCACCGTTCGGCCATGCCGATGGCTTCGGCTTTGCCGATGTGCCCAACGCGCACATGGCCTACAGCAACGCCCTGGTTGGCGGTGACCCGCAAACCCCGGTGCTGTACGCCAAGCCGGGCCAGCCAGTGCGCAGCCATGTGCTGATGCCCAGTGGTGGCAGCCGTGGCATCACCTACCAGCTGGACGGGCACCTGTGGCCATTGCACAACTACCAGGCCGAGAAGAGTGACGTGGACGGCTACCCGATGGGCCTGCCTGGCATCGGTTCGGTGCGCTTCGGCTACAACCCGATGGCCATGTACATCGGTGCCCAGGAGAGCGTACTGCCAGCGGCGCACTTCAGCTTCATGCTGCCGAGTGCCGGCGGTGCCAACGCGGTGGCGGGTGACTACCTGTTCCGCGACTACGCCGCCTACGGCAACCTCTCTGGGCTGTGGGGGATTTTGCGGGTGACCAACGAAGCGCCGCCGGCAACGGCCCCGGCGCAGTGACGGAAGGGGAGCGCGAGCATGAATAACAAGACTCGCCCTGCTTGCTTGGGGGTATTGCTGGGAGTAGCGCTGATCGGCCTGGGCGTGGCGTATGAAAAGCTCTGGTGCGATCCCCGCGAGCTGTTGCAGGAACCTGCCGACCCGCAGGCCCTGCACCGGCTCAGCCGGGACGGCGTGACCGTGGATTTCGAGGCCCGGCCGCTGGCCGGGGGCGAGTTGAAGGAAGGCGCCTTCGCCAGCATCCGCTTCAAGGTCAGCGACCAGGCCAGTGGCCAGCCGCTGTCGGGCATGGCCCCGGGGGCGTGGATCGACCCGGCGCAGTCGGCCCCGACCGGCGACCGCAGCCAAAGCTGCAAGGCGCGGGTCGCGCTGTTTCTCAAAAGCAGCATCGGCGCCAGGCCGCTGCTCGACCTGAACAGCTACTTTTTGTTGATGCTGAACAACGACGCCAGCCTGACGGTGATTGATCCGACCGTTTCGGTGGGCGGCGTGACCAGCACCATGGCCCGCATCGACCTGCCCGGGCGGCCCATGGACTGGGTGGCTACCGGCGACGACAAGCAGGTGTTCGTGTCGATCCCCGAGCGCGGCAAGGTGGCGGTAATCGATACCGAAACCTTCACCCGCGTGGCCGACCTTGACGCCGGCGACCAGCCGCTGCGCGTAGCCTTGCAGCCGGACCAGCACCGGTTGTGGGTGGGCAACAACAGCAGTGACCCGGCCAAGGGTGGGGTGACGGTGATCGACGTGCCAGGGCGTACCACCCTGAAAAGCTTCAACACCGGCACCGGGCACCACGAAATCGCCTTCAGCGCCGACTCGCGTTTTGCCTACGTCAGCAACCGCGACAGCGGCACCCTCAGCGTTATTGATATCCCGGAAATGCGCCTGGCCAAAACCATCAAGGTTGGCCCGCACCCGCTGTCGGTCAGCTACTCGGCGCTGTCCCAGGCCGTTTACGTGGTCGATGGCGAGGAAGGCAGCGTAAGGGTGTTCGATGCCCGCAGCCACCAGCTGCGCCACACGGTCAAGGCCGAGCAGGGCCTGGGGCCAATGCGCTTCAGCAGCGATGGCCGCTACGGCGTCGTACTCAACACCCTTGAGAACCAGGCCCTGGTGATCGATGCCAGTACCGACAAGCTGATCCACCACATTCCGGTGGCGGCCGAACCCTATCAGCTGACCTTTACCAAGGGCTATGCCTATGTGCGCGGCCTGGCTTCCCCGAAAGTGACCATGATCAACCTGTCCAGCCTGGGCGAAGGGCGCTCGCCGATCGTCCAGGGCTTCGAGGCCGGCCCGGCAGCGCCGCGCCAGGCCGGCGACCTGCCATTGGCCCAGGGGTTGTCGGTGTCGCGTGATGACAACTCGGTGTTCGTGGTCAACCCGGTGGACAACACCACCTACTTCTACGCCGAGGGCATGAACGCGCCGATGTCCGGCTACAACAACCGTGGTCACCAGGCCCGTGCTGCCCTGGTCGTTGACCGCAGCCTGCGTGAGGTGGCGCCCGGGGTGTACGGCTCGACGGTGAAACTGCCCGCTGCCGGCAAGTTCGACGTGGCTTTCCTGCTTAACCAGCCGCAGATCATCCACTGCTTCAGTGCCGATGTTGCCGAAGCGCCCAATGCCGGCAAGCGCAAGGGCGCGCATGCGGAGTTCATTGGCCTGGACCAACCCATGCCACTGCACAGCGCCATTACCGCACGGGTGCGTATCGTCGGTGACGACGGTCAGCCGCGGCTGGGCCTGAACGACCTGAGCCTGCGCTACTTCCTGGCGCCGTCGTCAATGCCGCGCAACCTGCAGTTGCTGGAAGTGGGGGAGGGTGTCTATCAGGCAGCCCTGACACTGTCCGAAGCTGGCGCCTGGTACCTGCATGTGCAGTCGCCATCGTTGGGCCGCAAGTTTGCCGAAGAAAACTACACCAGCCTGCGCGTCCTGCCGGCCGCAGCGACCAGCGCTTCCCACACTGACATGAGGAGTGTGCGATGAACGCCAAGCATTGTTTCCAACTGCTGGCCCTGAGCCTGGCACTTGCCAGCAACCTTGCCATGGCCCACGCCGGCCACGACCACAAAGGCCATGCCGAGCAGCCGCCGGCGGCTCACCAGGAAAAGACCAGTGTGCGTTTTGCCGACGTCTCCCTGCTGAACCAGGACGGCATGCCGGTACGCCTGGAGAAAGACCTGGTAAATGACCATCTGGTGGTCATGGGCTTCATCTACACCAGCTGCACCACGGTGTGCCCGGTGGTGTCGTCGATCATGGGCAAAGTCCAGCAACAGCTGGGTGGCCGGGTAGGGGAAGAGATCCACATGGTGTCGATCAGCGTCGACCCTCAGCGTGACGATGCCAAACGCCTGCAAGATTACGCCAAGGCCTTCCAGAAGGGGCCGGGCTGGAGCTGGCTGACCGGCACGCCGTACGCTGTCACCGAAACCCTCAAGGGCCTGGGCAGCTTCAGCGCCGACCTCCGTCAGCACCCGCCGCTGATTCTGGTGGGTGACGGGCGAAGCGGGCACTGGACGCGGTATTACGGCTTCACCGACCCAACGGTACTGATAGAAGAAATCAACCGACTCAGCGCCCGTCGGGTGCATGCCAAGAGCACGGCCATTGCCGACCACCATGAGGTGCAACCATGAGCAATGTAACCTCCCGCCGCGGCGGCATGCGCGGTTTCGACTGGCTGGTGCTGGGCGGCTGCCTGTGGATTCTCGGCTCGATGGCGTTTGCCCATGAAGGCCATGTGGAGCAGGCGCCCGTGCCGCAGCCCGCGCCTCAGACGATGACCAGTGGCGGCGGCACCCGCGATGCCCAGACCTGGTTCACCGATACCGTACTGAAGGACCAGAACGGCCGCGAGCTGCGTTTTTACAGTGATGTGCTCAAGGACAACGTGGTCATGCTCAACGTGATCTTCACCCACTGCACCGACGCCTGCCCGCTGATCACCCGCAAGCTGCGCGAAGTGCGCGCGGCCATGGGGCCGCAACTGGCCAGCCAGGTGACTTTCGTGTCGATCAGCAGCGATCCGCTCAACGATACCCCGCAAGCACTCAAGGCGTTTGCCGAGAAGCAGGGGGTTGATGGGCCGAACTGGCTGTTTCTGACCGGTGACAAGGCCAATGTCGACCTGGTGCTTGGCCGTATTGGCCAGTTCCTGCCCAGCCCCGAGCAGCACTCCACGCAGCTGATTGCCGGCGATGTAGCGGGCAAACGCTGGAGCAAGATCCGCCCGGATGCACCGCCCGCAGCCATAGCCCAGCGCATGCAACTGCTGACCCAGCCTTTGGCAGGCCGGTGAGCATCATGCCCAATACTTCACCACTGCCGACGCGAACCCTTGTAGGAGCGGCCTTGTGTCGCGATCGGGCGCGCAGCGGCCGCAGAACCTGCGAATGTGTTTCATCAGGTCCTGCGGGTGTGCCTGTTTTGCGGCCGCTGCGCGCCCGATCGCGACACAAGGCCGCTCCTACAGGGATTCGTGCCGGCATTGAGGGAGTATTGCGCTATCTGGCATTCGCATTAGGTATTGCCATGTCTAGCGGTGCATTGGCCCTGGACCTGACCGAGCACGAACAAGCCGGCAAGCGCCTCTACCGCGAGGGGGTCTCCAGCAGCGATGCACAATTGCAGGCCCGGGTCGGCGCCAGCGACATCCGCGTGCCCGCCAGCGTGCTGCCCTGCGCCAGCTGCCACGGCAACGACGGCCGTGGCCGCGCCGAAGGCGGCGTGCGCCCACCCAACCTGGACTGGCAGCGCCTGGCACAAGGCCAGGGCGCACGCGAAGCCAATGGCCGCAGCTACCCGGCTTATACCGACCGCAGCCTGGCCAGGGCCATCCAGCATGGCGTAGACCCGGCTGGCAACCGCCTGGACCCGGCCATGCCACGCTTCGAACTGACCATGGCCGACCAGCGCAACCTCACAGCCTACCTGAAGCGCCTGGCGCAGGAGCGCGACCCCGGCATAGAGGAGGGCGTACTGCGCCTGGGCACCTTGCTGCCGGCTTCCGGCCCGCTGGCCGAAGCCGGGCAGGTGGTACGTGCAGTGCTGGAAGACGGGGTAGCGCAACTCAACCAGCAAGGCGGCATTCACGGGCGGCGCCTGGAGCTGGTCGTACTGGACCCTGGCTCCGACCCGGTCAGCGCCGAGCATGCCTTACAGCAATTGCTGGAGCAGGAGCGCGTGTTCGCCCTGATTTCGCCGTTGGCACCGATGCTCGACCCGCGTCTGGCAACCTTGCTGGCGCCACAGAATGTACCCCTGATTGGCAGTACCCCGCGCAGCGGCGGCAGCGCACAGATCTTCGACCCGCTGCCCGGCTTACCTGCGCAGTTGCTGAGCCTGGCGGGCCACGCCCGTGCTGGGTTGGGCCTGGCACCGGGCGACTTGCGCGTGGTGTACGCCGGCAACGACCAGGCGGAGGCGGCCGAGCAGGTACGTGAACGCCTGTTGCAGGAAGGCTGGGCGCCGCCCGCCATCGAGGCCTTCGACGGCCAGGCAGTGGACGGGCAGGGCATCGTCTTCCTTGGCCGCGCCCAGGCATTTGTCGAGCTGGCGACGGCGTTGCAAGCCGCGGGCCGTCAGCCCTACCTGTTCGCCGCGTCCAGCCAGGTGGCCGGCGCCGTGGCGCGGTTGCCCGAGCAATGGTCGCAACGGGTGTTCCTGGCTTACCCCTATGTCCCCGAAGACTGGACCGAGCAAGGCCTGGCCACCCTCGCCGGGCTGCAACAACGCCAGGGCCTGGACCCTCGCCAGGCGTCGTTGCAGGTCAATACCCTGTGCGCGTTGCGCCTGCTGAGCGAAGCGCTCAAGCAGATCGGCCGTGACGCCAGCCGCGAGCAACTGATTGGCGCACTGGAAGGCCTGCACGATGTATCTACCGGCCTGACCCCGGCGCTGGGCTTTGGCCCCGGTCGCCGCCAGGGCATGGCCGGTGCCCATGTGGTGGCGGTGGCCCTGCCCGGGCCGCGCTTCACCGCCGTTACCCCTTACCGGCCGGTGCCGGACAGCCTTTGAGTGGAGGTTGCCATGCGTATTGTGTTGCTGTGCCTGTTGCTGGTAATGGCCAAGGCGAGCTGGGCCGATGTACCTGCTGCACGGGTCAATGGCGTGGAGATTGGGTTGACGCGCCTGGAGCGCTATTTCAGCGAATACCTGACCGCCCAGGGCCGCGCGGTGTCCAGCATCCGCAACCCAGGCCTGTACAAGCGCCTGCGCGATCAGGCGCTGAATGAGCTGATCGACAAGGAGCTGCTGTGGCAGGAGGCGCGGCGCCAAGGCATCGTCATCAGCGACGAGCAGGTGTCGGCGCATGTCGGCGAGGTAGAAGCCGCGTTCGGCAGCCCGGCAGTTTTCGAACGGCGTCTGGCAGAGGCGGGCTTTGATAGGGCACAGTACACTGAATACACCCGGCAAGACATGGCGGCCCAGCAGGTGTATGCCCAGCTCAGCGCAGTCGACGCGCCGAGCCCGGCCGAAGTGCAAGCATTCTATGATGCCAACCGAGAAACACTGCAGGGAGCGCAGAACCAAAGTGATAACCCTTCGGTCATACACGAACAGGGCCTGGTCTTGGCCAGGGCCTCGCTCATCGGTGAGCGCGAGGCGCAAGCGCGCAAGTCCGTGCGCCAACGTTTGCGCGACTCCGCTAAAGTGGAGATCGCTGACTGAAGCCCCTGATGGCGTTTCCCCCAATGCTGGGGAATTAGGGTTTGGCAATGTGCCATCAGTTTCCCCGGTTGTGGGGAAGGGGGTGGGTGTGCCTGCCCGCCGTGTTTTGGGTGCTGGCCGGCACCTTTTGCAAATCAATGACTTACAGCGGTGCAGCATGACTATTCACGCCTGGCACGAAGCCTGCTCAAGCCTGTACAAGGGCGAACTTCGCAGACCGGGTAACCGGGCAGTTCTTGGGAGTCGACCTTGGTGAACAGAGTATTGGTAGTCGATGACGAACAGACCCTTGCGCAGAACCTGCAAGCGTACCTGCAGGCGCAAGGCCTGGAAGTTCATGTTGCCCACGACGGTGCTAGTGGTATCGAGCAGGCTGAGCGCCTGGCGCCACAAGTGATCGTGCTGGATTACCGCTTGCCCGACATGGAAGGGTTTCAGGTTCTGGAGGCCGTACGCAAGAACAGGCAATGCCACTTCATGCTGATCACCGCCCACCCCACCGTCGAGGTGCGTGAGCGGGCCGCCGAGCTGGGAGTGAGCCATGTCCTGTTCAAGCCGTTCCCACTGGTGGAACTGGCCCGTGCGATCTTCGACCTGATGGGCATCGAGCGCCGGCGCAGGGCCACGGACAACCCGGCAGAAGGGTTCGTCGAACGACGCCAGAACAGGAACGAATCGTTCCCCCTGCAGTTGTACGATGGAAGCTGGGTGTTGGCTGAGCGCCGCCGTAATGGCGCCAAGCCGCCAGGGCCCGACGACGATCAACTGCTCACAGGGGAATAGCGGCGCCCGCCCCCCTGGCTGAGCCAGCCTGCGACGCGCCCCCTGAGCGGAGTCGCAGGCCATGCCAGAAGCATTTGATGCACCAGTCTCAGCCTACCCCCGCGACCTGCTGGCCCAGGCCCGTCTGCAAGCCAGCGACGAGCGCCTGCTCAACTGCCTCGAACGTCTTGCTTGCGACAACCCCGATACCTTCACCCGTCGCCTGGGTCTGACCCTGCATTACCCGGTGCTGGACAGCCACACCCTGCTGGCCAGCAGCCCACGCTTCGACAAAGTCAGCCTGGCCGCGTGCCTGAAGCGCGAATTCGTGCTGATCGAGCAGGGCGGCCAGCTGTTGGGCGTGTTCGCCGACCCCTTCGACCCCGCCCGCCTGGCCTGGATCGACGATGTGCTGCAAGGCGCGCCGCTGTACCTGGCCCACGCCGCCGAACTGGCCACCTTCCTGGCCCGCCACGAAGAAAGCTTCCACGCCGTCGATGCCCTTGACCACGACGCCGAGGCCAGCAGCGAAGGCGACCCGCTGCAACGCCTGTCGCTGGCCAGCATCAGCGAAGACCAGAGCCGCGTGGTCAAGCTGGTCAACTCCACCCTGTACGACGCCCTCAAGCTGCACGCCAGCGACATCCACCTGGGCATGACCGGCCAGGGCCTGACCATCAAGTACCGCATCGACGGTGTGCTCAACGGCGCTGGCAAGGCCAGTGGCAGTGCTTTTGCCGACCAGGTGATCTCGCGCATCAAGGTCATGGCCGAGCTCGACATCGGCGAAAAACGCGTGCCCCAGGACGGCCGCTTCAAGGTGGCTGTGGGCGACCGGCAAATCGATTTCCGGGTATCGATCATGCCCAGCATCTTTGGCGAAGACGCCGTGCTGCGGGTGCTCGACAAGCAGGACTTGTCCGACCGGGTCAGCGGCGTGCAGCTGCAGGCCCTGGGCTTTGCCGACGAAACCCTGCGCGCGCTGCGCCGGCTGGCTGCCGAACCCTACGGCATGATCCTGGTCACCGGCCCCACCGGCAGCGGCAAGACCACCACCCTGTACGCCATGATCAGCGAGATCAACCATGGCGTGGACAAGATCATCACCATCGAAGACCCGGTCGAGTACCAGCTGCCCGGCGTGTTGCAAATCCCGGTCAACGAGAAGAAGGGCCTGACCTTCGCCCGTGGCCTGCGCTCCATCTTGCGCCACGATCCGGACAAGATCCTGGTTGGCGAAATCCGCGACCCGGACACCGCGCAAATTGCCGTGCAGTCGGCGCTTACCGGCCACCTGGTGTTCACCACCATCCACGCCAACAACGTGTTCGACGTGATCGGCCGCTTCAGCCAGATGCAGGTCGACCCCTACAGCTTCGTTTCTGCACTGAACGCGGTGCTGGCCCAGCGCCTGATCCGCCTGGCCTGCACGCATTGCTCCAGCCCCTGCGAAGTGGATGACGACACCCTGTATGGCTCGGGCCTGAGCCGTGAAGGCGTGGCCGGCTGGAAGTTCGTGCGCGTGCAGGGCTGCGGCCAGTGCCGTGGCAGTGGCTTTCGCGGGCGCAGCGCAATCGCGGAACTGCTGCACCTGGACGACGACCTGCGGCAGATGATCGTCGAGCGCCGCCCCCTGTCGCAAATCAAGACACTCGCCTGCCAGCGCGGCCTGCGCCTGCTGCGGGCTTCGGCGCTGGACCTGGTCCGCGATGGCCGCACCACACTTGAGGAGATCAACCGTGTCACATTCATCTGATCGTTTCTGTGCCGTGGTCGGCGCCGAGGGCGTCGGCTTGGGTTGCTGGCATAAACACCAGCACCAGTGGCTGGGTAGTCGCGTGTTCAGCTGCGATGCTGCTCAGCCAGCCTGGGAAGCCGCCGTCGACGCGCTGTCCGTACTGTTGGCCGAGCATGCCGTACGTGGCGCCCAGCTGCGGGTGCTGCTGTCGGCTCGCTACAGCCGCTTCTGCCTGGTGCCCTGGAGTGATGCCATCGGCCACCCGCGCGAACTGGACGCCTATGCCCGAGCCTGCTTCGAAAACCTCTACGGCCAGCCGCTGGACGACTGGCGCATCGTGCTGTCGCCCGAGCCTGCCGGTGCCGCCCGCATCGCGACGGCGCTGCCCGAAGCCCTGCTGCAACGGTTACAGGCGCTGGGCCGGGAAAGCCGCCTGAGCCTGCGCTCGGTGCAACCGTACCTGATGGCCGCCTACAACCGCTGCTCGCCACAGTTGCAGCAGGGCGACTTCCTGTTTGTACTGGCCGAGCCGCGCCGCAGCGTGCTGCTGCTGGCCGCCGGCGGCGCCTGGCAGCAAGTGCTTGCGCAAGGCTGCGCCGACAGCGACCAGGCCCTGCAAGCGCTGATCGAGCGCACCTGCGAGCTGTATGGCGAGCACCTGCCACAGGTGTACTTGCATGCCCCGGGCCGGGGCGACGTGCCGCAACTGGCGGCGGTGCAGCTGTGCCAGCCGGCCAGCGAAGCCGACCCCCTGTGCGCCATGTGGCGGGCGGTGGCCTGACATGCGCCGCCTCGAGCTGGAATTCCAACCCCGGCGCAGTGGCCCGCTGGCCTGGTCGCTGCTGGCCCTGGGCTGCGCCATCGTCGCCAGCCTGGTGTTGCTGCAACAAAACTTGCAGACCGAGCAGGTACACCTTGAGGCCAGCGTGCACAGCCTGGAGCTGCAACTGGGCCGCCGTCCGGCAACCACTGCTCCGCAAACTACTGCTGCCAGCCGTGAGCAGGCCGAGCGTCTGGCACAAATGCGCAGTGTGTCACAACAACTGCAACGCCCATGGCAGCAGCTGTTCGCCATGCTCGAAGCCTTGCCGCAGGGCGATGTCGCGCTGCTCGGCCTGACCCCGGACGCGCGCAAAGGCCAGGTCCGTATCGCCGCTGAAGCGCGCAACCTGGAAGCGATGTTGCAGTACCACCAGCGCCTGGAAGCCAGCGCGGAGCTCAGCGATGTCTCGCTGCTCAACCACGAGGTGTTGGCCGCGCAGCCTGAGCACCCGGTGCGCTTTACCCTCACTGCGACCTGGGAGACCGGCCATGCGCGCCCTTGAATCGCTGAACAGCCTGATCCTCCAGGAACGCCTGCGCCGCGTCGGCCCGGTTGGCCTGGCCGCCGCCGCCGTGGGTTTGCTGGCGGTGGGCGTGGTGTGCGCCGGGGTGCTGCCGCAGTGGCAAAGCGTGCGTGAGCTGCGCGCCACTGAAGCGGACGCCAGCGTACAAATCGAGCGAGTCAGGCGTGGCGAGGTGAAGATCGCCGTCAAGCCCGAGCAGCAGGCGCTGGACACCCTTCGCCAGCAACTGCCGGGGCAGCCCCAGGCCAGCGAGCTGATCGAGCGCCTGTACCATCTTGCCAGCGCCGAGCACATCAGCCTCGCGCGTGGTGAGTATGCCCTGGGCATTGATCCCAAGACCCAGCTGGCGCGCTACCAGATCGTGCTGCCAGTGCGCGGCAGCTACCCGCAGATTCGCGGCTTTCTCAAAGGCCTGCTGAAGCAGCTGCCCACCCTTGTGCTGGAAGACCTCGAGCTGCAACGCAAACGCATCGGCGAAAGCGAGCTGAATGCCCGCCTGCGCATGACCCTTTACCTGTCGAGGTCATGATGAACACTCAACGTGCAGTCATCTGGGCCGGTTTCCTCGGCGTGAGCGCAGTCATCGCCTGGGCACCAGGGCACTGGTTGGGCCAGGAAGACAGCGTCGCGGCCTTCGCGGGCAAGTCGGATCGCCGCACCGCCGCTCCCACAGGAGTTGTGGGCAACGCCGAACCTGTGGGAGCGGCTTTAGCCGCGAAAGGGCCGGAACAGGCCTCCAGAGATCTGTTCCCAACCCAGCAATGGACCAAACCCCAAGCCCTGGCCACCGTCACCGAACAACCCGTGGCTGTCGCGCCCATCGTGGCCGCAGCGCCGACTGCCCCAGAGCTTCCGTTCCAGTTCATCGGCCGCATGGGCAACAACGACGACCTGCAGATCTTCCTGCAGAGCGGCGAGAAACTATACGTCGTGCGCCAGGGCGACGTCATTGAAGACACCTATCGCCTTGATCGGGTATCGGCCAGCGAGCTGAGCCTGGTCTACCTGCCTTTGCACCAGTCGCAGACCTTGTCTGTCGGGAGCGCACCATGAAGTCGTCAAAGCTGTGCAAGCCTGCTCCGTTCCTGCTTGTGGCGTTGTGCGTGGCCATTGCCGGCTGCGGCTCCAGCGCGGTACGCAAGGACAGCGACCAGCTGATGAAGGAGGGCCAATACGAAGCCGGCATCGCCCGGCTGGAAGACGCCCTGCGCGATGACCCGCGCGATACCGAACTGAACATCGCCTTGGCCCACAGCCGCCAGGCCGCCGTGGAGGCACTGCTGACCCAGGCCGATACCGACCGCATCCGCCATGACTTTGCCAACGCCCGCATGGGCTATGGCCGGGTGCTGACCCTGGAGCCGAACAACCGCCGCGCCCAGGAGGGCACGCGCCAGCTGGAGCTGATCCGTACCCTCGACGAGCGCGTGGCCCTGGGCCAGGCAGCATTGCGCCAGGGCGACCTGTTCGGCGCCGAGCGCTACATGCGCGAAGTGCTGCGCCTGGACCCGCAAAACCAGAAGGGCATCGCCCTGCGCAGCGACATCGAGAACGTTCAGGCGCGCACCGCGCAGCCCTTTCCGCAGCTGCGCAGCAAGCTGGAGCGGCCGGTCACCCTGGAATTTCGCGATGCCAACCTGAAGACCATTTTCGAAGTGCTGTCCCAGGTCGCCGGCATCAATTTCATCTTCGACAAAGACATGCGCCCGGACATGAAAGCCACCATCTTCGTGCGTGAAGTGCGCATCGAGGACGCTGTGGCGTTGCTGCTAGAGCAGAACCAGCTGCGTCAGAAGATCGTCAACGACAACACCCTGATGGTTTACCCCGACTCGCCGCAGAAGACCAAGGACTACCAGGAACTGGTCATGCGCACCTTCTACCTGACCAGCATCGACGCCAACACCGCGCTGAACATGGTCAAGACCATGCTCAAGACCCGCGACGTGTTTGTCGACGAGCGCCTCAATACGCTGACCATGCGCGACACCCCAGATGCCGTGCGCATGGCCGAGAAGCTGCTGCAGTCGCAAGACCAGTCCAACCCCGAGGTGGTACTGGAGGTGGAGGTGATGGAAGTGGCTACCTCGCGCATCCTCGACCTTGGCCTGCAATGGCCCAACACCTTTGGCGTGCTGACGTCCGACGGCAAGTCGGTGAGCGTGCTCGACCAACTGCGTGGCATCGACTCCAGCCGCATCAGCATCTCGCCGGCCCCGCAGGCCAAGATCAATGCCCAGGACAAGGACATCAATACCCTGGCCAGCCCGGTGATCCGCGTCAGCAACCGTGAGCAGGCGCGCATTCACATCGGCCAGCGAGTGCCGATCATCAGCGCCACTTCGGTGCCGTCCACCCAGGGCCCGGTGATTACCGAAAGTGTCACCTACCTGGACGTCGGCCTGAAGCTTGAAGTGCAGCCTACCGTGCACCTGAACAACGAAGTGGCGATCAAGGTGGCGCTGGAAGTCAGCAACGCCACCCCGCTGGAGGCTACCCGCCAGGGCACCATCCCGGTCCAGGTAGATACCCGCAATGCCCAGACCACCCTGCGCCTGCACGATGGCGAAACCCAGGTGCTGGCCGGCCTGGTGCGCAACGACCACAACGCCAGCGGCAACAAGATCCCGGGCCTTGGTGATATTCCCGGCCTGGGCCGGCTGTTCGGCAGCAACAAGGACGACATGAGCAAGTCCGAGCTGGTGCTGGCGATCACCCCGCGCATTGTGCGCAACCTGCCGTACCAGAGCCCGTCGGACATGGAGTTTTCCACCGGCACCGAGTCGGCCATGCAGGTGCGCCAGATGGCACCACTGCCGCCGATGGATGTGCCCGGCAATGCACCCACCACCGACGACCCCGTGGTGGACAGCCAGATGGCGGTCGCCCCGGCCAACGGGAGCCCACGGCCATGAAAGCCCGCCGCCACGTGCAGGGCTTCAGCCTGATCGAAGTGGTGCTGACCCTGGCGCTGCTCGGGCTGCTGGCCAGCATGGCCGCGCCGCTGACCGAAACCGTGGTGCGCCGCGGCAAGGAGCAGCAACTGCGCGAGGCGCTGTACCAGATTCGCGATGCCATCGACGCCTACAAGCGGGCCTTTGATGCTGGCTACATCGAGAAGCGCCTGGATGCCAGCGGCTATCCGCCGAACCTGCAGGTGCTGGTGGACGGCGTGCGCGATGTGCGCAGTGCCAAGGGCGCCAAGTTCTACTTCCTGCGGCGCATCCCACATGACCCGCTGATGGCGGCCAAGGATGACGACGAAGGCGCCTGGGGCCTGCGGGCCTACGACAGCAGCCCCGACAGCCCGCGTGAAGGCGAAGACGTGTTCGACGTGTATTCCAGGGCACGCGGCAAAGGCCTCAACAACATCCCTTACGGGCAATGGTGACAGCCATGAAACGCAGCAAAGGCTTCACCCTGATCGAACTGCTGGTGGTCATGGCGATCATCGCCACGCTGATGACCATCGCCATGCCGCGCTACTTCAACAGCCTGGAAAGCTCCCGCGAAGCCACCCTGCGCCAAAGCCTGGCGGTGCTGCGCGAGTCGCTGGACCACTACTACGGCGACACCGGTCACTACCCGGACTCGCTGGAGCAGTTGGTTGAGCAACGCTACCTGCGCAACACCCCGGTCGACCCGATCACCGAGCGCAGTGATGCCTGGCAGCTGGTGCCACCGCCCGAGGGCGTGGCCGGCGGCGTGGCCGATATCAAAAGCGGTGCCACAGGGAGGGCGCGTGATGGCAGCCTCTTCGCTGAATGGTAAGGCCGAGCGCGGCTTCACCTACCTGGGCGTGCTGCTGCTGATTGCGGTCAGCAGTGTGGCCCTGGCCGCCACTGGCACGATCTGGGCCAGCGCCGCCAAGCGTGATCGCGAGCGCCAGTTGCTGTGGGTGGGCAGCCAGTACGCCCAGGCCCTGCGCAGCTACTACCGTGCCTCGCCGGGCCTGGCCCAGTACCCGCAGGAGCTGGTCGACCTGCTGCAGGACAACCGCTTTCCAAAGGCCAAGCGGCACATTCGCAGGCTGTACCCCGACCCCCTCACCAACAGCGACGAGTGGGGCCTGCTGCGCTCGATCGACGGCCGCATCACCGGCGTGCACAGCCGCTCGGACGACACCCCGTTCAAGCGCAGTGGCTTCAGCGCCGAATGGAGCGGCTTTGAGGGCCTGGAGCACTACAGCGACTGGCAGTTTGTTGCCGAGCAGGCGTTTACCGAAAGTGCAGGCGGCGTGCAGACGCATGCAGGCCCGGGAGATACGCCATGAACCGCCTGGCTGCGTTGTGCCTGTGCCTGCTGCTGATGGCGGGGGTGACCACCTCGGCCAAGGCGGGTGTTGAAGACGAGATGCAGGGTTTTATCGTTGATAACACCATTTCGCACATCGGCCACGACTTTTACTACTACTTCGCCGACCGCCTGCGTGCCACCAGCCGCCTGGACTTCAACCTGGTGGTACGCGAACGCCCGGATGCCCGCTGGGGCAGCCTGGTCACCGTGGAGTTCGAGCGTGAGGTGATGTACCGCCGCTTCCTGCCACCAAACACCACCGAGCTCAAAGACGAGGCCGTGGCAGCCGCCGACCTGGTCAAGCAGCAAATCATTCAACGCAAGCTGCAACGCCTGCTACAGGACACCACCGACTTGGAGAGGGACGAGCTATGAACCACCGCATTCCACGTTGCATTGCCGCCTGCCTGCTGGCCAGCGCTTGTGCTGCCCAGGCCACCGAGCTGGTGTACACCCCGGTCAACCCGGCCTTTGGCGGCAACCCGTTGAACGGCACCTGGCTGTTGAACAATGCCCAGGCGCAGAACGATTACGACGACCCCGACCTCAAGGACCGTGCCTCGGCCTTTACAGGCACCACGGCCCTGGAGCGCTTCAGCAACCAGCTGGAGTCGCGGATGTTGTCGCAGTTGCTGGACAACATCAGTAACGGCAGCACCGGCAGCATGGCGACCGATGCGTTTCTCATCGACGTCATCGACGATTCCGGGGCCTTGAGCATCAAGGTCACCGATCGTGCCACAGGAGAGATTTCGATCATTGAGGTCAGCGGCCTGAACCCCTGAGAGGGAAGGGCTTTTATGTTGGGGAGAGAACACCATGAAACGTCTGCTGAGCACGCTGCTGATCCTCACCGCCCTGGGCCTGCAAAGTGGTTGCAGCCTGCGCGAACCCATGTCGGCCGAACAGGACTCGGAAACCCCGACCCTGACACCCCGGGCCTCGACCTACTACGACCTGATCAACATGCCACGGCCCAAAGGCCGGCTGATGGCAGTGGTGTATGGTTTCCGCGACCAGACCGGGCAGTACAAGCCCACCCCGGCCAGTTCATTCTCCACCAGCGTCACCCAGGGCGCGGCCAGCATGCTGATGGACGCCCTGAGTGCCAGCGGCTGGTTCGTGGTGCTGGAGCGTGAAGGGCTGCAGAACCTGCTGACCGAGCGCAAGATCATCCGTGCTTCGCAGAAAAAGCCGGATGTAGCCGAGAACATCATGGGCGAACTGCCCCCGCTGCAGGCCGCCAACCTGATGCTGGAGGGCGGCATCATTGCCTATGACACCAACGTGCGCAGCGGCGGCGAGGGTGCCCGCTACCTGGGTATCGATATTTCCCGCGAGTACCGGGTGGACCAGGTAACCGTGAACCTGCGCGCGGTGGACGTGCGCACCGGGCAGGTGCTGGCTAACGTGATGACCAGCAAGACTATTTATTCGGTCGGCCGCAGTGCCGGGGTGTTCAAGTTCATCGAGTTCAAGAAGCTGCTCGAAGCCGAGGTGGGCTATACCACCAACGAACCGGCGCAGCTGTGCGTGCTGTCGGCGATTGAATCAGCGGTAGGGCACTTGCTGGCGCAAGGGATCGAACGGCGGCTCTGGCAGGTGGCGGGGGATGCGGGGGAGGGCA
>NZ_JAFBKA010000050.1:0-31080 GCF_022760795.1 Pseudomonas sp. BP01
CGCCCACCCAGTCCCACATGGGGAAGATGTTTTCTTCGCGAATGCCGAAGGCCACGGCGGCGGCCTTGTTGCTGGAAACCGCGATGAAATGGCGGTACAGCTCGGCTTCCGAGCCGCCCTGGGCCAGGTACCAGGTGCGCGCGGCCATGGCGTTTTTCAGGGTCTCGAGGGTGTTGAACGACTTCGACGAGACGATGAACAGGGTGGTTTCGGCGCGCAGGTTGGCTGAAAGCTCGTGGAACTCACTGCCGTCGATGTTCGCCAGGTAGTGGCAGCGTACACCGCGCTGGGCGTAGGGCAGCAGCGCCTCGGAAACCAGCTCGGGGCCAAGGAACGAACCACCGATGCCGATGTTGACCACGTCGGTGATCGGCTTTTCGCTGTAACCGCGCCACAGGCCGTCGTGGATGCGGCCGACCAGTTCGGTGATCTGGTTGAGTACCTTGTGCACTTCCGGCATGACGTTCACGCCGTTGACGCTGAGCTTGTCGCCCACCGGCCGGCGCAGGGCGGTGTGCAGCACCGGGCGGCCTTCGGAGGCGTTGATGATTTCGCCGTTGAACATCGACTTGATGGCGTCCTGCAGGCCCACTTCGTTGGCCAGGTTCACCAGCAGGTCGCGGCTTTGTTCGGTGATCAGGTTTTTCGAGTAGTCGAGGAACAGGCCGCAGCAGCTCAGGGAGAACTGGTCGAAGCGTTGGGCATCGGCGGCGAAGGCTTCGCGCATGCTGAAGCCTTGCATGGCGTCGCGGTGTTGCTGAAGCGCCTGCCAGGCGGGCAGGGCCGTCACATCGTGGGGAGTACGGTAATACGCCATTGCGCGGGGTTCCCTTGGTGCGTGGTGATGCCTTGGACACGGCAGTCATTGCCGGGTTCAGGCTGGCATCATTATAGGCAAAGGCCACGCACTGGGAATGGGTATGGCAAGGTGATTTTGGGGGCGCCTGTGGGAGCGGGCATGCCCGCGAATGGGCTGCAAAGCAGCCCCTTACTGTTACGCAGTTTTTTCTTCCACATGCAGGTAAAGGTTGTCGATCAACCGCGTGTTACCCAGGTAAGCCGCCGCAATCACCACCAGGTCCCGGTCATCGATAACGGCCGGGCGCAGGCTCACGGCATGGCGCACTTCCAGATAATCCGTGCGCAACCCCGCTGCACTCAACTGCGCCTGCCCATCATCGACCAGCGCGGCAAAATCCCGTTGGCCACGGCCGATGGCCGCTGCAATGTGCTGCAACGTACGGTACAACACCGGCGCAGTCACACGCTGCTCCGGCGTGAGGTAGCCATTGCGCGACGACAGCGCCAGGCCATCTTCGGCACGCACTGTGGGCTCGCCAATGATCTGCACCGGCATGTTCAGGTCGCGCACCATGGCGCGGATCACCGCCAGTTGCTGGAAGTCTTTTTCACCGAACACCGCAAGGTCGGGCTGGACCATGTTGAACAGCTTGCTGACCACGGTGGCCACACCTTCGAAATGCCCCGGCCGGCTGGCGCCGCACAGGCCTTCGGAAAGGTGGGGCACGCTGACGCGGGTTTGCACGCTCATGCCGTCGGGGTACATCTCTTCCACAGTGGGCGCGAACAGCAGGTTGCAGCCGGCCTGCAGCAGGCGCTCCTGGTCTGCGGCCAGGGTGCGCGGGTACTTGTCGAGGTCTTCGTTGGCGCCGAACTGCAGCGGGTTGACGAAGATGCTGGCCACCACGAAATCGGCGCGCTGCGCAGCCTTGGTCACCAGGGCCGCGTGGCCGCTGTGCAGGTTGCCCATGGTCGGCACGAAGCCGATGCGCTTGCCTTCACCGCGAGCGCGGGCGACGGCGGCGCGCAACTCGCGGACGGTCTTGACTGTATTCATGCACTGAACCCGTGTTCGCTACCTGGGAAGCTGACTTGCTTGACCGCCTCGACGTAAGCGACGAGGGCGCTGTGGATATCAGGCTGGCCTTGCATGAAGTTTTTCACGAACTTCGGCACCCGGCCGGTCAGCGACAGGCCGAGCATGTCGTGCAGTACCAGCACCTGGCCATCGGTGGCGCTGCCGGCGCCTATGCCGATCACCGGAATGCCCACGGCATTGGTGATTTCTGCCGCCAGTTCGCTGGGCACGCATTCGAGCAGCAGCATGGCCGCACCGGCCTGTTCGAGGGCGATGGCGTCGGCGCGCATCTGCCGGGCCTGGGCTTCCTGGCGGCCTTGCACCTTGTAGCCGCCCAGCACGTTGACAGTCTGCGGCGTCAGCCCCATGTGCGCGCACACCGGCACGCCGCGCTCAGCCAGCAGACGGATGGTTTCGGCCAGCCACGCAGCGCCTTCGATCTTGACCATGTGCGCGCCGGCTTGCATCAGCGTGGCGCTGTTGGCAAAGGCTTGCTCCGGGGTGGCGTGTGCCATGAAGGGCAGGTCGGCAAGGATCAGCGCGCCGTCATTGCCGCGTTTGACACTGGCGGTGTGGTAGGCCATGTCCGCCGTGGTCACCGGCAGGGTGCTGTCGTGGCCCTGCAGGACCATCCCCAGCGAGTCGCCCACCAGCAACACTTCAATGCCGGCCTGGCTGGCGGCCTTGGCGAAGGTCGCGTCGTAGCAGGTCAGCATGGTGATTTTTTCACCCTTGGCCTTGAGGCCATTGAGGGTGGTAAGGGTTACTTCAGGCATGTCGGAAAATCCTCGTTCAGGCGCTGTAAAAAACGACTGCATTCAACGCGTGTAGTCATCTTCCGGAGCGGCACATCATCGCGCGTGATGTTCGGGCACAGGTCCGTCCGGGCCTAAATACGGGTATGCGGCACTTTGGTGCCACACGGGACGCCTATAGTCGTGAGCGAGGTGGGGGAAGTCAATCACCCTGTTACCGCATTGTTACGATCAGGGTGTTACTGGCGTTACCGTGGCAGGGGGCAAGGCTGGAGCGCCCGGTTTACAGGCGCTCAAGGCCGACGAACGGGCAGTCGTCGAGCAATTGCGCAAGGGCGCGGCCATCTGCCAGGTGGAAATCGTTGGGCACCAGTTCGGCCAGTGGGTACAGCACGAAAGGCCGGGCATGCATGTGGTAATGCGGCACTTTCAGGCGTGGCTCGTCGAGTACCTGGTCACCGAACAGCAGGATGTCCAGGTCCAGCGTGCGCGGGCCCCAGCGTTCCTTGCGCACGCGGCCCTGGCCGTTCTCGATGGCTTGCAGCGCATCGAGCAGCGCCAGTGGCGGCAATGCGGTGTCCAGGGCGGCGACAGCGTTGGTGTAACGCGGTTGGCCGGGCAGCAGTGAATCGCTGGTATACAGGGCCGAAGCCGCTACCAGGCGCGTGCCCTCGACCTGGTCAAGCGCCTGCAAGGCACTGCGCAGTTGTTCGGCAGGTGCATCCAGGTTGCTGCCAAGGCCGACGTAGGCGCGAGTTTTCACTCGGACGCCTCGTCACCACCGCGCTTGCGTTTGCTGGCGCTGCGTTTGCGTTTGCGCGGGCCAGCACCGGTGCCTTCGTCACGGCTGCCCAGTTCGCGAATCATCTCGCGGCGCTCGCTGTCGTTGGCATCCTGGTAGTCGGTCCACCACTGGCCAAGATCGTCGGTATCTTCCCCGGCGCTTTCGCGCAGCAGCAAGAAGTCGTAACCGGCACGGAAGCGTGGGTTGTCCAGCAGCATGTCGGCGCGTTTGCCGCTGCGCCGTGGCAGGCGCTCCTGCATGTCCCAGATCTCGCGGATCGGCAGGGTGAAGCGCTTGGGGATGGCGATGCGCGCGCATTGCTCGGCAATCAGGTCGTGGGCCGCGCCGTTCATGGCCGGTATCGGCGGCACGCCCTGGTTCTGCAGGTGCAGCACACGGGCCGGCAGGGCTGGCCACAGCAGCGCGGCGAACAGGAACGCCGGGGTTACCGGTTTGCCCTGCTTTACGCGCAGGTCGGTGTTTTGCAAGGCCTGGCTGATCAGTGTGTGGGCGTAGGTCGGGCGCTCGTCCAGGGCGTGGGCACTGGCCGGGAACAACGGCTCGAACAGCTGCAGGTCGACCAGCATCTCGAAGGCGATGGCGCCTTGGCCGGAGAGGAACAGCTTGAGGCTTTCCTCGAACAGGCGTGCCGGTGGAATCTCGCGCAGCAGCGGGGCCAGTTCGCGGATCGGCTGGACCGTGTGCTTTTCGATACCGAAGTCCAGCTTGGCGGCGAAACGCACCGCGCGCAGCATGCGCACAGGGTCTTCCTGGTAGCGGTGGGTCGGGTCGCCGATCAGCCGCAGCAGGCGGTTGCGCACATCGTGCACACCGTTTGCGTAATCGAGAACGCGCTCGCTGACCGGGTCGTAGTACAGGGCATTGATGGTGAAGTCGCGACGTTGCGCGTCTTCTTCCAAGGTGCCGTACACGTTGTCACGCAGGATGCGGCCACTGGAATTGTGCGACGAACGGTGGCTGTCGCCCTGATCGTCTTCCGAGTGGGGAGCACGGAAGGTAGCAACTTCGATGATCTCACGGCCGAAATGCACGTGAACCAGCTTGAAGCGGCGACCAATGATGCGCGCGTTACGGAACTCGGCACGGACCTGTTCGGGGGTGGCGCTGGTGGCGACGTCGAAGTCTTTGGGCGTGATGCCCAGCATCAGGTCGCGGACACAGCCACCGACCAGGTAAGCCTGGTAGCCGGCGCTTTGCAGGCGTTCCACGATGTTCACCGCGTGACGGCTGAACTGGTGGCGCTGCAGCGAGTGCTGGCTCTTGTTGATCACCTCAGGCGTGGTGCGCCTGTGGTGCGGGCCCGGTACGGGCGGGCGGAAAGACTGGAACAGCTTCTTCAGCATGGGATGCACTGTGTGAAGGAATGTTCGGCCAAGAATAGGAGAATGGCCGCATGATGGGCGGGGATTCTAGCATTTACTCGGGGAATGGTGTAGGCGGGTAGCAGGATGCCTGCCAGAAGGGTAGAAACGACAAGGGGAGCCTAAGCTCCCCAAGAAGTCGTTGCGTGCTCTTATTATTTTTTTGCTGGGCTTTTTGTTTTTGTTGAGTGCCCTGTCCACAAATCTCGAAGCTTGTGAACGACCCCCAATCCAGGGGTTAAGAGCAAACGGATTGCTTTGGCCGCTGATGTCACGTTGATCTGTCGATCCAACCAGTTCAGGCGCTGCTTTTTAGTGCAGTTTTTGTTGTTCTCTGCCTGGTCGTGGGGCAAGCCCCAAACACGCATCCTCTCCAAAAGAATCAGTTAGCTGCGCCTCCGCCGTCTTGTTTTTATTGTGCGTGAGCCGTTTCGTCTTGTTCTTATTTTAGGTTGCAGTGCTTGTTATTGTTTTTGTACTAAGCATATAGCAGGTGCCGTGCCAACTTTTGAAAACCCAGTAAAATCAAGGGGTTGAGCGATTTTGGCAAAATTCTGCGGGCTGAAATCGGGGCGATTTCGTTACCGTACGCCTCGGGAACTGTTACGGCGGAAAGGTTGGGTAACAGATTTTTGTGGGAACTGATGTGTTACCTGGGGTGTTTCTGGGCCAGATGTGTTCGCCACACCCCGTTCAGCGCCTGTGGGATCGAGCGCCGCCCGCGCGGCGCATCGCCGGCAAGCCAGCTCCTACATTTGTTTCGGGCCAGTTATACCTGTGCCATTGGCGCGCGACCCCCTTGGAGCACGACGCGATATCGAAGGGTACAAACAAGGGACCGCGCGCCAATGGATCAGGACTGATTGGCCCGAAACAGATGTGGGAGCTGGCTTGCCGGCGATGCGCCGCGCGGGCGGCGCTCGATCTCCCAGGCGCCGCACTTGCTGCGGCGAACCCTGGAATTACTCGCTGGTAGCGTTGCTCTTGCGCCGTGGAATGCCCAGGCGCTGGCGGCGTTCCCACAGGCACTTGCGGCTGACGCCAAGCTTGCGTGCCAGTTCGGTCTCGGTCATGTGGTCCTGGTGCTCGAGCACGAAGTGCTGGAAGTAGTCTTCCAGCGACAGGTCCTCGGTCGGCTCGTGGCTGGCATTGGCAGCACTGGCCACCACCAGGGCGTTGTTGAGGATCTCATCCTCTTCCAGGTCACTCAGCTCGATGTCGATGCCCAGCAGTTCGGCAGAAATTTCTGCGCTCTCGCTGAGGATCACCGCGCGCTCCACGGCGTTTTCCAGCTCACGCACGTTACCCGGCCAGCTGTAATGACGAATGGCTTGCTCGGCTTCGGCCGAGAAGTGCAGGTCGTCGCGGCCGATACGCGCGCTCTGGCGCGCCAGGAAAGCACTGGCGATTTCGTTGACGTCGCTGCCGCGCTCGCGCAGGGCAGGCAGTTTCAGGGCGATCACGTGCAGGCGATAGTAAAGGTCTTCGCGGAACTGGCCGGCCTTGGCCAGGTTTTTGAGGTCGCGGTGGGTCGCGGCGATCAGGCGAACATCGACCTTTTGCGATTGCACCGAACCCACCCGGCGAATCTCGCCTTCCTGCAGCACGCGCAGCAGCCGGGCTTGGGCTTCCAGCGGCAGTTCGCCGATTTCGTCGAGGAACAGCGTGCCGCCGTCGGCGGCTTCTACCAGGCCCGCACGCCCGGCGCTGGCGCCAGTGAACGCGCCCTTCTCGTGGCCGAACAGTTCGGACTCGATCAGTGTCTCGGGGATGGCTGCGCAGTTCACCGAGATCATCGGTGCCTTGGCTCGGCGCGACAAGTTGTGCAGGGCGCGGGCCACCAGCTCTTTACCGGTACCCGACTCGCCCTGGATCAGCACGTTGGAGTCAGTGGGCGCCACCTTGCGGATCTTGCTGTACATGTCCTGCATCGGCGGGCACGAGCCGATGATGCCGATTTCGCCATTGGCCGCAGCCGCGCTGCCTTTGTCGGCCGGGGCGGCCTTGCCATTGGCGGCGCGTGGTTCGGCCGCCGGGGCGGGGGCCGGGGCGTTCTGCCGGTCGCGCAGGATACGCGCCACGGCCTGCAGCATCTCGTCGTGGTCGAAAGGCTTGGCGATGTAGTCCACCGCGCCCATTTTCATCGAGTCCACTGCCGAGCGCAGGCTGGCGTAGCTGGTCATGATCAGCACCGGAGTGCCCTGGCCGAGCTTGATCAGCTCGGTGCCAGGTGCGCCTGGCAAGCGCAGGTCGCTGACGATCAGGTCGAAGGTGGCAATGCTGAAGCGTTCCTGGGCTTCCTGCACCGAGCCGGCTTCGCTGACCTGGTACTGGTTCCGCTCGAGCAGGCGACGCAAGGCCGAGCGGATGATGGTTTCGTCTTCGACGATCAGAATGTGCGGCATTGATTCAATTCTCTCGACGGTCTCGAATTTCAGGGGACGTCGCTACGACATGCCGGGGCAGGGTCACGCGGATCCGGGTGCCACGTTGCCGTTCGATATCGGCCGGGCTGTCGATGGTGATTTGCCCATAATGCTCTTCCACGATGGAATAGACCAGAGCGAGGCCTAGTCCGGTTCCCTCGCCCGGGTCCTTGGTGGTGAAGAAGGGTTCGAACAGGCGGTCCATGATGTTCTTCGGTATCCCGCTGCCCTCGTCCTCGACGATCAGGTCGACGGTGTGTTCGCTGACCTCGCTGCGCACGCGCACGGCGCTGCCGGGCGGCGAGGCATCGCGGGCGTTGGAGAGCAGGTTGATCAGCACTTGGGCCAGGCGCTGCGGGTCCCCTTCGGCCCAGTGGTCCGGGTCGCAGAGGTTGAAGAACTGTACTTCGAAATTGCGCCGGTTCAAGGCCAGCAGACCGATGGCGTCCTGCGCCACTTCGGCCAGGCACACTGGTTCTTCGCTGTTCTGGTGGCTGCCGCCGGCATGGGCAAAACTCATCAGCGACTGGACGATGCGCGACACGCGCTTGGTCTGGTCGAGGATCTGGCTGGACAGCTCGATGATTTCGCCATCGCCTTCGCGTTCCTCGCGCAGGTTCTGCGCCAGGCAGGCGATGCCGGTAATCGGGTTGCCGATTTCGTGGGCCACGCCGGCGGCCAGGCGGCCGATGCTGGCCAGGCGCTCGGAGTGCACCAGCTTGTCTTCCAGGGCCTGGGTTTCGGTAAGGTCTTCCACCAGCAGCACAAGGCCGCTGTTACCGGGGGCCAACGGCTCGTCGATGGCGGCCTTGTGCAGGTTCAGCCAGCGCGGCTGCCCGTCCAGTGCCAGGCGCTGCTTGTGCAGGTGCTCGTCGGGCAGGTTGATGAAGCCTTGCAGCAGGCCACGCCAGGGTTCGTCGATGGTGAGCAGCCGCGAGCCGACCACGTGCTTGGCGGCAATGCCGGTCAGCTCTTCCATGGCCTTGTTCCACATCAGGATTTCCTGGTCCTTGGCCAGCGAGCAGACGCCCATGGGCAGCTCTTGCAGGGTCTGGCGGTGGTAACGGCGCAGGGCATCGAGCTCGGCGGCCAGGCCGGTCAGGCGCGAGTGATAGTCTTCCAGGCGGCTTTCGATGAAATGGATGTCTTCGGTCACGTAGTTTTCGTTACCGGACTTGTACGGCAGGAAGGTTTCGACCATGTCCTGGGCCACGCTCGGCCCCATCAGGCCGGACAGGTTGGCCTCGATGCGGTCGCGCAGGCGGCGCAAGGCGTAGGGGCGGCGCTCGTCGAACGGCAGGTAGAGGTCGCGCAGGGCCTGTTCCACTTCCTTTTGTGCGGCCTTGGCGCCCAGCGGCTTGGCCAGTTGGGTGGCGAACTCCTGTGGCGAGGCGGCGTGCAGCTCGCGGCGCTGCGGGCGGCGTACGTTGTCCACGGCGCAGGCTTCGGCCGCGCTGACTTCCTCCGTGCTGGCGTTGGTGAACAGCGAGATCAGGGTGAACAGCAAAACGTTGGCCGCCAGGGAGGCAATGGCCGCCATGTGCCAGCTGGTATCGTCCAGCACATAGATCATGTCCAGCAGCGGGATGTAGAAGCCCTGCAGATTGCCCAGCAGCGGCAGCAGCATGGTCACCATCCACACCAGGGTGCCAGCCAGCAGCCCGGCGATGAAGCCGCGGCGGTTGGCGGTGGGCCAGTACAGCACCGACAGCACGCCCGGCAGGAACTGCAGGGTGGCGACGAAGGCGACGATGCCCAGGTTGGCCAGGCTCTGGTGGTTGTTCTGGGTCAGGTAGAACATGAAGCCGGCGGTGATGATGGCGACGATCAGCGCGCGGCGGGTCCACTTCAGCCAACGGTAGATATTGCCTTCGGCCGGGGGCTGGTACAGCGGCAGCACCAGGTGGTTGAGGGCCATGCCCGACAGTGCCAGGGTGGTGACGATGATCAGGCCGCTGGCGGCCGACAAGCCGCCGACGTAGGCCAGCAGTGCCAATGCTTCGTTGTTGGCGGCAATCCCCAGGCCCAGGGTGAAGTACTCGGGGTTGGTAGTGGCGCCCAGGCGCAGGCCAGCCCACAGCACCAGCGGCACGGCCAGGCTCATCAGCAGCAGGAACAGCGGCAGGCCCCAGCTGGCACTGACCAGCGAGCGCGGGTTGAGGTTTTCGGTGAAGGCCATGTGGTACATGTGCGGCATGACGATGGCCGAGGCGAAGAACACCAGCAGCAGGGTGCGCCATGGGCCCTCCTGCAGCGGGGTGTGCAGCGCGGCCAGGGCGGTCTGGTTCTGCAGTAGCCACACTTCCAGCTCGTGCGGGCCGCCGAATACGCCGTACAGGGCGTAAAGCCCGATACCGCCCAGGGCCAGCAACTTGATCACCGACTCGAAGGCGATGGCAAACACCAGGCCTTCGTGTTTTTCGCGCGTGGCGATGTGCCGCGAGCCGAAGAAGATGGTGAACAGAATGATCAGCGTACAGAAGGCGAAGGCTACCCTGGCCTTGACCGGCTCACCGGTGAGGATGCTGATCGAGTCGGCCACCGCCTGGATCTGCAACGCCAGCAGCGGCAACACGCCGATCAGCATGATGATGGTGGTCAGTGCCCCGGCCCAGGTGCTGCGGAAGCGAAACGCCAGCAGGTCGGCCAACGATGATAGCTGGTAGGTGCGGGTGATCTTGAGGATCGGGTAGAGCAGCACCGGTGCCAGCAGGAACGCGCCGGACACCCCCAGGTAACAGGCAAGGAAGCCATAGCCATATTGGTAGGCCAGGCCCACCGAGCCATAGAAGGCCCAGGCACTGGCGTACACGCCCAGCGACAGGGTGTAGGTGAGCGGGTGGCGAATGATCGAACGCGGGATCAACCCCCGTTCGCTGATCCAGGCCACGCCAAACAGCACCATGAGGTACCCGGCGCTGATCAGGATCATCTGGGTCAGGCTAAAGCTCATCGGCATCTCGTTGGCTCTGCAGGATGAAGGTGACGACGATCAGGATCAGCCAGAGCAGGTAAGGGCGGTACCAGGCTCCGGTCGGTTCGATCCACCAGTCCATGATGGCCGGGGAGAACAGGTAGATCCCCACGACCAGAAGCAGGACCAAACGATAGATGTACATGCTGGCCTCGATGGTTGGGCGCTGCGGGCTTGGACTTATTATTGGCGCAAATGGCGGGGGGGATGCTAGCGGGAATCCATTGCGTTAGCCAAGGTTTTGAAATTATTGGGCTTTTGTTTTTGAGGGTTGGTTTGCCTGTGCTGGCCCTTTCGCGGGTAAACCCGCTCCCACAGAACGGCACCGCCTTCGAAACCTGTGAAGAACCTGTGGGAGCGGGTTTACCCGCGAAAGGGCCGGGCCTGCCTCAGCGCAAATCAGCCTCAGGCACCGTGGTGCGCTGCGCAATCGCCTCCGGCCGCCACTGCTGGCGGGCTATCGCCAACACTTCAGCCGGCGTTGCCAGCAGCAAATCGGGGTCTGCTTCCTGCCCCAGTGCCCGCAATGCCCGCAACAGCAGCGGTGTAGCATGCTCCGCCTGCAGTGGCGGCGAGCGGTACGATTTGCCCAGCTTGTGCCCATCCGGCTGCACGATCAGCGGAATATGCAGGTAGCGCGGCTGCGAAAAGCCCAGCAGTTCCTGCAGGTACAGCTGGCGTGGGGTGTTGTCGAGCAGGTCGGCGCCACGCACGATGTCGGTAACACATTGCCAGGCATCGTCCAGCACCACCGCCAGCTGGTACGCATACAGCCCGTCGCGGCGCTGGATGATGAAGTCGCCCACCTCACGCCCCAAGTGCTGCTGGTACTCGCCCTGCACCCGGTCGGTAAAGCGGTAGATCAGCTCTGGCACGCGCAAGCGGATCGCCGCACCTTCCCGGGCATGGCCGGCGTTACGGCAAAGGCCTGGGTAGATGCCGTTGTAACCCTCCAGTTGCTTGCGCGAGCAGGTACAGGCATAGGCCAGGCCCATGTTGAACAGGCGGTCGACTACTGCGGCATAGGCGTCGTGCCGCTGGCTCTGGCACACCACCTCGCCATCCCATTCCAGCCCGTAACGCTCCAGGGTTTGCAGGATGGCATCACGGGCACCGGGCATTTCCCGGGGTGGGTCGGTGTCCTCCATGCGCAGCAACCAGCGGCCGTTCACGGCGCGGGCGTCGAGCCAGGAGGCGAGGGCAGCGACCAGCGAGCCGAAGTGCAAAAAGCCGCTGGGGGTAGGGGCGAAGCGCCCGATGTAACTGGAGTCGGTCATGGTCAGGCTGGGCATATAAATGAAACGGGGCGCATCAAGCGCCCCGTTCAGGTGGAAGAAAGATCAGCCTTTGCCGACCGTTTTTTCCTTTTTCTCGGCGATTTCCTTGCAGTCGAAGCACAGGTCGGCGGTCGGACGGGCTTCCAGACGGCGCAGGCCGATCTCGATGCCGCACGATTCGCACCAGCCGTAATCTTCGTCCTGGATCTTCTGCAGGGTCTTGTCGATTTTCTTGATCAGCTTGCGCTCGCGGTCACGGTTGCGCAGCTCAAGAGCAAATTCTTCTTCCTGGCTGGCACGGTCGGCCGGGTCCGGGAAGTTCGCAGCTTCATCCTTCATGTGGTCTACGGTGCGATCCACACTCTGCATGAGCTCGCCTTTCCAGGCATTGAGAAGCTTGGTGAAGTGCTTCTTCATGGGCTCACCCATGTACTCTTCGCCCTTGGTCTCTTTATAGGGCTCGACACCGTACATGGTTTGACCGGTTTTTTGCTTTTCTACGGTGGACATGAATAGACCGCCTCTCACTCATCTGATCCAATGCGCAGGATGCTCCATCCCCGGCGACCGCCGGCCCTGCGACTGCGAGCCGCCGAACTTACCAGATAGATCGGGGGTGCGCTACCCCGCCCGATCCTGCTTATTGACATCGGCGCGAGCCGTACGTTCGTTGGCGTGCAGAGGTAGAATCTCCAGTTTAGACGCAATTGAGAGAAGGTCATGGCCCACCCCTACAGTGCGCGCAGCCGCGCCATCGAACCCTTCCATGTCATGGCGTTGCTGGCCCGGGCCAACGAGCTGCAGGCGGCCGGGCACGACGTGATCCACCTGGAAATCGGCGAGCCGGACTTCACCACGGCCGCACCGATCGTCGTCGCCGGCCAGGCCGCGCTGGCTGCCGGGCACACCCGCTACACCGCCGCACGCGGCCTGCCGGCGCTGCGTGAAGCGATTGCCGGCTTCTATGGCCAGCGTTATGGCTTGAATATCGACCCGCAGCGCATCCTGATTACCCCAGGTGGTTCTGGCGCGCTGCTGCTGGCCAGCAGCCTGCTGGTCGACCCGGGCAAGCATTGGCTGCTGGCCGACCCGGGTTACCCGTGCAATCGCCACTTCCTGCGGCTGGTCGAGGGTGGGGCGCAACTGGTACCGGTGGGCCCGGAGGTGAATTACCAGCTGACCGCCGACCTGGTCGAGCGTTACTGGGACAAGGACACCGTCGGTGCCCTGGTCGCGTCGCCGGCTAACCCGACCGGTACTGTGCTGGGGCGCGAAGCGTTGGCCAGCCTTGCCAAAGCCACCCATGAGCGGCATGGCCACCTGGTGGTGGACGAGATCTACCATGGCCTCACTTATGGCATGGACGCGCCAAGCGTGCTGGAAGTCGACGACTCGGCGTTCGTCCTGAATAGTTTTTCCAAGTATTACGGCATGACCGGTTGGCGCCTTGGCTGGCTGGTGGCCCCACCTGGGGCAGTTGCCGACCTGGAGAAGCTGGCGCAGAACCTGTACATCAGTGCACCGAGCATGGCCCAGCATGCCGCGCTGGCCTGCTTCCAGCCCGAGAGCCTGGCCATTTTCGAAGAACGCCGGGCCGAGTTCGCCCGCCGTCGCGACTATCTGTTGCCCGCCTTGCGCGAATTGGGCTTCCGCATTGCCGTCGAGCCGCAGGGGGCGTTTTACCTGTATGCCGACATCAGCGCCTTTGGCGGTGATGCGTTTGCCTTCTGCCGGCACTTTCTGGAAACCGAGCACGTGGCGTTTACGCCGGGCCTGGATTTCGGCCGCCACCTGGCCGGGCACCATGTGCGCTTTGCCTACACCCAGAGCCTGCCGCGCCTGGAAGAGGCGGTGCAGCGCATTGCCCGCGGCCTGCGGAGCTGGCAAGGCTGATGCAGTTCTATCCTCCACTCGAACAGGGCCGCCTGCTGCGCCGTTACAAACGCTTTCTGGCGGACATCGAACTGGCCAGCGGTGAACAACTGACCATTCACTGCCCGAACACCGGCTCCATGCTCAACTGCATGCGTGAAGGCGGGCAGGTGTGGTTCAGCCGCTCCAACGACCCCAAGCGCAAGCTGCCAGGCACTTGGGAGATCAGCGAAACCCCGCAGGGGCGGCTGGCCTGTGTGAATACCGGGCGGGCCAACGCGCTGGTCGAAGAGGCATTGCGGGCCGGCATCATCGCCGAACTGGCCGGGTTCACCGCGCTCAAGCGCGAAGTGCCGTACGGTGAGGAAAGTAGCCGCATCGACTTTCGCCTGGAGTTCGACGGTGCCCCCGCGTACGTCGAGGTCAAGAGCGTGACCTTGGGCTACCCCGACAGCACAGTTGCAGCTTTCCCCGATGCGGTGACACAGCGCGGTGCCAAGCACCTGCGCGAGCTGGCGAAGTTGGCGCGCCAGGGCGTGCGTGCGGTGCAGTTGTATTGCGTGAACCTGACGGGCATCGACGCGGTACGCCCAGCTGAGGAAATCGACGCAGCCTATGCCCAGGCCCTGCGTGCGGCGGCGGCGGACGGCGTGGAGGTGCTGGCCTACGGCACCCGCCTGGACGCCGAAGGCATTGTAGTTGATCGCCGCCTGCCGGTGCTGCTTACGCCGTGAGCCAGATGCCTTGGCTGTCTTCGTGACAGCCAAGGGCCAGCAGTTGCTCACCCTCGCAGGGCCCGGCTACGCACTCGCCGCTTTCAATCAAAAACAGCGCGCCATGGTGAGCGCAGTGGATGAGGCTGGCGCTGTCATCGAGAAATGCATCTTGCGCCCAGTGCAGCGGTATGCCGCGGTGTGGGCAACGGTTGCGGTAGAGGTAAACCTGCCCCTGGCGGCGCACGCCGAACAGTTCGAGGCCGTCTACGCTGAAGGCGCGGCTGTGGCCTTCGGCCAGGGCGTGGGAGGTACAGAGCAAGTGCATGGCAAGGACGACTCATGAAACAGATGATGACTTGACGCGTCAATGCGAATAATTATCAAATTGCCCGCATTCGCTGCGCCTGCCTACCTATGGTGCGCAGTTCTGCCGCCCGCCACAAGGCGCGTGGCTCGCCTTCAGAAGGAACCCGATGATGCGCCGTCCAGTCGCCGTGCTCGCCCTGTGCGCAAGCCTTGTGCTTTCCACCCAGCCCTTGGCGGCCGAGTTGCCGCAACGCTGGGTCAGCGCGGGTGGTGCCCTGAGTGAGTGGATAACGGCACTGGGCGGTGAAGCGCGGCTTGTCGGTGTAGACACCACCAGCCAGCACCCGGCATCGCTGAAATCACTGCCCAGCGTGGGCTACCAGCGGCAGTTGTCGGCTGAAGGCATTCTCAGCCTGCGCCCGGATGTACTGGTGGGCACTGAGGAAATGGGCCCGCCGCCGGTACTCGCGCAAATCCGCAAGGCCGGTGTGCAGGTGGAGTTGTTCTCCAGCAAGGCCGAACTGGCGGCGGTGGATGAAAACCTCAAGCATTTGGGGCAGTTGCTGGGCTCAGAGCCGCAGGCTGCGGGGTTGGCGGCGGGTTACCACCAGCAAATCGAGGCTGTGCAGGCCAAGGTCAAGCAGGCCCAGGCCGGGCAAAAGGCACCTGGGGTGCTACTGCTGGTCGGCCATGCCGGGGCCAAGCCGCTGATCGCCGGGCAGGGCACGGCGGGTGACTGGCTGCTGGGTCAGGCAGGTGGGCACAACCTGGCAGAACATCAAGGCTACAAGAACTTCTCCAACGAAGCCTTGGCGGCGTTGGACCCGGACGTGATCGTGTTTTCCGACCGGGCGCTGGCCGATGAGCAGGCCTTGCAGGCGCTGTTGAAAGAAAACCCCGCGCTGGCTGCCTCGCGGGCGGTGCGTGAGAAACGCCTGGTGTCACTGGACCCGACGCTGCTGGTAGGCGGGCTTGGCCCACGCCTGCCATCGACCTTGCAGTCGCTGGCAGCCACCTTCTACCCGGCAGCCCAGGCCAGCTTCGCACAATGAAACAGCGGGTCCAGCCACGCACGTTGTTCGTTTGCCTGAGCCTGCTGTGCCTGTTGGCGGTGTGGCTGTCGCTGGCCCTGGGGCCGGTCAGCCTGCCACTGTTCGACACCCTGCGCGCCGGCCTGCGCCTGCTGGGGCTGCCAATTGCGGCTGACGGCCTGCAGCAGGCCGAGATGATCCTGGGCCAGATCCGCCTGCCGCGTACCTTGCTGGGGCTGGCGGTGGGCGCGGTGCTGGCGCTGTCCGGCGTGGCCATGCAGGGGCTGTTTCGCAACCCGTTGGCCGATCCAGGGCTGGTGGGGGTTGCCGCTGGGGCGGCGATGGGTGCCGCGGTCGCCATTGTCGGTGGTGCCTGGTTTGGCGGCATGCCGGAGGCTTTCGCGCCCTATCTGCTGTCGTTCTGCGCTTTTGTCGGGGGGCTTGGGGTAACCGCGTTGGTCTACCGTCTGGGGCGGCGCGATGGCCAGACCAACGTCGCAACCATGCTGCTGGCGGGCGTGGCCATGACTGCGCTGGGCGGCGCGGCCGTCGGGCTGTTTTCTTACCTGGCCGACGACGCCACCCTGCGCACGCTGACGTTCTGGAACCTTGGCAGCCTGAACGGTGCCAGCTACGAACGGCTGTGGCCATTGCTGCTGGTCGCAGCGGGGGTAGCGGTGTGGCTGCCACGCCGGGCCAAGGCGCTGAATGCCCTGTTACTGGGCGAGTCGGAGGCGCGCCACCTGGGTGTTGACGTGGAGCGGCTCAAGCGCGAGCTGGTGTTCTGCACGGCGCTGGGCGTAGGTGCGGCAGTGGCTGCCGCAGGGCTGATCGGTTTCATCGGCCTGGTGGTGCCGCACCTGGTGCGCTTGCTGGCCGGGCCTGATCACCGCGTGGTGCTACCTGCCTCGTTGCTGGCGGGGGGCGTGCTGATGCTGTTCGCCGACCTGGCGGCGCGGCTGCTGCTGGCGCCTGCCGAGTTGCCGATTGGTATTGTGACGGCCTTTATCGGTGCGCCGTTCTTTCTGGTCCTGCTGATACGAGGGCGCAGCTGATGTTGCAAGTCGAAGGCCTGCACCTGCGGCGGGGAAGCAACGAGGTGCTGCACGACGTTCACCTGCAGCTGAGCCCGGGGCAGGTGGTGGGTGTACTCGGCCCCAACGGTGCCGGCAAGAGCAGCCTGCTGGGTGTGTTGTGTGGCGAGTTGGCGCCCGACCGGGGGCGGGTGACGCTGCAGGGCCGGCCCCTCACCGATTGGCCTGGGCAGGAGCGGGCCAAGCGCTTGGCCGTGTTGCCACAGGTGTCTAGCCTGGGCTTCTCGTTCCGGGTCGAGGAGGTGGTGGGCATGGGGCGCATGCCGCATGGCACCGGGCAGCAGCGCGATGCGCAAATTATCGAAGCGGCGTTGCAGGCGGTGGATGCCTGGCACCTGGTGGGGCGCAGTTACCTGGCGCTATCGGGGGGCGAGCGGCAGCGGGTGCACCTGGCCCGCGTGCTGGCGCAGCTATGGCCGGGCGAGGAGGGGGCCACGCTGCTGCTCGACGAACCGACCTCGATGCTCGACCCGCTGCACCAGCACACCACACTGGAGTCCGTGCGCCGCTTTGCCGACCGCGGCGCCGCGGTGCTGGTGATCCTGCATGACCTGAACCTGGCAGCGCGCTACTGTGACCGTATCCTGTTGCTGGAACAGGGGCGCAGTCATGCGTTTGCCTCGCCCGAAGAGGTACTAACGCCCGCGGCGTTGAGGGCAGTCTACGGTATAGATGTGCTGGTGCAGGCGCACCCGGAGCGTGGGCATCCGCTGATCATCACCCGCTAGGAGGCATTGCCGATGCGTCATCCGCTGCTGTCCGGTTTCTCGCTTTGCCTGGTGTTGGCACTGGGTGGCTGCCAGGCCAGCCTGCCGCCGTTGCCCGCTTGGCAGGGCAGTGAGGGGCGTACGCATGCCGAGTTGGGGCACATCATCGACCTTGCCGGTGGCCAGGCGATCAGCCCTGAGCAACTGGTGCAACGCCTGGCGGGCGCCCCCCGTGTGCTGGTGGGCGAAAAACACGACAACCCGGACCATCACGCGCTGCAACTTTGGCTGCTGCGCGCGTTGCAGGGGCAGCGCGTGCAAGGCAGCCTTTTGCTGGAGATGCTGCAGCCTGAGCAGCAACCGCTGGTCGACAAGGTTCAGGGCCAGCCCCTACCGGCAGACTTGCCCAAGGCGCTGGCCTGGCAGGAGGGGTGGGATTGGCAACTGTACGGGCCGATCGTGCGTGAGGCCTTGCAGCAGCGAGTACCACTGCTGGCGGCCAACCTGTCGCCTGGCGAGATGCGCCAGGCCTATCGGCAGCCAGCCTCGCTGAGCGGCGAAAGGTCCAATGCACCGGCGGTAAAGGCTGCTTTGCTGGAGCAGGTACGCGCCGGGCATTGTGGGATGCTGCCGGAAAGCCAGTTGCCGGCGATGCTGGCCGTGCAGCAGCAGCGCGACCGGCGCATGGCCGAGCGTTTGCTGTCGGCGCCGCAGCCGGCACTGCTGTTTGCCGGGGCCTATCACGTGCGCAAGGACTTGGGCATACCCTTGCACCTGGCTGATCTGGGGGCGTCGGGGGAGAGCAAGGTATTGCTGCTGGCCGAGGTGGGCGAGCAGGTTGAGCCAGGCGAGGCTGATTACGTGTGGTACACGGCGGCGACGCCGGCGCAGGATTACTGCGCGCAGTTTCGCCAGTAGTGTGCACGGTAGTAAGGCCAAGCCAGGCGGCACAAAAACCACAGGCAAAAAAAGACCCGGCAAAGAGCCGGGTCAATAACCGTGATTAGCCTGATGAGGAGATAATCTGAGAGTCCGAACCAGGGGCTCTTAGGTTATCCAACCAGTCTCGCGACCAGTTGTGATAATCATAACGATTCTCATTTCGTAGTCAATCCCCTTTCCACAATTATTTTGGATTTTTTTGCGTAGGGTTTTTCGCGTCCAGTTGTTGATTGAGCGCTTCTTTGCGTTCGAGCGGCAGATCGTTCCAGTGCATGTCCAGCAGGGCGCCTTCAATGGCGTACAACAGCACCTTGGAAGCGCGGAACCCTCGTGTCTTTACGGCCTGGTATGCACCCACCGCACCCAGGCGACGCAGGTCCGATGCACTGTGGATGCCGGCGGCATGCAGCCACTGCGCAGAGGTCTTGCCAAGGTTCTTCAGGTGCTGCAATTCATCGTTCATCGAGCCTCCTTGCGATGGCTGAACGTGGATTGGAGGATAAATCGCGAGCAGGTCAGAGAGGAGTGTAGCGGGGGTTAGGAAATGCGCGGCCTTTTGCCATCGGGGCGATGAGCTGTCGGGACCTGTGCCGGCCTCTTCGCGGGTGAGCCCGCTCCCACAAGGTGCTCTACAAGCCTCAAGGTTGGCGTAGTACCTGTGGGAGCGGGTTTACCCGCGAAGGGGCCAGAACAGGAAAACGATGAACTTACAGGCCTGGCAAACGCTGGCGAATCTGCTCGATCACCTGGTCCATGCTGCCAGCGTCCTGGGTGTCGACCCGGGTGCTCTGCACCAGCTCCTGCGCATCCAGGGCTTCACGGCTGGCCTGCTGGGCCTTGACCACGTCCAAGGTGGCATCCGAAGGGTCGGTGTTTTCGGCCTGACGCTGTTCCAGCCAGCTGGCAATGACTGCCTCGGGTGCGTGGCAGTCAAGGATCAGGAACGGTACACCGGTCTGGCTGGCAACGTCTGCTGCCGCCTGGCGCTGTTCATGCTTGAGGTAGGTGGCATCCAGCACCACCGGAAAGCCGGCGCGCAAAACGGTTGCTGCCACTTCGTGCAAGCGTTGGTAAGTGGCGGCATTGGCATCCAGGTCATAAATGCCGGTAGTCAGTTGGCCGGCGTTGTCTTGCGGCTGTTCGCCGAACAGGCGCTTGCGCTCGACGTCGGAGCGCACACGAATGGCGCCCAAGGCCTCGACCAGGCGCATTGCCACGTGGCTCTTGCCCACTGCCGAGACACCATGGGTGATGGCCAGCAGCCGCGAAGGGATGGCGCTGTAGCTTTCGGCCAGGTTGGCGTAGTTGCGGTAGGTGCGCAGGGTGGTGGCCCGCTGCACGCCGTCGGCGTTGGCCGGCATGCTGAACAGCGCGACCTTGGCCCGTACCAGGGCGCGATAGGCTTTGTAGAAGTTGAGCACTTCCAGGCCTTCGTAATCGCCGGTCAGCTCCAGGTACTGGCTGATGAAGCGTCGTGCCAGGCACTTGAGGCCCCGATCTTCCAGGTCCATGGCGAGGAAACCGGTGTCGGCCCACACATCGGTCATGCGGAACGGCTCGTTGAACTCGATGCAGTCGAAGATCACCACCTGGCCGTTGATCAGGGTAGCGTTGCCCAGGTGGATGTCACCATGGCACTCGCGGGTGAAGCCATTGGCCTTGCGCGAGGCGAACAGGCCTTGCAGCCGCTCGAAACTGCTCCGCGCCCAAGCCTGCAGGTTGTCCAGTTGCAGCAGGTCGGCCTTGTCGCTGAGGAATGGGCGGATCTGCTCGAAGTTCTGCTCGACCGGGGCCATGACGCTTTCAGGCGAGCCGTAGGGCTGCTCGGCAGATACCTTTGGGGTCTGCAGGTGGAACTCGGCGATTTGCCGGGCCATCTGGTCGATGTGCGCGGCATTCAGCTCGCCATTGGCCTGCAGGGTGCTGAGCATCTGCCCCTGGGGGAACTGGCGCATCTTCAGCGCGTATTCGATGGCCTCGCCTTCGCCGCCGATCTGCGGCGCTTCGACGCTGCCGGTAACGGGCAATACCTCCAGGTACAGGCCGTCGGTCAGGCGCTGGTTCAGGCGCAACTCTTCGTTACAGAAATGCTGGCGCTGGCCCAGTTCGGTGAAGTCGAGAAAGCCGAAGTTCATCGGTTTCTTGATCTTGTAGGCGTACTCGCCGGTCAGCAGCACCCAGGAGATATGCGTCTCGATGAGCTGGAACCCATCCACGGGGTGAGGGTACAGGGCAGGGTTCTGCAGCGCAGTGATAAGGGCTTGGCTCACGGGAAATCCTTCCGGGGGCAGGGAATTCGAATGCGCCATTATGGTCAATGGTGCCGTCCCTGCCTACCGCTGGGCCGTCTGCCCAGCCTTTATAAAGTGCGTATAATCCGCCGCCATGACCCGAACCCGAAATCCCCGTACCCCTCAGAAACGCCCGACCGGCCGCTCCCGCGCCTGGCTGGGCTGGGCTTTGAAGCTCAGCCTGGTAGGCCTGGTGATCGTTGCCGGCTTCGCGGTTTACCTTGATGCCGTTGTGCAGGAGAAGTTCTCCGGCAAGCGCTGGACCATCCCGGCCAAGGTGTATGCCCGGCCGCTGGAACTCTTCACTGGTCAGAAACTGAGCAAGAATGACTTCCTTACCGAACTCGACGCGCTCGGCTACCGGCGTGAAAGCGCGGCCAACGGCCCGGGTGCGGCGGCCGTCAACGGCAACACCGTCGACCTCAATACCCGTGGCTTCCAGTTCTACGAGGGCATGGAGCCGGCGCAGTTTGTGCGCGTGCGCTTCTCCGGCGATTACGTGGCGGGCCTTTCTGCTGCCAACGGCAAGGCGCTCGACGTGGTGCGGCTGGAGCCGCTGATGATCGGCGGCATCTACCCGAAGAACCTCGAAGACCGCATCCTGATCAAGATCGACCAGGTGCCCAAATACCTGCTCGAAACCTTGGTGGCGACCGAAGACCGCGACTTCTACAGCCACTACGGCGTGTCGCCCAAGTCGATCGCCCGGGCAATGTGGGTCAACACCTCGTCCGGTTCGATGCGCCAGGGGGGGAGTACCCTGACTCAGCAGCTGGTGAAGAACTTCTACCTCAGCAGCGAACGCAGCCTTAGCCGCAAGCTGACCGAAGCGATGATGGCCATGCTGCTTGAGTTGCACTACGACAAGCGCGAGATTCTCGAGGCCTACCTCAACGAGGTGTTTGTCGGTCAGGATGGCCAGCGTGCCGTTCACGGCTTCGGCCTGGCCAGCCAGTTCTTCTTCAGCCAGCCGCTTTCGGAGCTGAAGCTGCATCAGATCGCCTTGCTGGTGGGCATGGTCAAGGGGCCATCCTACTACAATCCGCGGCGTTACCCTGACCGCGCCCTGGCCCGCCGCAACCTGGTGCTCGACCTGGTGGCCGAGCAGGGCGTGGCGAGCCAGGCGGAAGTCGATGCGGCGAAGAAGATGCCGTTGGGCGTGACCAAGCGCGGCAGCCTGGCCGACAGCTCGTTCCCGGCCTTCCTCGACCTGGTCAAGCGTCAGCTGCGCCAGGACTACCGCGACGAAGACTTGACCGAAGAAGGCCTGCGTATTTTCACCAGCTTTGACCCGATCCTGCAGATGAAGGCCGAAACCTCGATGAGCGAGACCTTCAAGCGCCTGGCAGGGCGCAAGGGTGCTGACGAGGTGGAATCGGCAATGGTCGTGACCAACCCGGAAACCGGTGAGGTACAGGCGCTGATCGGTAGCCGCCAGGCAGGCTTCGCCGGTTTCAACCGGGCCATCGACGCGGTGCGGCCGATCGGCTCGCTGGTCAAGCCGTCGGTGTACCTGACTGCGCTGGAGCAGCCGAGCAAGTACACCCTGACCACCTGGGTGCAGGATGAGCCATTTTCGGTCAAGGGTGCCGATGGCCAGGTCTGGCGCCCACAAAACTATGACCGTCGACCGCATGGCACCATCTACCTGTACCAGGGGCTTGCCAACTCGTACAACCTGTCTACCGCCAAGCTTGGCCTGGAAGTGGGCGTGCCCAATGTGATCAAGACCATTGGCCGGCTGGGGGTGAATGTCGACTGGCCAGCCTTCCCGGCCATGTTGCTGGGTGCTGGCGGCATGTCGCCGATGCAGGTTGCAACCATGTACCAGACCATCGCCAACGGCGGTTTCAACACCCCGATGCGTGGTATCCGCAGTGTGCTGACTGCCGAGGGCGAACCGCTCAAGCGCTACCCGTTCCAGATCCAGCAAACCTTCGACCCGGGGGCCATCTACCTGGTGCAGAACGCCATGCAGCGGGTCATGCGCGAAGGTACCGGGCGCTCGGTGTACAACACCTTGCCGCGCTCGCTGACCCTGGCGGGCAAGACTGGTACCAGTAACGACTCGCGCGACAGCTGGTTCTCCGGCTTCAGCCAGGACCTGCTGGCCGTGGTGTGGATGGGCCGTGACGATAACGGCAAAACACCCTTCACAGGTGCCACCGGTGCCCTGCAGGTGTGGACCAGCTTTATGAAGAAGGCCGACCCGCTGCCGCTGGACATGCCGCAGCCGGACAACGTGGTGCAGGCCTGGATCGACCCTTACAGTGGCCATGGGTCTGATGGCAGCTGTCCGGGAGCGGTGCAGATGCCGTATATTCGCGGGAGTGAACCGCCCGCCGGCGCGACCTGTGGCGGCGAGCAGAATCCTGCAGAATCAGTCATGGACTGGGTCAAAGGCTGGATGAATTAAGCACAGGCTGCATTGATGAGGTGTGACGTGAACAAGTGGCTGTTTCCTGCCGTGACGGCGTTGGCTGTGCTCCAGGGGTGCTCCAGCGTCCCGCGCGGCAATATACCGGTGGTCGATTCGAGCACCCGCGTGTCCAACAGCGAGCGCGTGACGGCTAACCGCTCGGCGGGTGGCTATAACACGGGCACCGCGCAAGCGCAGACGTTGCCCGAAGACTCCGGCGTCACCGTGATGATTCCGCAGGGCGCTGGCGCTTCAGGCATCCAGACGTTCCCGGCTGCCAACGGCGCAGCGCCGATCAGCACCTCGCCAATCACGCCGGGCCCGATTACCCCAGGCCCGGCCAGTTCGGCGCCGATGACCACAAACCCGAACCCGATCGCCGACGAGCCGTTCGACATCGCGGCCATGAGCAGCACCCCGCCAAGTACCAGTGCGCCAACGGGTATTCCGCGCAGCAACACCGCTGCGGGTGGTCTGTCGGCCGACGAGCAGCTGGACGGCCCGGTGCTGGCACTGCTGACCACCGCGCAATCCCAGCAGGGCAGTGGTGACTTCAACGGGGCGGCTTCGAGCCTGGAGCGTGCCCAGCGCATTGCCCCGCGCGAGCCGCAAGTGCTGTACCGCCTGGCCCAGGTGCGCCTGTCGCAAGGTGATGCGGCGCAGGCCGAGCAGCTGGCGCGTCGCGCCCTGACTTACGCCAACGGCCGCCCAAGCCTGCAGGCCGAGCTGTGGAACACCATCGCCCAGGCCCGTGAAAAGCAAGGTGACAGCGCTGGCGCAGCACTGGCCCGGCAGAAGGCGCGGGTCAATTCGTGATGATCGAACAACGCATTCTGGACATTGCCGACCACCTTTTGCTGATTGAACGTGAACTGGTGGTGCAAGGGTGGTGGGATGACGAGCCACCCAGCGACGAGGCGCTGGCCAGTACCGTGCCGTTCGCTGTCGATACCCTAAGTTTCGAGCAGTGGCTGCAATGGATCTTCCTGCCGCGCATGAAGATCATCATCGAGCTGGGCCATCCGCTGCCCAATGCCTCCAGCATCCTGGTCATGGCCGAGACCGTGTTTACCGACCGGCCGGAGCAAAGTCGTGAGCTGCGCCGGCTGTTGGCAGCATTTGACCAATTGATCGCTCCTTCCGCCTGATTTCTTCAGTTTTTCCTTCAAGGGCCGCAGATTGTGGCCCTTTTTTGTGGAAATCTTATTTATTCTGCTGCTGAAGCGATTTTTAGTGGTGGCAGGAATTCATCTTGGGGAAAAATTGGCAATAATTTTTCTTGACATGTTGGCGCCGAATCACAAGAATCCAACTTCCGCTGTAGAGGGACTGCCAGAAGCAGACCCGCTAAGCAGATCATGAGGCGCACACCCGCGCCGACCTGTTACACCCCGCAACGCGTTACCTCGCGCTGGGTGGGAAAACCCCGCAACACTCTGGGGTGCTCCCAATACTTGCTCAGTCAGTGCTGACGTTTTCGCTCATGCTCTGCTTGGCAGTAAACCTATTAAGACCCGTCCACTAGGGACGGTATTCTGGCGTTTTAGAGGTGAACAACGTGGAGCTTTTATCTGGCGCTGAGATGGTCGTCCGCTTTTTGCGTGACGAAGGCGTTAAGCACATCTACGGGTACCCTGGTGGTGCTCTCCTGCATGTTTACGACGCGCTGTTCAAAGAACCGGAAGTGGAACACATCCTGGTTCGTCACGAGCAGGCGGCAACCCATATGGCGGACGGCTACGCCCGCGCCACCGGCAAGGCCGGTGTGGTGCTGGTAACCTCCGGCCCGGGCGCGACCAATGCCATTACCGGCATTGCCACCGCCTACATGGATTCGATTCCGATGGTCATCCTGTCCGGCCAGGTGCCTAGCACCATGGTGGGTACCGATGCCTTCCAGGAAACCGACATGATTGGTATCTCGCGGCCGATCGTGAAGCACAGCTTCATGATCAAGAACCCGACCGAGATCCCGGAAGTCCTGAAAAAAGCCTTCTACCTGGCGCAATCCGGTCGCCCAGGTCCGGTCGTGGTCGACATTCCAAAAGATATGACCAACCCGGCCGAGAAGTTCGAATACGTCTACCCGAAAAAGGTCAAGCTGCGCTCCTACAGCCCGGCGGTCCGTGGCCATTCCGGCCAGATCCGCAAGGCCGCCGAGATGCTCCTGGCTGCCAAACGCCCGATCGTCTACTCCGGTGGCGGTGTGATTCTCGGCGGTGGCTCCGAAGCGCTGACCGAAATCGCCAAGTCGCTTAACCTGCCAGTCACCAATACCCTGATGGGCCTGGGTGGCTTCCCGGGTACCGACCGCCAGTTCCTCGGCATGCTCGGCATGCACGGCAGCTACACCGCCAACATGGCCATGCACAATGCCGACGTGATCCTCGCTGTGGGCGCACGCTTTGACGACCGCGTGGTCAACGGCCCGGCCAAGTTCTGCCCGAACGCCAAGATCATCCACATCGACATCGACCCGGCGTCGATCTCCAAGATGATCAAGGCTGACGTGCCAATCGTCGGCCCGGTCGACAGCGTGCTCAGCGAAATGCTCGGCATCCTCAAGGAAATCGGCGAGCAGCCTGACAAGGCGGCGCTGGATGCCTGGTGGAAGCAGATTGACGAATGGCGTGGCGATGGCGAACTGTTCCCTTACGACAAGGGCGACGGCAATGTCATCAAACCGCAGAAAGTCATCGAGACCCTGTGCGAAGTGACCCATGGCGATGCCTTTGTCACCTCCGACGTGGGCCAGCACCAGATGTTCGCGGCGCAGTACTACCGCTTCAACAAGCCGAACCGCTGGATCAACTCCGGTGGCCTGGGCACCATGGGCTTCGGCTTCCCGGCGGCGATGGGCGTGAAGCTCAACTTCCCGGACCAGGACGTTGCCTGCGTGACCGGCGAAGGCAGCATCCAGATGAACATCCAGGAGCTGTCCACCTGCATGCAGTACGGCTTGCCGGTGAAAATCGTCAACCTGAACAACGGTGTGTTGGGCATGGTTCGTCAGTGGCAGGACATGGCCTACAACGGTCGTCACTCGCACTCGTACGTCGAGTCGCTGCCTGACTTCATCAAGCTGGCCGAGGCCTATGGCCATGTGGGTATCCGCATCACCAGCCTGAAGGACCTCAAGCCGAAGCTGGAAGAAGCGTTTGCGATGAAGGACCGTCTGGTGTTCATCGACATCGCGGTTGACCGCAGCGAGCACGTCTATCCGATGCAGATCAAGGATGGCTCGATGCGTGACATGTGGCTGAGCAAGACGGAGCGTACCTGATATGCGGCATATCATTTCCCTGCTGCTGGAAAACGAACCAGGTGCGTTGTCCCGTGTGGTCGGCCTGTTCTCCCAGCGCAACTACAACATTGAAAGCCTGACCGTGGCGCCGACCGAAGACCCGACCCTGTCGCGTCTGACGCTGACCACCGTTGGCCATGACGAAGTGATCGAACAGATCACCAAGAACCTGAACAAGCTGGTCGAAGTGGTCAAGCTTGTCGACCTGTCGGAAAGCGCTCACATCGAGCGTGAACTGATGCTGGTCAAGGTCAAGGCCACCGGTGCCCAGCGCGCCGAGATCAAGCGCACCACGGATATCTTCCGTGGCCAGATCGTCGACGTGACCGCCAGCGTGTACACCGTGCAGCTGAGCGGCACCAGCGACAAACTGGACAGCTTCATCCAGGCGATCGGCACTGCATCGATTCTCGAAACCGTGCGCAGCGGCGTTACCGGCATTGCCCGTGGCGACAAAGTGCTCAGCATCTAAATTCAAAAATTAGCGATGGCTCCGCAGGGGCCGAGATATAACCAGGGGTATTTCATGAAAGTTTTCTACGATAAAGACTGCGACCTTTCCATCATCCAGGGCAAGAAAGTCGCCATCATCGGTTACGGTTCCCAGGGCCACGCCCAAGCGTGCAACCTGAAAGACTCCGGTGTAGACGTTACCGTCGGTCTGCGTAAAGGTTCGGCTACCGTTGCCAAGGCTGAAGCCCACGGCCTGAAAGTTGCCGACGTTGCTACCGCTGTCGCTGCGGCTGACCTGGTCATGATCCTGACCCCGGACGAGTTCCAGGGCGCTCTGTACAAGAACGAGATCGAGCCGAACATCAAGAAGGGCGCTACCCTGGCCTTCTCCCACGGCTTCTCGATCCACTACAACCAGGTTGTTCCGCGTGCCGACCTCGACGTGATCATGATCGCGCCGAAGGCCCCGGGCCACACCGTTCGCTCCGAGTTCGTCAAAGGCGGCGGCATCCCTGACCTGATCGCTATCTACCAGGACGCTTCGGGCAATGCCAAGAACGTTGCCCTGTCCTACGCTTCGGGCGTTGGTGGCGGCCGTACCGGCATCATCGAAACCACCTTCAAGGACGAAACCGAAACCGACCTGTTCGGTGAGCAGGCTGTTCTGTGCGGCGGTACCGTTGAACTGGTCAAGGCCGGTTTCGAAACCCTGGTCGAAGCTGGCTACGCGCCGGAAATGGCCTACTTCGAGTGCCTGCACGAACTGAAGCTGATCGTTGACCTCATGTACGAAGGCGGCATCGCCAACATGAACTACTCGATCTCCAACAACGCCGAATACGGTGAGTACGTTACCGGCCCGGAAGTCATCAACGAAGAATCCCGCAAGGCCATGCGCAACGCTCTGAAGCGCATCCAGGACGGCGAGTACGCGAAGATGTTCATCTCCGAAGGTGCTACCAACTACCCATCGATGACCGCCAAGCGCCGCAACAACGCCGCTCACGGCATCGAAATCATCGGCGAGCAACTGCGCTCGATGATGCCGTGGATCTCGGCTAACAAA
Organism: Pseudomonas sp. BP01; assembly: GCF_022760795.1. NCBI lineage: Bacteria > Pseudomonadati > Pseudomonadota > Gammaproteobacteria > Pseudomonadales > Pseudomonadaceae > Pseudomonas > Pseudomonas sp. BP01. The sequence continues at coordinate 27,679 of NZ_JAFBKA010000050.1, forward strand.
ATCGTCGACAAGACCAAGAACTAAGTCTTATCGAAAGATGAAAAACGCGGCTTCGGCCGCGTTTTTTCGTTCTGGCAGCCCGCTTCTGGTATAAAGCAGACCAGTGGCCTGCTGTCAGAACCTGTTTCGCGGGCCCGTGTCGAACATTTTCCATCCTGTTGCAAGGTACCCTTTATGAGCGAACGTCCCGAAGAGCCGAACAAGCCCTCCGACGCCGAAAGCCTGCTACCTATCGATGAGCACATTGAAGAAGGGCACGACGCCGAAGGCCGCAAGGTGCGCCACCGCGGCATCTACCTGCTGCCCAACCTGTTTACCACCGCCAACCTGTTTGCCGGCTTCTATTCCATTATCAGCTCGATGAGCGCACAGAGCGCCCTGAGTGCCGGTGACCCGCGCGAGGCGAGCAAGTATTTCGCTTTTGCCGCCATCGCCATTTTCGTGGCCATGGTGCTCGACGGCCTGGACGGCCGCGTTGCGCGCATGACCAATACCCAGAGTGCCTTCGGTGCCGAGTACGACTCGCTGTCGGATATGGTCGCCTTCGGCGTGGCCCCTGCGTTGCTGGCCTTTGGCTGGGCGCTGGGTGACATGGGCAAGGTCGGCTGGATGGTCGCCTTCATCTATGTGGCCGGTGCCGCGCTGCGCCTGGCACGCTTCAATACCCAGGTCGGTACCGCCGACAAGCGCTACTTCATCGGCCTGGCCAGCCCGGCTGCTGCCGGCGTGGTGGCGGGTACCGTGTGGGCGTTCAGCGATTACGGTATTCAGGGCTCCAAGCTGTCGTTCCTGGTGGCGCTGCTGGTGGCTGCTGCCGGCATGCTGATGGTCAGTAACATCAAGTACAACAGCTTCAAGGAGCTGGACCTCAAGGGCCGCGTGCCATTCGTGGCCATCCTTGCCGTGGTGCTGGTGTTTGCCGTCGTGTTCAGCGACCCGCCGCGCATCCTGCTGCTGATCTTCCTCGCTTATGCGGCGTCGGGGCCGATCCAGTTCCTGTTGAAGGCGCGCCGGCGCAAAGCGTAAAAATTGCTTAACGCTGGAATAACCCTCCGGCTCCATAGTCTTACTGGTACATCCGTTATCCAGTGCTATGGAGCCGCCCATGCTCATCAAGCTTCCCAGGTCTTCCGAGTGCAAGGCGTCGGAGATCACACCCGAAGGCATCTACCTTTCTCGTCGTACCCTGCTGGGTGGCTCATTGGCCGGTCTGGCGCTGGGCGCATTGCCGGGCAGGGCGGGCGCTGCTGAAGTTTCGCGTTATGCGGATGTGCAGGCGGGTGCCGCACCGGCCTGGTTCACTGACAAGCTCGCTGCCACGCACTGGCAGGCGGTGACGGTGAAGGACGAGGCGATCACGCCGTTCAAGGATGCCACCCACTACAACAACTTCTATGAGTTCGGGCCTGACAAGGGCGACCCGGCAGCCAATGGCGACAGCCTGGAGACCGAACCGTGGTCGATCGTGGTGGATGGTGAGGTTGGCAAGCCCGGGCGCTATGCACTGGAAGACTTCGTCAAGCCCTATCAGCTTGAAGAGCGGGTCTATCGGCTGCGTTGCGTAGAGGCATGGTCGATGGTCATTCCGTGGCTGGGGTTCCCGCTGGCGCAGGTACTCAAGCAGGTCGAACCGACTTCCAGGGCGCGCTATGTGCGCTTCGAAACGTTGAAAGATCCACAGCATATGCCTGGGCAGCGCTCAGGGTTCGCCTTGATCGACTGGCCTTATAGAGAAGGGCTGCGCCTGGACGAGGCAATGCACCCGCTGGCGATCCTGGCGGTAGGCATGTATGGCCGCGAACTGCCCAATCAGAATGGCGCACCGTTGCGCCTGGTGGTGCCGTGGAAGTATGGCTTCAAGAGCATCAAGTCGATCGTGCGCATCAGCCTGGTGGCTGAACAGCCCGGCACTACGTGGGAAGGGCTGGCGCCGGATGAATATGGTTTCTATGCCAACGTGAACCCGACGGTCGATCACCCGCGCTGGAGCCAGGCGCGCGAACGCCGTTTGCCCAGCGGGTTGTTCAGCCCCAATGTGCGAGAGACGCAGATGTTCAATGGTTACGCTGATGAAGTGGCGTCGCTGTATACCGGGCTTGATCTGCGGAAGAATTATTGATGCGGTACCCCTGGTTTCGCCTCGCCATCTTCATCGTGGGATGCCTGTTCCCGGCGTGGTGGCTGTATGAGGCGGCGATGAACCTGCTGGGGCCTGACCCCGGGAAGATCATGATGGATCGCCTTGGGCTTGGAGCACTTACCTTCCTGTTGGTGACCTTGAGCATGACGCCACTGCAGAAGGTGACGGGCTGGTCGGGGTGGATCGTGGTGCGTCGGCAGCTGGGGTTGTGGGTGTTTGCTTACATAGTGCTGCACATCCTCTGTTACCTGTTCTTTATTCTTGGGCTGGATTGGGGGCAGTTGGCGGTGGAGCTGCGCAAGCGGCCTTACATTATTGTGGGTGCGCTTGGGTTCCTGTGCTTGCTGGCCTTGGCGGCTACCTCGAATCGGTATAGCCAGCGGCGGCTGGGGGTGCGGTGGAAGAAGCTGCACAGGTTGGTGTATCTGGTTCTTGGGCTGGGGTTGCTGCACTTTTTGTGGATTGTGCGCTCGGATTTGAGGGAGTGGGCTGTCTATGCGTTTATTGGTGCTGTGCTAATGGTGCTGAGGGTTCCTGCTGTTGGGCGAGGGCTTTCGAGGGTTGGCAGGAAGCAGGGTAGGGCGGTTTGAGCGCGGGGTTGGGCTGCCAGGGCCCGTCTCGGGATAGCATTGGCTGTGAAAGGTGCCCGCCTTTGTTCCTCTGGCGCTCGATCTCACAGGTGCAGAATGAGTTGTGGCGGGCCCCTGGTGGCCTTTCCACTGTGTTTCCCGCTTATATTTCAGTTTCTTGAAATTAAAGGTTGACGCCCCTCCGAATCCCCTTATAATGCGCCCCACTTCCAGCGACATCGGAACGACAAACTCTTTGAGATTCAATGAGTTAAGTAGTTAAGGTGATGCTGAAAGGGCTACGATCGAAAGATCGCAAGCGGTTGAAATGGTGGTTGACAGCGCTTCTAAACGCTGTATGATTCGCCTCCCGCTACGAGAGATCGCAGCGAGCCAAGTGTTTGAAGCTAAACGAGTTTCTCGCAAAAAACTTCAAAATAAACGCTTGACAGGCTCTGAGGAAAGCGTAGAATGCGCGCCTCGGTTGAGATGAAAAGCTCTTAACCAAACGCTCTTTAACAAATCGAATCAAGCAATTCGTGTGGGTGCTTGTGAGTATGGACTGGTAGTCAAAAAGATTATCAGCATCACAAGTGACCATGCGAGAAATCACATAGTCATTTGAGATTGCTGAGCCAAGTTTAGGGTTTCTTAAAAACCCAAGCAGTATTGAACTGAAGAGTTTGATCATGG
>NZ_JAFBKA010000051.1:0-30219 GCF_022760795.1 Pseudomonas sp. BP01
GAATACCGGCCTGTCACGCCGGGGGTCGCGGGTTCGAGTCCCGTCCGCTGCGCCATATTCCACTTCCAGGGCCCACTGAACACCCGGAAGTAACAAAGAAAGCGACCTTAGGGTCGCTTTTTTTGTGCCTGAAATTTGCTGTTTGAGCGAAGTGTGAAAAAACTTCGATAAGTGCTTGCCAGAGCGCCAAGTCGCCCGTAGAATGCGCGCCACACCGAGAGACATGGGTGATTAGCTCAGCCGGGAGAGCATCTGCCTTACAAGCAGAGGGTCGGCGGTTCGATCCCGTCATCACCCACCACTCGATGTATAGCGCAGCGGTAGTTCAGTCGGTTAGAATACCGGCCTGTCACGCCGGGGGTCGCGGGTTCGAGTCCCGTCCGCTGCGCCATATTCCACTTCCAGGGCCCACTGAACACCCGGAAGTAACAAAGAAAGCGACCTTAGGGTCGCTTTTTTTGTGTCTGCGGTTTCAGCTTCGGCGCTCTTCTTCCCGTAGGGTCAGCACCTCAAACCCGTCCTCGGTCACCGCCACGGTATGCTCCCACTGCGCCGACAGGCTGTGGTCGCGGGTAATCACCGTCCAGCCATCTTTCAACGTGCGCGTTCCGCGTCCACCCTGGTTGATCATCGGCTCAATGGTAAACACCATCCCCGGTTTCAGCTTCATGCCCATGCCACGCTGGCCAATGTGCAGGACTTCAGGCCCTTCATGCATCTGCTGGCCGATACCATGGCCGCAATACTCGCGTACTACGCTGTAGCCCGCCGCCTCGGCATGGGCCTGGACGGCGTGGCCGATATCGCCCAACGTGGCCCCGGGCCGCACCTGCTCGATGCCCTTCCACAGCGCATCGTAGGTGGTGTCGACCAACCGCCGGGCTTCATCGCTGATCTTGCCGATGCTGTACATCTTCGAGGAGTCGGCAATGTAGCCGCCCTGTTCCAGGGTGATGTCGACGTTGATGATCGAGCCTTCCTTGAGTACTTCATCGACCTTGGGCATGCCGTGGCACACCACGTGGTCCACCGAGGTGTTGAGGGAATAGGGGAAGCCGTACTGGCCCTTGCTCGCTGGCCGCGCCTTGAGCGTGTCGACGATGAACGCTTCGGCGCGGTCGTTGATCTGCATGGTGGTCACGCCGGGGCCGATGAAGCTGTCGAGGTCGGCGAACACCTGGGCCAGCAGCTGGCCGGCGCGGCGCATCAGGTCGAGTTGGGCGGGGGTCTTGAGAATCACCTGGGACATGGGGGGAGGGTAGTTGCTCATGCTGGAATTTGCCCCAGCATAGCGCCAGCGGGTACCGGGTTGCCACCGCATGGTGCGTAGCCTGTGCCGGCCTCTTCGCGGGCACGCCCGCTCCCACAGGTACGGCACGCCCCTCAGGCCTTGCGATAGCCCTGTGGGAGCGGGCGTGCCCGCGAAAGGGCCGGTATAGCTGGCCCATAAATTGCTGATCTACCTTCATCCCGGGCTATCAACGTCGACAGCCCATAAAACTTCACGACAAAGGCGCCGTGTTGCCCCGCTTGCTTCTGCAAGCCGGGCAGCCGGCGCCTTTTTGCGTTTCCCACAGGAGCCCGCCCATGGCCAACAGCGAAGTACGCAGCGTCTGCCCTTACTGCGGCGTTGGCTGCGGCATCGTCATGAGCGTTGCCGATGGCAAGGTCGTCAAGGTCAGCGGCGACAAGCAGCACCCCAGCAACTTCGGCCGGCTGTGCACCAAAGGCCTCACCGCGCACGTGCCGCTGACCGCCGCCGGCCGCCTGGAAGACGCCTATGTGCGCCAGCAGCGCAGCCAGCCGCCGGCGCGCACCGGCATGGACCAGGCCATCGCCGATGCCGGCAAACGCCTGCGCGGCATCATCGACCAGCACGGCCCCGACGCCGTGGCGCTGTACGTGTCGGGGCAGATGTCGCTCGAGGCTCAGTACCTGGCCAACAAGTTGGCCAAAGGCTTTATCCGCACCCGCCACATCGAGTCCAACTCGCGCCTGTGCATGGCCAGTGCCGGTAGCGGCTACAAGCTGTCGCTCGGCGCCGACGGCCCACCTGGCAGCTACCAGGACTTCGAGCACGCCGACGTGTTCCTGGTGATCGGCGCCAACATGGCCGACTGCCACCCGATCCTGTTCCTGCGCCTGCTCGACCGGGTCAAGGCCGGCGCCAGGCTGATCGTTGTCGACCCACGGCGCAGTGCCACCGCCGACAAGGCCGACTTGTTCCTGCAAGTGCGCCCCGGCAGTGACATGGCCCTGCTCAACGGCTTGTTGTATCTGCTACACCGCAATGGCCACACCAACCCCGACTTCATCGCCCGCCACACCGAAGGCTGGGACGAACTGCCGGCCTTTCTCGACGACTACACCCCCGAGCGCGTAGCCGCCATCACCGGGCTGGCCGAGGCCGACATCATCAAGGCCGCCGAATGGATCGGCGGCGCCAACAACTGGATGAGCTGCTGGACCATGGGCCTGAACCAGAGCATCCACGGTACCTGGCACAGCAACGCCATCTGCAACCTGCACCTGGCTACAGGCGCCATCTGCCGCCCCGGTAGCGGGCCGTTCTCGCTGACCGGCCAGCCCAATGCCATGGGCGGCCGTGAGATGGGCTACATGGGCCCCGGCCTGCCAGGCCAGCGCTCGGCGCTGGTGGAAGGCGACCGCGCGTTTGTCGAGCAGCAGTGGCAACTGCCACCCGGCAGCCTGCGCTGCGAAGGCGGCGAGGGTACGGTGGCGCTGTTCGAGCAGATGAAAGTGGGTGAAGTGAAAGCGTGCTGGGTCATCTGCAGCAACCCGGTGGCCAGCGTCGCCAACCGCCAGCAGGTGATCGATGGCCTGTGCCAGGCCGAGTTGGTGATTACCCAGGATGCCTTCCTCGACACCGAAACCAACCGCTACGCCGACATCCTGCTGCCGGCCGCCCTGTGGGCCGAAGGCGAGGGCGTGATGATCAACAGCGAACGCAACCTCACCCTGATGCCGCGCGCCGTCGAGCCGCCAGGGCAGAGCCTGCCCGACTGGCAGATCATCGCCCACGTAGCCTGCGCCATGGGCTACGGCGAAGCCTTCGACTACCCCGATGCCGAAGCGGTGTATGAAGAAATCCGCCGCTTCCATAACCCCGCAACCGGCTACGACCTGCGCGGCATCGGCTACCCCGCACTGCGCCAGCAACCGCACCAGTGGCCTTGTGCGCCAGGCCGTGGCAGCGACCGCAGCCCATTGCGCTACCTGAACGACGGTAGCAGCCAGGCGCTGCTGCACGATGCCCAGGGCGACCGCCCGACGCTGGCCTTCGCCACCGCCAGTGGCAAGGCCCGTTTCTTTGCCCGGCCCTGGTTGCCGGCAGCAGAGTTGCCGGATGGCGACTACCCCCTGGTGCTGAACACCGGCCGCGTGCAGCACCAGTGGCACACCCTGACCAAGACCGGCAAGGTGCCGGCGCTGAACAAGCTGGAGCCCGGCCCCTTCGTCGAGGTCCACCCGGACGACGCGGCACGCCTGGGTCTTGCTGAAAAAGACCAGGTCGCCATCCGCTCACGGCGCGGGCAAGCCGTGCTACCGGTGCGAATCAGCGACCGGGTCATGCCAGGCAATTGCTTTGCGCCATTTCACTGGAACGACCTGGTTGGCGAGCAACTGGCAATCAATGCGGTCACCTGCGATGCCGTCGACCCGCTGTCGCTGCAACCCGCTTTCAAACACTGCGCCGTGGCCCTGCAACGGGTCGCAGGCGAGCGTATCGACGCCCTTGACCTGAACGCTGCCATTTCGGAGCCAGCCAGCATGCCCACTGCCACCCTGTCCCGTCTGCTTGGCCTGGACACCCTGCCAGCCCCGGTGCTGGCAGAAGAAGAGCGCCATTACCTGCAAGGTTTCGTGCTGGGCCTGGACCAGGCACGTGCAGAGGGTGTGCCCCGCCTGCCGGCCAGTGCGCCACTGGCGGCCAACCGCCGGCTGTTTATCGACGGCTTGCTGGCCGGGCTATTCGCCCAGCCTGCAACACTGCCCGCTGCGGCGCTGGTGGCGCCACGGCATCAAGTGCTGTGGGCCTCGCAGACCGGCAACGGCGAGCTGCTGGCCGAGCGCTGTGCCGAACACCTGCGCGGTGCCGGCCTCGACGTGCAGCTCAGTTGCATGGACGCGGTCAGCCCAAGCCAGCTGCAGGGTGCTGCCAGCGTGGTGTTGATCGCCAGCACTTTTGGCGATGGCGACGCGCCCGACAGCGCGGCGGCGTTCTGGCAGGCCTTGCAGGGCGAGGAGGGCGCCTGCTGTGCTGAGGTGCCCTATGCCGTGCTGGCCTTGGGCGACTCCAGTTACGACCAGTTCTGCGGCTTTGGCCGCAAGCTCGACCAGCGCCTGGCCGAACTGGGTGGGCGTCGCCTGCTGCAACGGGTGGATTGCGAGCCAGACTTTGATCAAGCGTTCGCTGGCTGGCTCGCAGCGTTGCTGCCCTCGCTGGGCAGTGCCGCTGCGCCACCGCCGGCCAGCGCACTTGCACCCATGGCGGCCTACAGCAAACAGCAACCCTGGGCCGCCGCCTTGCTGGAAAACCACCTGCTCAACAGCCCCGGTGCCAGCAAGGAAACACGCCAACTGGTGTTCGACCTGAGCGGTAGCGGCTTCAGCTATGCCGCCGGTGATGCCCTGGGCGTGTGGCCGCGCAACTGCCCGGCCCTGGTCGACGAACTGCTGGCGCTGATGCAGCTCGATGGCCAGGCCATGGTCGAGCTCAAGGGCCAGCCGGCCATGCCACTGGCCGAAGCCCTGCAAACGCACCTGGAGATCGCCAAGGTCACCGCGCAGCAACTGCAGGCCTTCGCTGGCAATGCACCGGACCTGCAGCGTCTGCTGCAGCCCGAGTGCAAGGCCGAGCTGCAGGACTGGCTGTGGGGCCGGCAGTTGGTCGATGTGCTGCGCGCCTTCCCCCAACAGCTACCGCTGGCCAGCTGGCTGGACCTGCTCAAGCCCTTGCAGCCGCGTCTTTACTCGATCAGCTCCAGCCCATTGGCGCATCCGGGCCAGGTCCACCTGACCGTCTCCACCGTGCGGTACGGCGAGCGCAAGGGCGTGTGTTCGGCCTTCCTCGCCGACCGCGCGCAAGCGGTGAAGGTGGCTATCTTCCCGCAGGTGTCGAAGCACTTCCGGCTGCCCGAAGACGACAGCGTGCCGGTGATCATGGTTGGCCCGGGTACCGGCATTGCGCCGTTCCGGGCGTTTCTTGAGGAGCGGGAGGTGCGGGGGGCGAAAGGGGGTAACTGGCTGTTCTTTGGCGAGCAGTACGCCGCTACCGACTTCTACTACCGGGAACAATTGCAGGCTTGGGAGGCAGCAGGGCACTTGCGGCTGCACACGGCGTTCTCGCGGGACCAGGCGCAGAAGGTCTATGTGCAGCAGCGCATGCTCGAGCAGGGCGCGCAGTTGTGGCAATGGCTTGAGGCGGGGGCGTATTTCTATGTGTGTGGGGATGCGCAGCGCATGGCCAAGGATGTGGATGCGGCGTTGCGCACGGTCGTGGCTGAGCACGGCGGGATGGATGCAGCGGCGGCGGCTGCCTATGTCGAAGGGTTGAGCAAGGCCAAGCGCTATCGGCGGGATGTGTACTGAAGTGCACCGGGATGGGGAGTGATGCACTTGGAATGTGCAATTGCTGTGCTGGCCCTATCGCCGGCAAGCCAGCTCCCACAGGTATCTTGCAAACCTCGAAACCTGTGGCGGCCCTTGTGGGAGCTGGCTTGCCGGCGATAGGGCCAGCACAGGAAAAAGGATTGGCACAGTCCCTGCTTTACCTCCAATACAACAAGCCCCACTGATCAACGGCGATCAACCCGGGGGCACACCGTGATGAATACAGGCAAAGGCGCCTGGAGCTTCGGCTCCAGGCGCTTTTTTTTTGATCGAGGATCGGCTTATGAAGGCAACAGCGAGCAGCGGGCAACGAGAGCGACTGGTCATCGTCGGCAACGGCATGGTCGGCCACCACTGCGTCGAACAACTGGTCAGCCGCGGCGCCCTGCAGCGCTTCGAAGTGCGGGTGTTCGGCGAAGAGCGCCAACGCGCCTACGACCGCGTTCACCTGTCCGAATACTTCGGCGGCAGTTGTGCCGAGACCCTGGCCCTGTGCGACCACGACTTCTACAACGCCAACGGCGTGCACCTGCACCTCGGTGAGGCCGTGCTGGAAATCGACCGTGAGCGCTGCGAAGTAGTCACCGCCGAGGGGCGCTACGGCTACGACCAACTGGTCCTGGCCACTGGCTCATACCCGTTCGTGCCGCCGATCGAAGGCTCCAGCGGCAATGCCCGTCTGGTCTACCGCACCCTTGATGACCTCGATGGCATTCGCGCTGCCGCAGCCGGTGCCCGCCGTGGCGTGGTGGTCGGTGGTGGCCTGCTCGGCCTGGAGGCCGCCAACGCGCTCAAATCGCTGGGCCTGGAAGCCCACGTGGTGGAATTTGCCCCACGGCTGATGCCGGTTCAGCTGGACGGCGAGGGCGGTGCCGCGCTCAAGGCACAGATTGAAGCGCTGGGCGTTGGCGTGCACTTGTCGCGTGCCACCCAGTCGATCAGCGGCGGTGAAACCTACCGCTACCGCATGAACTTCGACGGTGGCGAGCACCTGGAAGCCGACCTGATCGTGTTCTCCGCCGGTATTCGCCCGCAGGATGCCTTGGGCCGTGGCTGCGGCCTGGACATCGCCGCCCGCGGTGGCGTGGTGATCGACAACCACTGCCGCAGCAGCGACCCGCGCATCTTTGCCATCGGCGAGTGCGCTTCGTGGAACGGTAGCGTGTTCGGCTTGGTCGCCCCGGGTTACAGCATGGCGCGCAACCTGGCGGCGTTGCTGATGGGGGAAGCGGCGGTGGCGTTTACCGGCGCCGACATGTCGACCAAGCTCAAGTTGCTGGGCGTGGATGTCGGTTCGATCGGCGATGCCCATGGCGCCACCCCTGGTTCACGCAGCTACCGCTTTATCGACGAAGCCAACAGCGCGTACCGCCGGCTGGTGGTAGACGCCAGCGGCAAGCACGTGCTGGGCGCGGTGCTGGTCGGCGACAACAGCTACTACGACACCCTGCTGCAATACGCCCAGAATGGCATCGCCCTGCCAGCCGACCCGGCAGCGCTAATTCTGCCGCAAGGCGGTGGTGCACCGGCCCTTGGCGCCGATGCGCTGCCGGACAGCGCAACCATCTGCTCGTGCCACAACGTCAGCAAGGGTGCGGTGTGCGCCGCCATCGACAGCGGTTGCAGCGACCTTGCTTCGGTCAAGGGCTGCACCAAGGCCGGCACCGGCTGCGGTGGTTGCGCGGCCTTGCTCAAGCAGGTGTTCGAGCACGAGCTGACCGCCCGCGGCGTGGCGGTGGACAAAAGCCTGTGCGAGCACTTCGCCTACACCCGCCAGGAACTGTACGGGCTGGTGCGGGTGGAGGGCATCCGCACCTACAGCGAGCTGCTCGAACGCCACGGCAAGGGCCACGTTGGCTGTGACATCTGCAAGCCGGCGGTGGGCAACATCCTCGCCTCGTGCTGGAACCAGCCGATCATGGACCCGGCGCTGGTGCCGCTGCAGGACACCAACGACACCTTCATGGCCAACATGCAGAAGAACGGCACCTACTCGGTGGTGCCGCGCATTCCGGGGGGGGAAATCACCCCCGACAAGCTCATCGTCATCGGCCAGGTGGCCAAGAAGTACGACCTGTACACCAAGATCACCGGCGGCCAGCGCATCGACCTGTTCGGCGCCCAGCTGCACGAGCTGCCGCTGATCTGGGGCGAGCTGATCGAAGCCGGCTTCGAAACCGGCCACGCCTACGGCAAGTCGACCCGCACGGTGAAATCCTGCGTGGGCAGCACCTGGTGCCGTTACGGCGTGCAAGACAGCGTCGCCATGGCCCTGCGCCTGGAAGACCGCTACAAGGGCCTGCGCAGCCCGCACAAACTCAAGTTCGCGGTATCGGGCTGCACCCGTGAATGCGCCGAGGCGCAGAGCAAGGACATCGGCGTGATCGCCACCGACAAGGGCTGGAACCTGTACGTGTGCGGCAACGGCGGCATGCGCCCCCGGCATGCCGAGCTGTTCGCCACCGACCTGGACGACGAAACCCTGGTGCGCCTGATCGACCGCGTACTGATGTTCTACATCCGTACGGCCGACAAGTTGCAGCGCACCTCGGTGTGGCGCGAGAACCTGGAAGGCGGCCTGGACTACCTGAAACAGGTCGTGATCGACGATAGCCTGGGGCTCGCCAGCGAGCTGGAAAGCCAGATGCAGCATGTGGTCGACCAGTATGAATGCGAATGGGCCAACGCCCTCAACGACCCCGAGAAGCTCAAGCGTTTCCGTACCTTTGTCAACGATCGCCGCGCTGACCCGGACGTGCACTTCGTGCGTGAACGCGAACAACGCCGGCCAGCGGCGCCGCTGCACCTGATCCCTACTGTCGAGGAGGCTGTCTGATGAACCTGTCCAATGCTGCTGTGAAAACCTGTGAAAACTGGCAGGCGGTGTGCCAGGCGCAAGACCTGGTGGCTGACTCCGGGGTGGTGGTGTGGCTCGACGGGGCCCAGGTGGCGCTGTTCTACCTGCCGGGGCAGGCGCAGCCGCTGTACGCGGTGGACAACCGCGACCCGCGTTCCGGTGCCAACATCATCGGCCGCGGGCTGGTGGGCAGCGTGCAAGGTGAGTTGGTGGTGGCAGCGCCGCTCTACAAGCAGCACTTCAGCCTGCTGAGTGGGGAGTGCCTGGAGGATGCCGGGCAGAGGTTGCGGGTGTGGCCGGTGCGGTTGAAGGGGGAGGCCGTGGAGCTGTCTGTGGCCTGATCACCATTGGTTGGCTGCCCCCACTTCGCGGGCTTGTCGCGCGAACACGGGCGAAGCCCGTGCCATGCACCGTGTTGGATGCTTCGCGGGGGCAAGCCCGCGAAGAGGCCGGCACCAGCCGGCTAGATCACCAAGCCCTGCGGCGTGCGCCCGGCAAATACATCCACCAGGCTGGCCACCACCATCTCGCCCATGCGCGTGCGGGTCTGCACCGTGGCGCTGGCTCGATGCGGCTGCAGCACCACATCCTCACGCTCGAACAATGCCTCGGGCGCGCGGGGTTCGTCGGCAAACACATCCAGCGCCGCGCCAGCGATTTCCCCGGCCTGCAGCGCCGCGATCAACGCCGGCTCATCCACCAGCTTGCCGCGTGCGATGTTGATCAGGTATCCCTCTGCACCTAACGCCCGCAGCACTTGGCGATCGATCAGCGCCTCGCCCTTGTCGGCCGCCGCCGCCAGGATCAGTGCATCACTGTCCTTGGCCAGCTGCAGCAGGTCTGCCTCAAAGCCGTAAGGCACGTCCAGCGGCTGCAGGTCGGTGTAGCGAATCGGGCACCCGAACGCTGCCGCCCGTTGGGCGACTGCGCGGCCGACGCGCCCCATGCCGACGATGCCAACGCGCATGCCCGACACCTGCCGGGCCAGTGGCAACGGTGCCAGCGGCGTGGCACTGGTGGCCCAATGGCCGGCGCGAACGAAGCGGTCACCGGTGCAGATACCCCGGCACAAGCCGATCAGCAGGCCAATCGCGAGATCGGCGACGTCCTCGGTGAGGGCACCGATGGTTGCGGTTACCTGGATGCCACGATCGCGGGCATAGGCCAGGTCTACCGCGTCGGTACCGACACCATTGACCGCGATCACTTCAAGGTGGGGCAAGCGTGCCATCAGCGCCTGGCTTATACCGGTGTGGCCGCCGGTGATCACGCCGCGAATATTGCCGGCATGCTGGCTGACGTAGGCCTCCTTGTCGGCCTGTTCGTAGTAGCGGTGCACGGTGAACAGCTGTTCCAGGCGCTCACGGATCTGCGGGATCAGGATAGGGCTCAGTTGCAGGACTTCGGGTTTCATCGGTCACTCCATCATAAACAGGGATCAGCCACGGCCAACGAACGGCATGTTGCTGGCCATCACGGTCATGTTCAGTACGTTGGCGTCCAGCGGCAGCGCCGCGATGTAGCGCACCGCATCGGCCACATGGCGCACGTCCAGCATCGGCTCGGCTGCGACCTCGCCATTGGCCTGGCGTACCCCCCGGGTCATGCGCTCGGACAACTCGGTCAGGGCGTTGCCGATGTCCACCTGGCTACACACGATGTTGTACGGCCGGCCATCCAGCGCCAGCGCCTTGGTCAGGCCAAGCACCGCATGCTTGCTGGCCGTGTAGGGTGCAGTGAACGGGCGTGGGGTGTGCGCCGAGATCGAGCCGTTGTTGATGATTCGCCCACCTTGCGGTTGCTGGCGGCGCATCAGGCCGAAGGCAGCGCGGGCGCACAGGAACACACCGTCGACGTTGGTGGCGATGACGTTGCGCCAGTTCTCCAGCGGCAGCTCGTCCACCGGCACGGCGGGCGCGTTGATGCCGGCATTGTTGAAGATCACATCGAGCCGGCCGTGCACTTCTTCGATGGTGGCGAACAGCTGCGCGACGCTCTGCTCGTCGCGTACATCGGTGGGCACGGCCAGCGCCTCACCGCCTGCTGCCAGCGCCTGTGCAACCACGGCTTGCAGGGGTTCGGCGCGGCGCCCGGCGAGCACCAGGCTGAAGCCGTCATCCAGCAGGGCGAGGGCGACGGCGCGGCCGATGCCGCTACCGGCACCGGTGACCAGGGCGATTTTCTTGTTCTGGGTCATGTCGGGTCTCCGTCAGGTTCAGGCTGCGTTGGCTGTTTGTCCGGCAGGGCGGGGGCCGACACGCAGATGCAGTTCGCCGATACCGTCGATGCCGGCGTGTATCGTGTCCCCCGGGTTCAGCGGGGCCACGCCGGGCGGGCTGCCGGTCATGATCAGGTCGCCCGGGCGCAGCGGCAGCTGGCGTGACAGCCGGCTGATCACTTCGGCCAATGCCCAGGTCTGCTGGCTCAGGTGAGCACGCTGGCGCTCCTCGCCATTGACTTGCAGCCACAGCGACGCATCCAGTGGCCAGGCGCATTCGCTGGCGGGGACGATGGCGGTCATCGGTGCCGAGGCCTCGAATACCTTGGCACCTTCCCAGGGCAGGCCCTCGGCCTTGGCCTTGCGCTGGTGATCGCGGCGGGTCAGGTCCAGGCCGGCGGCGAAGCCGAACACGTGCTCCAGGGCGTGTCCCGGGGCAATGTCGGCACCGCCCTTGGCAATGGCCGCGACCAGCTCGATTTCATGGCAGAACTCGTCGGTCTGCGGCGGGAAGGGCAGCTCGCCCGATGCCTCGACGACGTTGCTCGCCGGCTTCATGAAAAACACCGGCTCCAGCGGCGCCGCGCCGTAGGATTCCGGCCACGGGTAGTTGCGGCCGATGCAGAACACCCGGCCGACGGGGAAGCGCGCATCGCTGCCGCGGATCGGCAGGCTGACGATGGCCGGCGGGTTGAACAGGTAGGTCATGGGTGAATCCTCCGTACTGGAGTGGCCAGCGTATCCAGCGGCTGGCCGGCAAAGTTGGACGAAAGCGGGGTTGGATTGGATTATCCAAGTAACCTGTACCGGCCCAATCGCCAGCACAGGCAGTGCAATCTCAAGCAGTTGTTTTCAGCTCGATGCGATAGAGCTTCCCAAGCAGCAGCGAGTAAGACAGCGTGCCCATCAACGCCACGCCGCCGATGAACCAGAACGCCATGGCGAACGAGCCACTGGCGTGCACGATGGCGCCGATCACGATCGGTGTGACGATGCCGCCGATGTTCGCCGCCAGGCTGGTGATGCCGCCGGTCAGGCCGATCAGCTCCTTCGGCGCCACTTCCGACACGGCAGCCCACGACGACGAGGCGATGCCCTGGGCGAAGAACGCCAGGGTCAGCACGGCGATGCACAGCACATTGGAATCGGTGAAGTTCACCAGCACGATCGACATCCCCAGCATCGAGCCCACCACCAGCGGCAGCTTGCGGGCAAACGACAGCGAGTAGCCCTTGCGGATCAGCAGGTCGGAGACGATGCCCGCCAGGAGGATGCCGACCGTGGCACCAATGAACGGCATGACCGCGAAGATGCCGACCTTGATCAGCGTCAGCTGGCGTTCTTCGATCAGGTAGGTGGGGAACCAGGTAAGGAAGAAGTACAGTGCCGAGGTGCTGGCGAACTTGCCCAGGCAGATCGCCCAGACCTGGCGATAGCGGAACAGTTCGGCGACCTGCCGCCAGTCGAAGCGGGTACGTTGCTGGCTGCTTTTCACCAGGCCGCCGCCGTTCTCGATGTAGGCCAGTTCCTCCTTGCTGACCTTCTTGCAGTTCAGCGGGTCGCGGTATAGCACCA
This sequence comes from Pseudomonas sp. BP01, assembly GCF_022760795.1. Taxonomy (NCBI): domain Bacteria; kingdom Pseudomonadati; phylum Pseudomonadota; class Gammaproteobacteria; order Pseudomonadales; family Pseudomonadaceae; genus Pseudomonas; species Pseudomonas sp. BP01. Next base: position 12,285 of record NZ_JAFBKA010000051.1, read on the forward strand.
GCCACACGACGCCGAACAGGATGCCCACCAGGCCGGTGCTGTAGAACACGTGGCGCCAGTCATAGGTGGTCGCCAGCCACAGCAGCGCGCCGGTGAACAGCGCGGTGCCCAGGTACTGGCCACATACGTAGATGCTGCTGGCCATGCCGCGCTCGCGGGCGGGGAACCACACCGTGACCGCACGGCTGTTGGCCGGGAAAGCCGGGGCCTCCATGGCGCCGACCGCCAGGCGCAGGCCGAACAGTGAGGCGAAGCCGCTGGCCAGGCCTTGGGCCACGGTGACTGCCGACCAGCTGATCAGCGACACGCCGTAGGTCAGGCGCGAGCCGAAACGGTCGGCGATGAAGCCGGCCGGCACCAGTGCCAATGCGTAGGTCCAGGCGAAGGCGGAGAAGATCAGGCCCATCTCGACCTTGTCCAGGCCCAGGTCCTTGGCCATGAACGGCGCTGCGATGGAAATGTTCACCCGGTCGACGTAGTTGATGATGGTCGCCACCAGCAGCAGCGACAGCATGAACCAGCGGCGGCGTGAGGGCAGGCGCTGGGCAGGGGCCGCGTCCAGCGCGTACGACGACGCGGCGCGGGGGGTAGGCGTGCTCGACATGAGTCGACCTCGTTTGTTGTTGTTGGTAGAGGTTGGGCTGCAGTCCCGTTCCTACAGTGGTCGTACGACGTATTGAATGCAACGGCGGTTTTAGACCGTTTTTTTCGCTGAAGGCGGGGTAGGGCTGTGCTGTCCAAGAAAATCAGAAGGTGGGGTTTTGCGCGTATTTTCAGCTGTATGTCGCATTCCCAGCGGGTTGTGGACGGTTAGGGTTGCGCGAGTTTTTGCAGACAGGTTTAATTTGATGACTTTAGACATCGTACAACCTGTTGTGCCTGCCCTTGGTCTCTTCGCGGCCTTGCCCGTGAAGGGGCCAGACAGCGCCATCCTTGAAGACTGGAGCCAACCCAATGCCCCCCAAGCGCGAGGTTCCGACCTACGTCATGCAGCAGCGCAGCGAGCTGATGGATTTCTACATCCGCGACCAGCGCGGGCGCCCCGCCGAGACCGCGCCGCACCGTCACGAGTATTTTCAGATCCAGGTCAATTTAGGCGGCGACACGGTGCAACACATCGGCAGCGTGCAGCGCCCGTTCAGGCGCAACACCCTGGCTTTCATCCTGCCGCACCGGGTGCACGTGATCCCACATCCGGCGGACAGCGACTTCGTGGTGATCAATTTCTCCCAGACGTTCCTCCTGCCGCACCTGGCCTGCGACCCGATGGACCTGGAAGAAGTGTCGATCCTGCAGGCGCCGGAGCTGTCACCGTTTCGCTTTCAAGAGCATCTCGACTTTTACCTGGGTGACGCCGACTTTGCCGAGGCCCGGCAAATCCTCGATCGCTTGCGTGAACTGGATGCCAACCGCCGCTTTGGCACCCGCGAAATGCTCAAGGGCCTGTTGCTGCAGCTGATCGGCCAGGTCTGCGGCCTGTACGCCGAGCCGCTGCGCGAACTGGCCGACAGCAACGCTGCCCAGCTCAGCCGCCGGGCCGCGCTGGGCCGCATGAGTGAATACCTGCGCCGGCATATCGATGACCCCGACCTGAACCTGCAAAAAGTCGCCGCCGCCACCTACCTGTCGCCCACCTACCTGACCCACTGGCTGCGCAAGGAAATCGGCAAGACCTTCAGCGAGCTGGTGCTGGAGCGGCGCATGCACACCGCGCGCAACTACCTGCTCAATGGCAGCCGCCCGGTGGGCGAGGTGGCGCGGCTCTGTGGCTTTGCTGATGAAGCCTACTTTTCCCGGCGCTTCCGGCAGATCCATGGCCTACCGCCCGGGCAATTCCGCCGCCAGCAGCGCGACCCGGATACGCCGCAGGTAGCGATGCGTTAAGCTTGCTGCCATGAACCTCGACACCCGCATCAAGTACCGTCACCTGCTGTGCTTCCTGGAGATTGCCCGGCAGGGCAGCCTGGCCAAGGCGGCCGATATCCTGTCGATCAGCCAGCCGGCGATTTCCAAGACCCTCAAGGAGCTTGAAGACCTGCTCGAGGCGCGCCTGTTCGAGCGCAGCCGCCAGGGTGTCGAGCTGACCCCGGCCGGCACCCGCTTCATGCGTTATGCCGGGCCCAGCGTGCAGGCGCTGCGCGATGGCGTCAGCAGCCTGCGCGGTGAAGCGCGGGCGCCGTCGCAGGTGCGCATTGGCGTGCTGTCGACCGTCGAGGGGTTGCTGATGCCAGAGGTGCTGTGCCGCCTGCATCAGCGCCACGAGGCGTTGGTGATCAGCGTGGTGACCGGGGTCAGTGCGCAGTTGCTGAGCCAGTTGCACCTGGGTGAACTGGAACTGGTGGTTGGGCGCATGACCGACAGCCCGCAGATCCAGGGGTTGTCGTTCGAGCACCTGTACAGCGAGTCGATGGCCCTGGTCGTGCGCCCCGGCCATCCTTTGCTGGGAAGCGCTCCAGTGGAGCGGCAGCGGGTTGGGCAGTATCCGCTGGTGCTGCCACCGCCCGGCACCACCATTCGCCAGCACGCTGACAGCCTGTTCGTGCAGTGCGGCATCCAGATGCCGGCGCAGCGCCTGGAGACCTTGTCGCTGGCGCTGAGCCGGCGGTACCTGCTGGGCAGCGATGGGCTGTGGGTGGCCCCACGGGATGCGGTGCTGCTCGATTTGCGCCGGGGCGAGTTGGCCGAGCTTGACCTTGGCGTGCGTGAGCCGGGAGGGTCGGTGGGGATTTGCCGCAATGCGGCCTTGCCGTTGAGTTTGCCGGGGCAGTGGGTGGGTGAGGTGCTGCGGGAGGTGGCGGGGGAATATCGGGATGGGCGGTATCCTTGAGGGTTTCGCGCCTACCTGAACTGCTTCAGAACCCGCAGAAATAAAAAGCCACAAAAACCCTGCAAACCCGGTACGAAGGGTCAATACTGGCCATTGGCTGCAAAGCTTCGATGAAGAAGCTTTTAACTACTGAACTTCCTTACCAAAACCCGCTCCTATGCCGGTAGCCATTGGTCATGGCCGCCTGCTAAGCTCGCGGCTTTACCCTGATTGCCCTTATGGCGCATGAACAAGGAAATAGCATGAAACAGCATCGTTTGGCGGCTGCGGTTGCCCTGGTAGGCCTGGTACTGGCCGGCTGTGATCAACAGGCCAGCAGCCCCGAGCTGAAGACTCCGGCGCAGAAAGCCTCCTACGGTATCGGCCTGAACATGGGCAAGAGCCTGGCTCAGGAAGGCATGGAAGACCTTGATTCGAAATCGGTCGCCCTCGGTATCGAAGACGCCGTTGGCAAGAAAGAACAACGCATCAAGGACGAAGAGCTGGTAGAGGCGTTCACCGCCCTGCAGAAACGCGCCGAGGAGCGCCTGGCCAAGGCCAGCGAAGAAGCCGCCTCCGCCGGCAAGAAGTTCCTTGAAGAAAACGCCAAGAAACCAGGCGTGGTCACCACGGCATCGGGCCTGCAGTACGAAGTGGTCAAGAAGGCTGATGGCCCGCAGCCCAAGCCGACAGACGTGGTCACTGTCCATTACGAAGGCAAGCTGATCGATGGCAAGGTGTTCGACAGCTCTGTCGAGCGTGGCAGCCCGATCGACCTGCCGGTCAGCGGTGTGATCCCGGGTTGGGTCGAAGGCCTGCAGCTGATGCACGTTGGCGAGAAGTACAAGCTGTTCATCCCGGCTGAACTGGCCTACGGCGCACAAAGCCCAAGCCCGCTGATCCCGGCGAACTCGGTGCTGGTGTTCGATCTGGAACTGATCGCCATCAAGGATCCGGCCCAGCTGCAGGGTGGCGAGCCGGAGGCCGAGGCTCCAGCTGAAGCACCTGCCAAGTAACACTGGTTGGTTCTTGTAAAACGCCCCGTCCTGACGGGGCGTTTTCGTTTGTGGCGATTGGACGAACCTGCAACAACTGATACTGTCCGAGGAAATGCAGCGTGTAGATATAGGATGTTTCTGGCGCAAATCGTTTGCGGCCAGCTACCCATGGCTTGAAACGGTTGTGTAAAAAACGCCCGATCTGACCGTGGGCCTTGCCTGGCAGGCACCTGGGCTCAGAAACGCGACCCTGTTCACAAGGTTATCCACAATAAATGTGGATAACCCGTTCCGCCTGGAGGCTCCATGAGCGCACCCTGGAATTTTGCCCGTTTCCTGCCCTTGGCCGAGCGCCTGCTCAGCCGTGGTCGGCTGCCGGCCCTGCTGTTTGCAGTGGCCCGCAAAGGCCCGCGCCTCGGCCGGCTGCGTGAGGACGTGAAACTGCTACAGTCGCTGTGCCTGGCGTGGTGGCGCGGCGAATACCGCGCCATCAGCCCAAAGGCCCTGGTCACCATCGTGGCTGGCCTGCTGTATTTCGTCAGCCCTATCGATGCCATCCCCGACTGGTTGCTGGGCGTGGGTTTTCTCGATGACATCGCCGTACTGGGCTGGGTTTTGAAGACCGTTGCCGACGAACTCGCGCGCTTCAAGGCCTGGCGCGACAGCCAGGCACCCGAGCGGCTGCGTGTGGTCGAGCGCCTGCCGGCTACCCCGCAAGCATTGGGGCGGGAGCGCAATACGCAGTGAAAACAGCCTGAACTGCACCGCCACCGGACAGACCCCGGAGTTGGTAATATAATTGGCATAAGGGTTATGCCTACGGATTACATGCTGTAATCCTTTTTTAAGGGGTTTGTAATGGGTATTCAGGTCATTAGCCGGGACGGTCAACCCGAGTACGCTGTCGTTCCTTGGGAGCAGTACCAGGCACTGCTGAAGGCGGCGGGGCAGGCGCCGGCCGAGGCGGTTGTCGGCGAAGAAGCTGGCTCCGCTGCCGTGGCGCCATTGCCGGCGTTCAGCGAAGTGGCGCAGATTCGCCAGGCCAAGGGCGTTGCCCCTGAGCAACTGGCGCGCAATGTCGGCGTGAGCCCGGCGTATCTGGCCATGATCGAATCCGGCGAACGCCAGCCGGATGCTGCCATTCGCCGGGCCTTGGCCTGGCACTTGGGGGTGGCTGGCTGGAGCGAGCCATCATGAGCCAGGTCAGGATCAGCCGTCAGCACTGGGATAACCTGCTGGGCGAGCTTGACCTGGCCCGTCGTCAACGTCACTTGCTGACCTACCGAGCGCTGATCGAGCGTTTGCAATTGCCCAGCCCGGCCATGCAGACGCTCACCGCCGCGCTGGAGTACCTGGCGGTGCTGGATGCCCGTGCCGAGCAGCCGTTGCGCAGCTCGCTGGTAATCAGCCAGGGCGCCAGCCGATTACCGCGTACCGGCTTCTTTGAATGTGTCGAACGGCTGGGGCGGTTTGCCGGGCCGGTCGATGGCATGGAGGCGGCCTCATGGCATGCCTCCGAGGTGGTCCGGGTGTTCGAGTACAGCTACCCCGAAACAGCCTGATTGTTAGCAGCAGCGCGGCCTCCATCTCGGTCAGGCGGCCGGCCTGGCGGGCGATGCTGAACAGGTTCAATGGCGCATGCAGTGAGTTGTTGGACGGCCCGTGGCTCAGTGCCTCATGGCCGAAAACCCGTTGCTCGCTCAGGCACATGATCGGCTGAAACAGACTGTGAATGCTGCGTTGAGCCAGGATGGCACTCAAGGCGGCGACGGTCATGACATATTCCTGAAAATGAAAGGGCCGGGCATCTGCATGCCCGGCCCCGTATTTCACGACAGCGCGATGATTGTTTGATGACAGGTCACATGATTCTGCCATCACTGCCGCTGCGCCTTACTTCTTGGCCACCTTGGTACTGGCGCTGAGGTAGTCGATCAGGATACGACCGGTTTCGGACAGGTAGGCGTCGTCTTCGGGCTTGGTGTTTTCATCCTCGACCGGCAGCGCGTCCTCGTCCTCTTTCTTCAGCTCTTTGAGCGGCTCTTCACCCTTGGCCTTGCGGCGGATGTTTTCCAGCGCCAGCTGCTTGGCTTCGATATCGTCGTGGCGTGCACGGCGATCCTGCTCATTGAGGCTGACGGTTTTTTCGGTCATCAGCTTCTGCGTCAGGGCAAGGCGGTCGCGAATGTAGGTGAACTCGGCATCCTTGTCGCTGCGCGCTTCATGCTGTGCCTTGAGCTGGGCCAGGTAAGGCTTGAACGGGTCCGCCGCCGGCTTGACGACCGGGCGGATGGTGTCCCACGGCATAGCCTCGGGCAGGGCGCTCTCGCCGATTTCCTTGGTGTCGATGATCGACGGGTAGTCGATGTCCGGCAGCACGCCCTGGTGCTGGGTGCTCTGCCCGGAAACCCGGTAGAACTTGGCCAGGGTCAGCTTCAGCTCGCCATGGTTGAGCGGCTGTATGGTCTGCACGGTGCCTTTGCCGAAGGTCTGGCCACCGATGATCAGCGCGCGGTGGTAGTCCTGCATGGCACCGGCAAAGATCTCCGACGCCGAGGCCGACAGGCGGTTGACCAGCAGCGCCAGTGGGCCCTTGTAGAAGGCCCCCGGGTTTTCGTCTTCCAGCACGTCGACGCGGCCGTCGCTGTTGCGCACCAGTACGGTCGGGCCTTTTTCGATGAACAGGCTGGTCAGCTCGGTGGCTTCCTGCAGCGAGCCACCGCCGTTGTTGCGCAGGTCGATGACCACGCCGTCGACTTTTTCTTTTTGCAGTTCGGTGAGCAGTTTCTTCACGTCACGCGTGGTGCTCTTGTATTCGGGGTCACCGGCGCGGTAGGCCTTGAAGTCGAGGTAGAAGGCCGGGATCTCGATGATGCCAAGCTTGTAGTCACGCCCGTCCTGCTTGAGCTTGAGCACCGACTTTTTCGCCGCCTGCTCTTCAAGTTTTACCGCTTCACGGGTGATCGACACGATCTTGCTGGTCTGGTCGCTCGGCGCATTGCTGGCCGGGATGACTTCCAGGCGTACCACCGAGCCTTTCGGGCCACGGATCAGCTTGACCACTTCGTCCAGGCGCCAGCCGACCACGTCGACCATTTCCTTGTTGCCCTGGGCCACGCCGATGATCTTGTCGGCCGGCGCTACCTGCTTGGTCTTGGCTGCCGGGCCTGCCGGCACCAGGCGCACGATCTTGACCTGATCGTTGTCGCTTTGCAGTACCGCGCCGATGCCTTCGAGCGACAGGCTCATGTTGATGTCGAAGTTTTCCGCGTTGTCCGGCGACAGGTAGTTGGTGTGCGGGTCATAGGACTGGGCGAAGGTGTTGATGTAGGCCTGGAAGATATCCTCGGCACGGGTCTGGTCCAGGCGCGCCAGCTGGTTCTTGTAGCGCTTGGTCAGGGTTTCCTGGATCTGCTTGGGTTCCTTGCCGGCGATCTTCTGGCGCAGCACTTCGTCCTTGACGCGTTTGCGCCACAAGTCGTCCAGCTCGGCCTGGCCCTTCATCCACGGGGCGTCCTTGCGGTCGATCAGCAAGGTTTCCTTGGTGGTGAAGTCGATCTTGTCCACGCCTTTGTTCAGCTCGGCCAGGGCGAAGTCCAGGCGTTGCTTGACGCGGTCCAGGTAGCGTTTATAGATGGTGAAGCCCGGGTCCAGGTTACCGCTCTTGAGGAAATCGTCGAATTGCGTTTTCCACTTGTCGAATTCGGCAATGTCGGCAGCGGTGAAATAGCTGCGCGCTGGGTCCAGGAGCTTGATGTAGCTGTCGTAGATGATGACCGAACGGGCATCGTCCAGGGGCGGCTTGCTGTAGTGGTGGCGTTTTAGCAATTCCACCACGTTGAGGCTGGCGACGATCTCGTCGCGGTCCGGCTGCAGGCCGTCCCACTTGTTGGCGGCCGCTGCATTGCCGCCGAGCGTGAGGCTGCCCAGGCCGATCATTACAGCGAGGGCGGTGCTTGGGAGGAAATGCTTCATGCTGATTCGACGTGGAGGCAATTGATCACGCATAGTAGGCCGTCTTTTCCGTTGCCGGTTCCATTGAACCGGGCAAATACTGCAAAAAGCCTGGGGTGTGCGTTCCCCAGGCCCAGTCATGATTCAACTATGGAGGCACTGTGAAGGCATTGCAAGGCGTTGACGGACATGTGGAGTGGGTCGAGGCCGAACGCCCGGCCTGTGACGCGGGCCAAGTGCGCATTCGCGTGGCTGCTGCGGGCCTGAACCGCGCCGATCTGCTGCAAATGAAAGGTTTGTACCCACCACCGCCAGGCGCCAGCCCGTACATGGGCCTTGAATGCGCCGGTGTGGTCGAGGAAGTGGGCGCCGGCGCCGACTGGCGCGTGGGCGACCGGGTGTGCGCACTGCTGGCCAGCGGTGCCATGGCCGAGGAAGTGGTGGTCGACGCCCGTCATGTACTGCCGGTGCCCGAAGGGCTCAGCCTGCATGAAGCGGCAGCGTTGCCGGAGGTGTATGCCACTGCCTGGCTGAACATCTTCCAGCTGGGTGGGGTGAAGGCCGGCGAGAAGGTGCTGGTGCATGCTGGCGCCAGTGGCGTTGGTTCGGCCGCCATCCAGCTGTGCAAGGCATTCGGCAGCCCGGTGTGGGTCAGCGTCGGTTCGCCGGATCGCCTGGCCTATTGCCAGGCGCTGGGCGCTGCAGGGGGTGTGGTACGTAACGAGAACCTGGATGCACTGGAAGGTTTTGGGCCGTTCGACGTCATTCTTGACCCGGTGGGCGCCAGCTACGGCGAGCTCAACCTCAAGCTGCTGGCACGTGACGGGCGTTGGGTGATCATCGGCCTGATGGGTGGGCGCAAGTTTGAGCTGGACCTGGCCCAGGTACTGGGCAAGCGCCTGCAGATTACCGGCTCTACGCTGCGCAACCGTGATGACAGCTTCAAGGCCGAATTGCTGCGCGAGCTGCAACAGCAAGTGTGGCCGCTGTTCGCCGAAGGGCGCTTGTCGCCGCAGCTGGTCGATACCTACCCGGTGGAGTTCGCCCAAGCGGCGTATGCCGAGCTTGAGACCAACCAGGTGTCGGGCAAGCTGGTAATGGTGATCGACCCAAGTCTTTCATAAGCAGGCCCGGCCCTATCGCCGGCAAGCCAGCTCCCACAGGTTCACCACAGGATTGGAGGCCTGTCACGGATCTGTGGGAGCTGGCTTGCCGGCGATAGGGCCAGAACAGGCGCTACAAATGTCAGGTCCAGCTCAGAATCGGCCATCCATTGGTCTGGGCATGCTCACGCAGCACCGCATCCGGGTTCACCACATGCGGGTGATCTACCTTCAGCAACAACGGCAAGTCATTGCGCGAATCGGAATAGAAACTCGCCCCCTCCAGGTTTTCCTGTTCCTGGTCCAGCCACTCCAGCAACCGGGTGATCTTGCCCTCGCGGTAGGTCAGCACCCCGTGAGTCTTGCCCGTATACACCCCGTTCACCGCCTCCAGCTCGATCGCCAGGTATTCATCCACGCCCAGCCGTGCCGCAATCGGCCCGACCAGGTGCGTCCCCGAAGCGGAAATGATCAGAATGCGGTCCCCACGCTTGCGGTGCTCGGCAATGCAGCGGCAGGCGTCGCCGTAGATGATCGGTTCGATCACCTCTTCGACCCACGGCTCAACCAAGTGCTCTACCTCCTCCAGGGTACGCCCGGCAATCGGCTCCAGGCTGAAGGCCATGTAGTCCTCCATCTGCAGGTGGCCCTTGCCGTAGGCCTCCATCAGTTCATGGTCGCGGCGCAGGAAGTCCTTGCCGTCGACCCAGCCCAGCCGGGCCATCTGCTCGCTCCACAGCGACGCACAGTCACCGTGGATCAGGGTTTCGTCCAGATCGAAAATTGCCAATGCCATTGTGTTGAATCTCCTTAAGCCACTTCCCGCAGCGCCGTGGGGTCGATCGACAAGCTTACCCGTTTTCCGTCCGCGTGCAGGTCGGCCGGCGAGCGGTTGAGCACGTCGACCACCAACTCCACCTCGCGCACATTTACGCGGTAGCGAATCACATTGCCCAGCAGGCTGTGGCTGCGTACTTCTGCGTCCAGTTCGCCATTGACCCCCAGGGTGATCGACTCTGGGCGGATCGCCAGGCGGCTGGTGACCGGGCGTTGTAGCAGGCGGCTGGCGCTGTCGGCGTCAAGCAGGTTGTAGTTGCCGATAAAGCCGGCGGCAAACAGGTCCACAGGCGCTGTGTAGAGGGTTTCGGCATCGCCGCTCTGCACAATACGCCCCTGGTTCATCAGGAAGATGCGGTCGGACAAGGTCAGCGCTTCTTCCTGGTCGTGGGTGACGAAGATGGTGGTCAGCCCCAGCTCGCGCTGAATGGCACGAATCTGCTCGCGCAGGTGTTTGCGAATGCGCGCATCCAGTGCCGACAATGGCTCGTCGAGCAGCAGCAGGCGCGGGCGGGTAACCAGCGAACGGGCCAGGGCCACGCGCTGGCACTGGCCGCCAGACAACTGGTGCGGGTAGCGCCCGGCAAAGTTGCCCAGCTCCACCAGCGCGAGCACCTCGCGTACCCGGGCCTGGCTTTCGTCGGCCTTGACCTTCTGCATGCGCAGGCCAAAAGCCACGTTCTGTTCCACGGTCATGTTGGGGAACAGCGCGTAGCTCTGGAACACCATGCCGATGCCACGCTTTTGCGGGCTCAGCGGCACGATGTCGTGGCCGTCGAGGAGGATCTGCCCGCTGTCTACCGGGGTCAGCCCGGCGATGCAGCGCAGCAGGGTGGACTTGCCGCAACCGGACGGGCCTAGCAGGGTCACGAACTCGCCGCGTTCGATGTGGCAGTCGATGTTCTCGAACACCGGGCTGCCGGCGTAGCTTTTCTGCAGTTTTTGTACGCTGACGAAGCTCATGTCAGGTCTTGTCCTTGTTCAGGCGGTTGGCGACCCAGGTCAGTACCAGCACGAAGGCGAAGTACGAGATCACCAGTGCGCTGTTGAAGTGGCCGCTGCTGTTGCGCATGTTGTTCAGGTACACCTGCAGGGTCTCGTAGCGGGTGCCGACCAGCAGGTTGGCGAACACGAACTCGCCGAACAGGAACGAGAACGACAGCAGCAGCGCCACCATCAGGCCCTTGCGCAGGTTTGGCAGCACCACCAGCAACGCTGCCTGCCAGGTGCTGGCGCCGAGCAACTGGGCGGCGTCCATCAGGTCGCGCAGGTTGATCGCCTGCAGGTTGTTGGTAATGGCCCGGTACATGAACGGCAGGGCGATGGTGAAATAGCAGCCGATCAGGATCCAGGGCGTACCGACCATGGCCATCGGCCCGCTGCCATACAGCTGCAGCAGCCCCACCGACGACACCACTGGTGGGACCGCGAACGGCAGCAGGATGAGGATGTTCATCAACGCGTCGAGCCGCGGGAAGTGGTAATGCACCACGAACAGCAGCGGCAGTATCAGCACCACCGACAGCAGCAGCGCGCCCATGCACACCAGCAGCGACTGGCCAAAGGCGGCCAGGAAGCGCGGCTCACTCCACAATGCCACGTACCATTTCAGGGTCAGGCCGCTGGGCAGCAGGCTGGCCGACCAGCTGGTGGCCAGCGAATAAAGCAAGGTGCCGGCCAGTGGCAGCAGCAGGATCAGGAACAGCAGGTAGACCACGACGCGGTGGTACCAGCCGCCGGAACGGGCGTCAGCGCGCATGGTAGCTCCTCTTCAGCAGCCATTGATGCACCACCGTGACCACCGTCATCAGCCCCACCAGCACCATCGCCAAGGCGCTGGCCAGGTTCGGGTCGAGGCTGATGTCGCCGGCTACCAGGCCAGCAATGCGGATTGGCAGTACGTTGAAGTTGCCGGTGGTCAACGCGTACACGGTGGCGTAGGCACCGAGGGCGTTGGCCAGCAGGATGACGAAGGTGCCCAGCAGTGCCGGGGTCAGTACCGGCAGGCCGATGTGCCGCCAGTATTGCCAGTGGTTGGCGCCGAGCAGCGCGGCCGACTCGCGCCAGTCTTCGCGCAGGGCGTCGAAGGCGGGGTAGAGCAGCAACACACCCAAGGGGATCTGGAAGTAGGTGTACACCAGGATCAGCCCGCTTTTGGAATAGATGCTGAAGTCTTCCAAAAGGCCGATCTGCTTCAGCAGCAGCGTCAGCGCGCCGTTGAAACCGAGCAAAATGATGAAGGCGAAGGCCAGCGGCACCCCGGCAAAGTTGCTGGTCATGTTGGCGAAGGCGCTGACGAAATCGCGCAGCCTCGAGTCCACCTGGCGCAGCGAATAGGCACCAAGGGTGGCGATGACGATGCCGAACAGGCTCGACCAGAAGCTGATCTCCAGGCTGCGTTGCAGGGACTGCAGGTAAAACTTGGAGCTGAACACCTTGCTGAAGTTTGCGACGCCCCAGCCGGCCTCCGATTGCACGCTGTTGATTGCTACCCAGGCCAGCGGGGCAATCTGGAAGATGACGAAGAACACAGCAAACGGCAGCAGGCAGAGCAATGCCAGGTAGCGGCCACGGGCGCCGCTGCGCTTGGGTGCAGTCACTTCAGCAGCTCCCGGCACACGGTCTTGTCGTGGGCAGCGCCCAGCAGCTCGCACATCGTGCCGCACAGCTCGGTCTGCAGCGGCTTGGCCGCCGGGTCCAGGCTGAAGGCGTCACCAAAGACGAACAGTGGCACTTCGCGTTCCTCGGCCAGCAGGCCGTTGTGCGAGCGGTCGTTGTTCATGCCGTGGTCGGCGGTGACCAGTACCTGGTAGCCCTCTTCGAGCCAGCCTGGCAGGTAGTCGGCCAGCAAGATATCGGCGCTGCGCGCGGCGTTGCGGTACTGGCTGCTGTCCAGGCCGTGGCGGTGGCCGACATCGTCGATGCTCATCGGGTGAACCAGCAGGAAGTTGGGGGCATGGCGGCGGCGCAGGTATTCGCCATCGGCCAGCAGGTGCGAATCGGGGTACCGGTCGTCCCAGTAGAACAGCCCGTGCTGGATCGGCAGCTTTGGCGCGTGGGTATGGCGGTCGCGCTGCGGGTCGAAGGGCGAGCGGTTGTACAGCTCGCTCATCCAGTGATAAGCCGCCGCTGCGGTGCCCAGGTTGGCCTCGCGGGCGTAGTGGAACACGCTGCGCTGGTTGGACAGGCGGTTGACGTTGTTGTGCACGATGCCGCTGTCGATCGGCGGCACGCCAGTGAGGATGCATTCGTACAGCGGCCGTGACAGCGACGGCAGCTCGCATTCCACGCGGTACAGCGCGGCGCGGTCGGCCTCGACATAGGCATGCAGGTGGCCCATGGCGTGGTGGGCAACCTGATAGTTGAGGCCGTCGAGCAGGACCAGGATGACGTTGTGTTGCATGGTGGCTCCAGTCATAAACCGCGTTGGCTTCTTCGCGGGCATGCCCGCTCCCACAGGGTTTTGCACGGTCTCTGTGGGAGCGGGCGTGCCCGCGAAAGGGCCGGGTCAGGCACTAGACAAGCTAGCCCTTTACTCCATCTCGATGATCACCTGCTCCTGCCACATCTGCGGCAGTTTCTTCGAGGTGGCTTCCCAGGCTTCGGCGTTCTTGATCGGTTGGGCGGCACCGTACTGCTCGTTAGGCAGCAACTTGGCCTGCACGTCCGCCGGCAGCTTCAGGTGCTCGGCACGGATCGGCCGGGCATGCCCCTTGGCCAGGTTGATCTGCCCGGCATCGCTGAAGATGTATTCACGGGTCAGTTTGGCCGCGTTGGGGTGCTTGGCGTATTTGTTGATGACCGTGGTATAGCCGGAGATTACCGAGCCGTCCGACGGGATCAGCACTTCAAAGCGCTTGGGGTCGATTTGCTCGCGGTAGCTCAGGCCGTTGAAGTCCCACACCACGCCCACTTCCACCTCGCCCTTCTCCAGGGTCTGGATGGTCGGGTTGGCCAGCGACAGGCGCTTTTGCTGGGCCAGTTTGGTGAACAGCTGCAGGCCCGGCGCCACGTTGCTTTCGTCGCCCTTGTAGGCGATGGCGGCGGCGAGCACGCCGTTGGCGGCCTGGGCGGCAGTGCCGACGTCACCGATGGCGACCTTGTACTTGCCTTTTTCCAGGTCATGCCAGGTTTTTGGGCGTTCCTCTTCCTTGACCAGGTCCTTGTTGATGATGAAGGCAATGGTGCCGGTATAGGCCAGCGCCCAGTGGCCGTCCTTGTCCTTGGCCCACTCCGGCACCTGGTCCCAGGTGCTGGGTTTGTACGGCTGGCTCACGCCCTTGGTCACGGCGATCGGGCCGAAGGCGGCGCCCACATCGCCGATGTCGGCGCTGGCGTTGTCCTTCTCGGCTTCGAACTTGGCAATTTCCTGGGCCGAGCTCATGTCGGTGTCGCTGTGCTTGAGGCCGTATTTGCTGGCCAGGTCTTCCCAGGTGCCTTTCCAGTTGGCCCAGGCATCGGGCATGCCCACGCTGTTGACGGTGCCTTCCTTGCGGGCGGCGTCTTCCAGGGCCTTGAGGTCGTCGGCCATGGCCGAAGTACAGAACGCGATGGCCGAACCGAGCAGTGACGCCATGAACAACTTTTTCATCCGTAGCTCCTTGGGTGGGGTGCCTTTTACCGATCGTTGGTATGAGTGAAGCCGTTGCCTGGAACCTTTGGTCTAGGTCAGCAAACCTTGAGCCAAGGTAGGCCGCTTGCGTGACAATTTGATGTAGGGAAGGGCCCGTTAAGGTGTCGACGGGCTCCTGGCAATACAGCGTAGACCATGGTGAACCCCCGGTTTTGCAGGGCTGGCCCGATTCTGGCAGTACCCCGTGGGCAGCCTTGTCACAGGATGTTCATCAGCCCTGCCTAGGCTTGCACTATTCTCCAAGTGCCCTGTTCTGGGGCTGGACTAGTCCAGATAGGTAACCTTTGATGCAGCCGATGCCACCGCGTGCGGTAACAGCCATCTGCCATGCCCTGCAGGAGCAGATCGAGCACGGCCTGCTGGCGCCGGGTGGCAAGTTGCCGGCCGAGCGCAAGCTGAGCGAGGTGTTCGACACCACGCGCATCACCCTGCGCGAGGCGCTGGCGCAGCTGGAGGCGCAGGGCTTGATCTACCGCGAAGAGCGCCGCGGCTGGTTCGTCGCGCCCCAGCGGCTGACCTACGACCTGATCGAGCGCAGTCACTTCCATGCCATGGTGCGTGACCAGGGCCGTGTGGCCACTACCGAACTGCTCTCGGCACGGCTGCAACCGGCCTCGGCGGCCATCTGTGCGCGCTTGCAGTTACCGGCGTTGTCCAGTGTGGTGCGTATATGCCGGTTACGGCGGATTGACGGGCGGGCGGTGCTGTATGCCGAGCATTACCTCAACCCCCGGTACTTTCCGGACATTCTCGAACAGGACCTGGCGCAGTCGCTGACCGAGATTTATGGGCGGGTGTATGGCATCCGGTATGGGCAGGTGTGCTTCGAGATTTTGCCGACGGCGTTGCCGGTGGAGGCCGCGGCGGTATTGAAGGTGTCGGTGGGCAGCCCGGGGTTGCACATTACCCGGGTCAACAGCGACCAGCATGGGCACCTGATCGACTGCGACCTGGAGTATTGGCGGCATGATGCCATCCGCATTCGTGCCCAGGCCGGCTGATCTTGGATTCTGGGGCTGCTTTGCAGCCCATCGCCGGCAAGCCAGCTCCCACCTTGACTGCATTGGCTTCACGCCCTGTGCAGTAACTGTAGGAGCTGGCTTGCCGGCGATAGGGCCCTAACGGGATGAACCTGCCTCCGTCATGCCACCACCCCCGGCGGTCACCACCTGTACCGACAACCGCGGCGTCGCCAGGTCCAGCCCGGCCTCATC
Source organism: Pseudomonas sp. BP01 (assembly GCF_022760795.1). Lineage (NCBI taxonomy): Bacteria > Pseudomonadati > Pseudomonadota > Gammaproteobacteria > Pseudomonadales > Pseudomonadaceae > Pseudomonas > Pseudomonas sp. BP01. The sequence continues at coordinate 27,830 of NZ_JAFBKA010000051.1, forward strand.
CAGCTGCCGCTTCAGCGCCAGGTTGAATGCCCGCGACACTTCCCACTGCTTGATCGGTGCGGTCTTGAACCGTGCCCGCAAGATCGCCGACCCCGACTCGAAGCTCTCCACGCCTTGCAGCTCCAGCGGTGACCAGATGTTACGGCGCATCAATGGGTCATTGCGCAGCTTCTGCCCCACCTCGCGAACCAGCGTGATCGCCTGGTCGATGTTCATGTTGTGCGGGATGGCCACACGGAAGATGGCGTAGCCAAACTCCCGCGAGTAGTTCTTGATGCTCTTGATCTCGCTGAACGGGATGGTGTGCACGATGCCGTCGATGTCCCGCAGGCGGACGGTACGGATGGTCAGCCCCTCTACCGTGCCCAGGTGCCCGCCCACGTCCACGTAGTCGTCGATGGCCAGCGAGTCTTCGATGATGATGAACAACCCGGTGATCAGGTCGGCCACCAGCGATTGCGCGCCAAAGCCGATGGCCAGGCCGATCACACCGGCACCGGCCAGCAGCGGGGTCACGTTCATGCCCATGTTGGCCAGGGCAACGATTACCGCAATGATGAAGATGACCACGAACAGCACGTTGCGGATCAACGGCATCATGGTTTGAGCGCGGGCGTTGGCCAGGCCCCGGCGCGAACGCACCAGGGCGTGGTGCACGGCGGTGTCGGCAAGGATCCACACCAGCCAGGCGACGATCAGCGTGCCGGCCAGGCCCAGCAGGCGCAGGCTGACTTCGTGGCCATCGCCTTCGGCAAAGCCGATCATCGACAGGCCCCACACCCGCAGCCCCAGCTCGATGAACACCAGCCAGATGAACAGGTGCACCAGCAGGTAGCCGAAGTTGCGCAGGCGTTCGGCATACACCGCCTGGCGCTTGTTGGCGCGCTTGGGGTTGGCCGCGTGGCGGCGCACCAGGCCGTTGAGCACCATGCAAACCACCACCAGCACCGTGCACATCAGCGACTGGCGCAGGGCGGTGCTGGTGTCGCCGGCCGAGACGAAAGTGGCGAACAGCGAGATGGCCACCAGGATCAGCGCCGGGATGAACCAGAAGCTGCCGAGGATCTCGATGGTGTCGCTGAGGGTTCGCCGGGTCAGGCGACGCGCCAGCGGCTGGTTGCGGATCAGGTGGGCTATCGGGCGGCGGAAGCGCAGGATGAACAGCCCGGTGCACAGCGCGGCGATGACGTTGGCCAGGGTCGCGAGGGCATGGGCCAGGTGGGTACCCAGTGCCACCAGCATGCGCGGGTCGCTCATGGCCTCGCCAAACGCTGCGAAGCTGCCGATCAGCCACAGCGGGCGGAATGCCTGGTGCCGCAGGATATGCAGGGCGCGGTGGCGATGCGGGCCGTCGAGCAACGAGAAGGCGATCACGCAGATGGCCGAGAAGCAGGTGCCGACGACCAGTGCGTAGGCCAGCACCATGGCCAGCGATTTACCCAGCGACGGCGGCAGCACAAAGCTCAGGTACACGGTGAACACCAGCGCCACCAGCCACGGGCCGAGCTTGCGCAGGGCAAAGCGCACCAGGTCCCAGGTACGCGGGTGCTGCGGCAGTTCTTCGCTCAGGCCAAAGCGCAGGCGGATACGGTGGCCGACCCAGTTGAAGGCGTAGGCCAGCACGCTCCACACGGCAATGACGGCGGCAAAGCCGAACAGGATCGCCGGCCACTGGTGCACCGGCACTATCAGTTCGGTCAGTTCGGCCTGGGCTTGGTCGATTTCCGCCGCCCAGCGGTGGAATGGGCTGGCATCGCCGCTGAACTGTTGTTCGAAATCATGCAGCGCGCCGCCGATCAGGCCAAGCACGCCCTGTTCCACGCTGGGCTGCGATTGTTTGGTAGCGTCGCGCAGCTTTTTAAGATCGGCCAGCAGCTTGGCGCGCTGCTGGTCGTTTTCCAGGTTTTTGATCACTTCGTCCAGCGACTTGCCCAGCGGCTCGGTGGCCTCCGGTTGCGCGGGCGCACTCCCGCCCAGCAGGCCGGGCAGGCCCGCTGCCTGTACCGGAGTGATGAACAGCAGCAAGAGAAGGAACAGGTAACGCAGGAGGGCAGGCACGGGCAAATCTACCTCAGGTCAAACGATTGACCGAGTGTAGAGGTTTATGTCGGCAGTTTCTCGAGGATCTTCCAGCAGGTGAGGCCGAAGATGCCCAAGGTGCCGATCCACATCATCAGCACACCAATATTGCGCTCGCGCATGCTGAAGCCGATGGTCAGCAGCATCAGGAACAGGAATACCGGCACGAACAGCGACAGAAACGGGGACATGGACAGCAATCCTTTTGCAGTGGGGCCATGTATCAAGCATAGCGCTTGGCAAGCGAGGCGGGATTGACCTTGAGCAGGCCCGGCCTCTTCGCGGGCGAGCCCGCGAAGCTGTCTCTTATA
>NZ_JAFBKA010000052.1:0-29136 GCF_022760795.1 Pseudomonas sp. BP01
ACCTCCAAGATAGCGATGTAAGTATCGCTTCTTGGCGTCCGTTGTCACGGGGCAGGCCCACCAAAAAACGCTGCGCTCCGATCATCCGGCCCCTGCGCTGCGCTCCGGGGTTCCCTCACTCCGGCCTTGCTCCCGGGAGGACCGCGCTGCAGGCCCCATCCTGGGGCCCAGCGCTTGACGGGCATCCATGCCCGTCACCTCCCTTCGCAAGGCCTGCGTTCGGCCTCCTGAAGTCGCGAAGATCAAAAGCCAGATCAAAAGCCAGATCAAAAGCAGATCAAAAGCCAGATCAAAAGCAGGAGCAAGATCAAGAGCATACGTCGCGGTAGCACCCGCTTCGATTGACGCTCCGGGTGCAACCCTCTAACCTTCGCGCGTGTTTCAGGTGCCCTGCCAGCCCCCACTGGGCAGGGTGAAACTGGGAAGCCGGTGGGCGCCAGCATGGCGCGATTCCGGCGCTGCCCCCGCAACGGTAGGTGAGTAGAAGGCCGCGCAGGGCCACTGGATGCCAGCATCCGGGAAGGCGCGCAGGTCAGGGCCAAGGCCCGCTCACAAGCCCGGAGACCGGCCTGAAACTGTCAACGGCATCACGGAGGGTGATGCGCGGTGCACCGTGGCGCCCTGCCATGGCCCCTGCGCGTTCTCCGTCTGCCTGCCTATTACCTGTCGCCACGCCTTGCCGTGGTGCCAGCCTGCGGAGAACCCTTGATGAGCGAACCCACCGAACGCGACGAACGCCACTTGGCGCGCATGCAGCGCAAGAAGGCGGTCATCGACGAACGCATCGCCAATTCCCCCAACGAATGCGGCCTACTGCTGGTGCTGACCGGCAATGGCAAGGGCAAGAGCAGCTCGGCCTTCGGCATGCTCGCGCGCGCCCTGGGCCACGGCATGCAGTGCGGTGTGGTGCAGTTCATCAAGGGCCGCAACAGCACCGGCGAAGAGCTGTTTTTCCGCCGCTTCCCCGAGCAGGTACGCTACCACGTGATGGGCGAAGGCTTTACCTGGGAAACCCAGGATCGCCAGCGTGACATCGCCGCCGCCGAAGCCGCCTGGGCGGTGTCGCGCCAGTTGCTGCAGGACCCAAGTGTGCAATTTGTGGTGCTGGATGAACTGAATATCGCCCTCAAGCACGGCTACCTCGACCTGGACCAGGTACTGTCCGACATCCAGGCTCGTCCGCCCATGCAGCACGTGATCGTCACTGGCCGCGCTGCAAAGCCGGAGATGATCGAACTGGCTGATACCGTGACCGAGATGGGCATGCTCAAGCACGCCTTCCAGGCCGGTATCCGCGCACAGAAGGGCGTCGAACTGTGAGTCAATCGCGCCACTGCCCCGCCGTGTTGATTGCGGCACCGGCCTCTGGCCAGGGCAAGACCACCGTCACTGCTGCCCTGGCCCGCCTGCACCGCAACCTCGGGCGCAAGGTGCGGGTGTTCAAGTGTGGGCCCGATTTTCTGGACCCGATGATTCTCGAACGGGCCAGCGGCGCGCCGGTGTACCAGCTGGATTTGTGGATGATCGGTGCCGACGAAAGCCGCCGCCTGCTGTGGGACGCGGCTGGCGAGGCCGACCTGATCTTGATCGAAGGGGTGATGGGGCTGTTTGATGGCACCCCGTCCAGCGCCGACCTCGCGCGCCACTTCGGCGTGCCGGTGCTGGCAGTGATCGATGGCACGGCCATGGCCCAGACCTTCGGTGCCCTGGCCCTGGGCCTGGCGCGTTACCAGGCCGACCTGCCGTTCGCCGGCGTGCTGGCCAACCGGGTGGGCAGCCTGCGCCACGCGCAACTGCTCGAAGGCAGCCTGACGGAAGGCCTGCGCTGGTATGGCGGCTTGTCCCGCGAGCGCGGCATCGAGTTGCCCAGCCGTCATCTGGGGCTGGTTCAGGCCAGTGAACTGAATGATCTGGATGCTCGCCTTGACGCCGCGGCCGAGGCGCTTGGCGCCAGTTGCGACGCAACCTTGCCACCGCCGGTGACTTTTGCCGAACCCGAACCGCAAGCGTGTGCTGCCTCGCTGGCTGGCGTGCGCATTGGTGTGGCGCGAGACGAGGCGTTCGCCTTCACCTATGGCGCCAACCTAGAACTGCTGCGCAACCTGGGCGCACAGCTGGAATTCTTCTCGCCGCTGCATGACCGTGAACTGCCGGTGGTGGACAGCCTGTACCTCCCGGGTGGTTATCCCGAGCTGCATCACCACGCGTTGGCCGCCAACGCGCCGATGAGCGAGGCAATCCGCGCCCATCATGCTCAGGGCAAGCCGTTGCTGGCTGAGTGCGGCGGCATGCTGTACCTGCTCGATGCCCTGACCGACGTGACTGGTGAGCGTGCCGAACTGCTCGGCCTGCTGCCGGGCGAGGCGACCATGCAGAAGCGCCTGGCGGCCTTGGCCTTGCAGGCGGTGGAGCTGCCGGAAGGTACCCTGCGCGGTCACACCTATCACCACTCGCTGACCAGCACCGCGCTTGACCCGATCGCCCGTGGCCTCAGCCCCAACGGCGGGCGGGGCAACGAAGCGGTGTATCGCCTGGGTCGGCTGACAGCCTCTTACGTGCACTTCTACTTCCCCTCCAACCCCAATGCGGCGGCGGCGCTGTTGCGGCCATGAGTGAACACGCTTACAGCGACGCCGAACGCGCCGCGATCTACCGCGCCATCGGCGAGCGCCGCGACATGCGCCATTTCGCCGGTGGCCAGGTGGCGCCGGAGCTGCTCGGCCGCCTGCTGGCGGCCGCACACCAGGCGCCCAGCGTCGGTTTGATGCAGCCCTGGCGTTTCATCCGCATTACCCAGCGTGACCTGCGCACCCGCATCCAGGCCTTGGTGGAGGCGGAGCGGCTGCGCACTGCCGAGGCGTTGGGCGAGCGCGCTGATGACTTCATGAAGCTGAAGGTAGAAGGCATCAACGACTGTGCCGAGCTACTGGTAGCGGCGTTGATGAACAACCGCGAGCCGCACATCTTCGGCCGTCGCACCCTCCCGGAGATGGACCTGGCCTCACTGGCCTGTGCCATCCAGAACCTGTGGCTGGCGGCCCGTGGCGAAGGGCTGGGCATGGGCTGGGTGTCGCTGTTCGACCCCCTGGCGCTGGCAGCGCTGCTGGGCATGCCTGAGGGGGCCAAGCCGGTGGCGGTGCTGTGCCTGGGGCCGGTGACCGAATTTTACCCGGCACCCATGCTGGTGCTGGAAAACTGGGCCGAAGAACGGCCCTTGAGTGACCTGCTGTACGAAAACCAATGGGGAGAGCGCCAATGAGCGTGGCCTTGCTGACCATGGCCGGGGTGGCGCTGGATGCCTTGCTGGGCGAACCGCAGCGGCGCCACCCGTTGGTGGCTTTCGGTAATATGGCCGGTAACCTGGAGCGCCGCCTGAATGCAGGTGGCCGCGGCTGGCGCAGCCACGGCGTGAGTGCGTGGTTTCTGGCGGTTGTGCCGCTGACCCTGGTGGCACTGATCCTGTCCTGGCTGCCGTACATCGGCTGGCTGGTGGATGTGCTGGCGCTGTACTGCGCCCTGGGGCTGCGCAGCCTGGGTGAACACGTGCTGCCGGTGGCCAACGCCTTGCGCCAAGGCGACCTGAATGAAGCCCGGCGCCGCGTCGGTTACCTGGTCAGCCGTGAAACCCGCGAGCTGGACGAGCCCGCCGTGGCGCGGGCGGCCACCGAGTCGGTGCTGGAAAATGGCAGTGACGCGGTGTTCGCCGCGCTGTTCTGGTTCGTGGTGGCCGGCGCGCCGGGCGTGGTGCTGTACCGCCTGAGCAACACCCTGGATGCCATGTGGGGGTACCGCAACGAACGCTTCGAGCGCTTCGGCTGGTGCGCGGCGCGCATCGATGACGTGCTCAACTATATTCCCGCAAGGCTGGTGGCGCTGACCTACGCACTGCTGGGCAAGACCCGCCTGGCCCTGGCTTGCTGGCGCAAGCAGGGCCCGCTGTGGGACAGCCCCAACGCTGGGCCAGTGATGGCCGCAGGTGCCGGTGCACTGGGGGTAGAACTGGGTGGCCCGGCGGTTTATCACGGCGAACTGCATGAGCGGCCGCGCCTGGGTGAAGGGCCGGTGGCTGACGCTGATGCCATAGAGCGTGGCTGGGGCCTGGTGCAGCGCGGCGTGTGGCTGTGGCTGTTGTTGATTTGCCTGGGGGCCTACATCAATGCTTGAACACGGTGGCCGCCTGCTGCGTGCGGTGCAGCAATACGGTATCCCTCGCGAGCAGTGGCTCGACCTGTCCAGCGGCATTGCGCCCTGGCCATTCCCGATTCCGCCGATACCCACAGACGCCTGGGCCCGCCTGCCGGAGACCGAGGACGGCCTGGAGCAGGCGGCACGCGTATATTACGGCGCCCGCCAGCTGCTGCCGGTGGCAGGTTCCCAGGCGGCGATCCAGGCTTTGCCGCTGCTGCGTGCGGCTGGCCGAGTAGGGGTGCTGTCGCCGTGCTATGCCGAACACCCGTACGCCTGGCATCGGGCGGGCCATCAACTGGTCGAGCTGGAGGAGGCGCAGGTCGAGGCGACGCTCGACAGCCTCGACGTGCTGGTGCTGGTCAACCCCAACAACCCGACCGGGCGGCGGGTACCGCGTGAGCGCCTGCTGAGCTGGCATGCGCGTCTGGCTGCCCGCGGTGGCTGGCTGGTGGTCGACGAGGCGTTCATGGACAACACCCCGGCGCATGGCGTGGTCGATTGCGCCGAGCGCCCGGGGCTGATCGTGCTGCGTTCGTTCGGCAAGTTCTTTGGCCTGGCCGGGGTACGCCTGGGCTTCGTCGCCGCCGAGCGCAGCCTGTTGCTGCGCCTGGCCGAGCTGCTTGGCCCGTGGACGGTCAACGGGCCAACCCGGGTCCTGGCCCAGGCCAGCCTGGCCGACAAACCTGCCCAGCGCGTGCAGATTGACCGTTGCGCTGCCGCCAGCCAGCGCTTGGCCACATTGCTGTCCAGCAACGGCCTTGCGCCCAGCGGTGGCTGTGACCTGTTCCAGTACGTGCGCAGCGAACGCGCCGCGCAGTTGCATGACTTTCTCGCCCGCCGCGGCATCCTGGTGCGCTTGTTTGAACACCCACCGGCCGTGCGCCTGGGGCTGCCCGAATGTGCGGCGGACGAACAACGCCTGGCCCTGGCCCTGGCGGACTATCAAAAGGAATCGGCATGACCACCCTCATGGTGCAAGGCACCACCTCCGACGCTGGCAAGAGCACGCTGGTAACTGCCCTGTGCCGCTGGCTGTTGCGCCAGGGCGTTGGCGTGGTGCCGTTCAAGCCACAGAACATGGCGCTGAACAGCGCGGTGACTGCTGACGGCGGCGAAATTGGCCGCGCCCAGGCGGTGCAGGCGCAGGCTTGCCGGCTGGCACCCCACACAGACATGAACCCCGTGTTGCTCAAACCCAACAGCGATACCGGTGCCCAGGTGATCATCCACGGCCGTGCGGTCACCAGCATGAACGCGGTGGCTTACCACGACTACAAAGCCATCGCCATGCAGGCGGTGTTGGCTTCGCACCAGCGCCTGAGTGCCGCCTGGCCGGTGGTCATGGTCGAAGGCGCGGGGTCGCCGGCGGAGATCAACCTGCGTGCCGGCGACATCGCCAACATGGGGTTTGCCGAAGCGGTGGATTGCCCGGTGATCCTGGTTGCCGACATCAACCGCGGCGGTGTGTTTGCCCACCTGGTGGGCACGCTGGAATTGCTGTCGCCCAGTGAGCAGGCGCGGGTCAAAGGTTTTGTCATCAACCGCTTCCGTGGTGATATCGCCTTGTTGCAGCCGGGGCTGGACTGGCTGGAGCAACGCACCGGCAAACCAGTGCTGGGGGTGCTGCCTTACGTCACCGACCTGCACCTGGAAGCCGAAGACGGCATCGATGTGCGCCAAGGCGCCAAGAGCGAGCGCGTGCTCAAGGTGATCGTCCCGGTATTGCCGCGCATCAGTAACCACACCGACTTCGACCCGTTGCGCCTGCACCCGCAGGTCGACCTGCAATTCATTGGCCCGGGCCAGCCGATCCCGGCTGCCGACCTGATCATCCTGCCGGGTTCCAAGAGCGTGCGCGGTGACCTGGCGCAGTTGCGCGATCGCGGTTGGGACAAGGCCATCGAGCGGCACCTGCGCTACGGTGGCAAGCTGATCGGGATCTGCGGCGGCCTGCAGATGCTTGGCCGCGACGTGCATGACCCGCTGGGGCTCGAAGGGGCTGCCGGTTCAAGCCCGGGGCTGGGCCTGCTCGATTACGCCACGGTGCTGGAAGCCGAGAAGCAGCTGCGCAACGTTGCCGGCACGCTGAACCTTGAAGCAGCACCGGTTGGCGGCTATGAAATTCACGCTGGCGTCACCACCGGCCCTGCACTGGAGCAACCCGCCGTGCAGCTGGCCGATGGCCGCTGTGATGGCGCTGTCAGTGCCGATGGCCAGATCCTCGCCACCTACCTGCACGGCCTGTTCGAGGGCAGCCAGTCGTGTGCTGCGCTGCTGCGCTGGGCTGGCCTGGAGGATGTGCAGAGCATCGATTACGAAGCCCTGCGCGAACGCGACATCGAGCGCCTGGCCGACCTGGTGGAAAAGCACCTGGACACTGCGCACTTGCGCCAACTGTGCGGGGTAGCCTGACATGCGCAGCCTGATCCTCGGCGGGGCGCGCTCCGGCAAGAGCCGCCTGGCTGAACAGCTGGCCAGCGCCAGCGGCCTGCCTGTGACCTATATCGCTACCAGCCAGCCGCTGGATGGTGAAATGAACGAACGTGTGTTGCTGCATCGCCAGCGCCGTCCCGCTGACTGGGGGCTGATCGAAGAGCCGCTGGCGCTGGCGGCAGTACTGCGCGCCGAAGCGGCCGAAGGGCGCTGCCTGCTGGTGGACTGCCTGACGTTGTGGCTGACCAACCTGCTGATGCTTGAAGACGACCAGCGCCTGGCCGAGGAGCGTGATGCCCTGCTGGCTTGCCTGGAGCAGTTGCCTGGCACCCTCATTCTGGTCAGCAACGAAACCGGCCTGGGCGTCGTGCCCATGGGCGAGCTGACCCGGCGCTATGTTGACCTGGCCGGCTGGCTGCACCAGGCCGTGGCCGAACGTTGTCAGCGCGTGGTACTGACCGTGGCCGGCCTGCCCCTAATGCTCAAAGGAGCTGCACTATGACTCAAGCCTGGTGGCGTGACGCCTGCCAATCCCTCGACAACGCCGCCATGGACCAGGCCCGCGCCCGTCAGCAACAGTTGACCAAACCTGCTGGCTCACTCGGCCAGCTGGAAGGCCTGGCCATTCAGCTGGCGGGCCTGCAAGGGGTTGAACGGCCAACCTTGGACCAGGCTGCCATCAGCATTTTTGCGGGTGACCACGGTGTGGTCGAAGAAGGTATCTCGGCCTATCCACAGGCGGTGACCGGGCAGATGCTGCGCAACTTTGTCGGCGGTGGTGCGGCGATCAGCGTATTGGCGCGCCAGCTGCAGGCCAGCCTGGAGGTGGTCGATCTGGGCACCATCGATCCTCATCTGGAACTGCCCGGTGTGCGCCATCTGCACCTGGGTGCCGGCACGGCCAACTTCGCCCGTCAGCCCGCGATGACCGAGGGGCAGCTGCACGCTGCCTTGCAGGCCGGCCGCGACAGCGCCTTGCGTGCCGCCGAACAGGGCGCGCAGCTGTTCATCGGCGGCGAGATGGGTATTGGCAACACCACGGCCGCCGCTGCCTTGGCCAGCGTCCTTCTAAGCTGCTCGGCTGCTGAACTGAGCGGCCCGGGCACCGGCCTGGACAACGCTGGCGTGCAGCACAAGGCCGAGGTCATCGAGCGGGCGCTGCGCCTGCATGGCCTGCAGGCCGCAGACCCATTGCAGGCACTGGGTTGTGTCGGCGGTTTCGAGATTGCTGCCCTGGCCGGTGCCTACATCGGCTGCGCCCAGGAGGGGATCGCAGTGCTGGTGGACGGCTTCATTTGTAGCGTTGCCGCCCTGGTGGCGGTGCGCCTCAACCCGCAGTGCCGGGCGTGGTTGCTGTTTGCTCATCAGGGCGCGGAGCCTGGGCACAAGGCGTTGCTGGCTGCATTGCAGGCTGAACCGCTGTTGGCGTTGGGCCTGCGGCTGGGCGAGGGCAGTGGTGCTGCGCTGGCGGTACCGCTGTTGCGCCTGGCCTGTGCACTGCACGGGCAGATGGCGACCTTTGCCGAGGCCGCTGTGGCGGACCGCCCGGCATGATCCTCGACCTGTTGCGTCACGGTGAAACGGAGCAGGGCGGCCTGCGCGGCAGCCTGGACGATGCCCTCACAGACAAGGGCTGGGCGCAGATGCGCAGTGCCGTGGCCGAAGCCGGCCCGTGGCAGGTGCTGGTCAGTTCGCCGCTGCAGCGCTGTGCGCGTTTTGCCGATGAACTGGGTGGGCGGCTTGATTTGCCCGTGCAGCGTGAAGCCGGTGTGCAAGAGCTGCATTTTGGTGACTGGGAAGGCCGTAGCGCGGCGCAGATCATGGAAGACCAGGCGGATGCCCTGGGGCGTTTCTGGGCAGACCCCTACGCTTACACCCCCCCCAATGGCGAGCCGGTGCAGGCATTCGCCGAGCGGGTGCTGGCCGCTGTCGAGCGTTTGGGCCGCCAGCATGCAGGTAAGCGGGTGCTGCTGGTCACGCATGGCGGGGTGATGCGGCTGTTGCTAGCCCGGGCGCGAGGCTTGCCGAAGGAGCAGTTACTGCAGGTTGAAGTCGGGCATGGGGCGCTGGTGCGGTTGGTGATGGGCGACGACGGTCAACTGGCCGAGGGCCACTGAAATGTTGCCGTTCTGGATTGCCTTGCAGTTTCTCAGCAGCTTGCCCGTGAGCCTGCCGGGCATGCCGGCACCGCGTGAGCTGGGGCGTTCGCTGCTGTTCTACCCGCTGGTAGGGCTGTTGTTCGGGTTGCTGCTGTGGCTGGCCAGCCTTCTGCTGCAGGGTACGCCAGCGCCGCTGCATGCTGCGTTGCTGCTGACGGTGTGGGTGTTGCTTAGTGGCGCCTTGCACCTGGACGGCCTGGCGGACAGCGCCGACGCCTGGCTGGGCGGTTTCGGCGACCGTGAGCGCACCCTGCTGATCATGAAAGACCCGCGTAGCGGGCCGATTGCCGTGGTTACCCTGGTGCTGGTGCTGCTGCTGAAGTTCTGCGCCTTGTGGGTGCTGGTGGAGCAGGGCATAGGGGCGCAATTACTGCTGGCGCCCTTGATTGGGCGCGCGGCGATGTTGGGCCTGTTCCTCTGTACACCTTATGTGCGGCCTGGCGGCTTGGGTCAGGCGTTGGCCGAGCACTTGCCCCGACGTGCAGCCGGGTGGGTGTTGCTGGGCAGTGGACTGTTCTGCCTGGTCTTGGGCGGCTGGGTGGTAGTGCTGGCACTGGCCATGTTTGCCTGGTTGCGGCACCTCATTTGCCGACGTCTGGGTGGGACTACCGGGGATACAGCGGGTGCGCTGCTGGAACTGCTCGAACTGGGCGTCGTGCTGGGGTTGGCGCTCGGCCTGTGATGGGGTGATGACGCTCAAAATCTGAAAGCATGTACGCGCTTTGTTGGAGCGACTGTCTTGTGCTGCCTGCCCTGGCCCCATCGTCGGCAAGCCAGCTCCCACAGGGATGAGCCGATGCGGTCAATGTGGGAGCGGCTTTAGCCGTGAACCGGCAACGCCCGTGCCATGAACCGCGCAGCTTTCTCGCGGGTGGTAACCTTCTATCGTGAAATTTCTTGCAACAGTCAGGGCGCGGGTATATACACGTATCCATGCTGACCAGTGAATGCATCTGTACCCATCTGCGTCGCGCCGCCCGTGGGGTGAGCCGGCATTACGACGAGGCCCTTGCCGGCTTCGGGGTCAATGTTGCGCAGTTTTCCCTGCTAAGGCACCTGCAGCGGCTCGACCGCCCCAGTATCACTACCTTGGCCGAAGCCATGGGCCTGGAGCGCAGTACCCTGGGCCGTAACGTGCGGGTGCTGGAGGCGCAAGGGCTGGTGGCTCTGGCCGAAGGTGAGGACCAGCGCAACCGCGTGGTGCTGCTGACCGAGGCTGGAACGCAGCTGCTGCGTGCTGCGCATCCGGCCTGGGAACAAGCCCAGATCGAGCTGGTGGAGCGGTTGGGCGCAGGGCAGCGGGATGAACTGGTGCGTTTGCTGGACCAACTGGCTTGAATTGATACGACTATAAGCGGGTATATACCCGTAAAAACCTTGCGATGTGCTGGAGATAACGACAATGACTTCGGTGTGGCGAACCAGCGGGTGGGTATTGGTAGGGGCGGCGTTGATTCTGGCGCTGTCTCTGGGTGTGCGGCACGGCTTTGGTCTGTTTCTGGCGCCGATGAGCGCCGATTTTGGCTGGGGCCGTGGGGTGTTCGCCTTTGCCATTGCCTTGCAAAACCTGATCTGGGGGCTGGCGCAACCGTTCGCCGGTGCCTTGGCCGACCGTATGGGGGCGGCACGGGTGGTGATCATCGGCGGGATTCTTTACGCCGCCGGTTTGATCCTCATGGGCATGGCCGACTCTGCCTGGTCGTTGTCGCTCAGTGCCGGTTTGCTGATCGGCATCGGCCTGTCCGGCACATCGTTCTCGGTCATCCTCGGCGTGGTCGGGCGTGCGGTGCCGGCAGAGAAGCGCAGCATGGCCATGGGCATTGCCAGCGCTGCCGGTTCGTTTGGTCAGTTCGCCATGCTGCCGGGCACTCTTGGCCTGATCCAGTGGCTGGGTTGGTCCGCAGCGTTGCTGGTGCTGGGTCTGATGGTGGCGTTGATCGTGCCCTTCGTCGGCCTGCTGCGCGACCGCCCGATGCCCAGCCATGGCACCGAACAGACCCTGGGCCAGGCGCTGCGCGAGGCGTGCTCACATTCCGGCTTCTGGTTGCTGGCGCTGGGTTTCTTCGTGTGTGGCTTCCAGGTGGTGTTCATTGGTGTGCATCTGCCGGCCTACCTGGTTGACCAGCACCTGGCCGCGACCACCGGTACCACGGTGCTGGCGCTGGTCGGCCTGTTCAATATCGTGGGTACTTTCACGGCTGGCTGGCTGGGTGGTCGCATGTCCAAGCCGCGCCTGCTGACCGGGCTGTACCTGCTGCGTGCGGTGGTGATCGTGTTGTTCCTCTGGGCGCCGGTGAGTGCGTTCAGTGCCTACCTGTTCGGCATCGCCATGGGCCTGTTGTGGTTGTCCACGGTGCCGCTGACCAATGGCACCGTGGCTACGCTGTTCGGGGTGCGTAACTTGTCCATGCTCGGCGGTATCGTCTTCCTTTTCCACCAGCTGGGTGCATTCCTCGGTGGCTGGTTGGGCGGGGTGGTGTATGACCGCACCGGCAGCTATGACCTGGTCTGGCAGATTTCCATCCTGCTCAGTCTGTTGGCCGCTGCCCTTAACTGGCCAGTGCGCGAACGGCCGGTTGCGCGCCTGCAGGCCCAGGCCGCATGAACCGCTACCTGGCCCGCGGGGTGCTGGCACTTGGCTCGCTGGTGCTGCTGGCGCTGGCGTGGTGGGGCTGGCACAAGGGCGGGATGGCGTTGATGCAACTGGGCATGAGTGTTTGTTAGGCGCTACCCTGCAAGCTCAAGGATTGTCTTGCAGGAGAAACGAAACATGCGTGCTCATTGGTTGACAGTGCCGTTGTTGGCCGTGCTTGCCAGCACATCGAGCTGGGCTGCCGATTGCCCAGCTGTGTTGCAGGGCAGCTTGCCAGAATTGCGTGGCAAGGGGCAGGTCGACCTGTGCCAGCGCTTTGCCGGCAAGCCTTTGGTGGTGGTCAACACGGCCAGTTATTGTGGGTTTGCACCGCAGTTCGAGGGGCTTGAGGCGACGTACAAGGAGTATCACGAGCAAGGCCTGGAAATGCTTGGCGTGCCGTCCAATGACTTCAAGCAGGAAGATGCCGACAGCGAGAAGACTGCCAAGGTTTGCTATGCCAACTATGGGGTCACCTTCACCATGACCAAGACGCAGGCCGTGCGGGGCAAGGATGCGATACCGCTGTTTGCTGAGCTGGCCAGCCAGAGCAGTGCGCCGAAGTGGAATTTCTACAAGTATGTTGTCGATCGTAAGGGCAAGGTGATCGGTAACTTCTCTAGCCTGACCAAGCCGGATGATCCGGAATTCCGCGCAGCCATCGAGAAGGCCATCGCCTCGCAGCAGTAATCCGGCTGCTCTAGCTCTAGCCTCTGCTTCTGCTTCTGCTTCTAAGCGCGCGGTAGTTCAAGCGACGCAGATTGCGACTTCAGGAGGCCGAGCGCAGGGCTTGCGAAGGGAGGTGACGGGCATGGATGCCCGTCAAGCGCTGGGCCCCAGGATGGGGCCTGCAGCGCGGTCCTCCCGGGAGCAAGCCCGGAGCGAGGGGACCCCGGAGCGTAGCGCAGGGGCCGGATGATGGGAGCGGACGGCTTTGGTTACTTTGGCCAAGACCAAAGTAACCCGCCGGAAGGGCGGAAAGGTGACTCAGCGCCACCTGCGCGAACGAATGTCTACACTTGTATCAAGGCGCACATCGTAAAAGCCAAGAAGCTTAAGTGGTGGTTTTGATATGTCGAAAACTCCATTTGCGATGGCGACGCATAGTCACCTTTTCGCCCTTACGGCGAGTCACTTTTTGTCAAACGCGACAAAAAGTAACCAAAAAACGCTGCGCTCCGATCATCCGGCCCCTGCGCTGCGCTCCGGGGTTCCCTCACTCCGGCCTCGCTCCCGGGAGGACCGCGCTGCAGGCCCCATCCTGGGGCCCAGCGCTTGACGGGCATCCATGCCCGTCACCTCCCTTCGCAAGGCCTGCGTTCGGCCTCCTGAAGTCGCGAAGATCAAAAGCAAGATCAAGATCAAGATCAAGATCAAGAGCCGGAGCCGGAGCCGAAGGCATGGCTCGGCTTCTGATTACTTCATCTAGCATGCACCGTAATCGCCACCAACCGCACCACCACCGGCCTGACCATCAACACGCAAACGAACGCCACTGGCATCGCCAATTGATAGGCCTTCAGCACATTGCTCAGGTATTGCTCAGTAACCCCGGCATTCGCCGCAGTAATCACGAAGCACATCAGTAACGCCATGATAGACGACATGAAAAAGGCAAAAACATAAGGCGTAGCACCCGGGTGCAATTTGCGTCGGCTGCGCGACTGGGACAGGTTGCTCATGTGAACTCCTGAAAGGTGAGTGGACGAGCAGGTTAACAATCCCCTCGGCCGCCGCTGTAGACCAGCCTCGCTGAGTTCTTTATAAAGAGATTCTTACGAATCCAAGAGCTCTCGCATGGACCTGCTCAACGCCATCCGCAGCTTCATCAAGGTGGTCGAGGCCGGCAGCATCGCCGGCGGCGCCCGTAGCCTGGGCCTTAGCCCGGCAGCGGTCAGCCAAAACCTGGCGCGCCTTGAGGGCCATCTGCAGGTGCGCCTGCTCAGCCGTACCACCCGCAGCATGGCGCTGACGCCAGCAGGTACGCAGTACTACGAGTGTGTCAGGCATATCGAACGTGACCTGGCCCTGGCCGAGCAGGCCATCACTACACCAGACAGTGAACCCCAAGGGCGGCTTTGCATAGCCTCCACATCAGCGTTCGGCCGCCATGTGCTAGCGCCACTGATACCCGCCTTCAGTGCCCGCTACCCACTGCTTTCGATAGAGTTGGTAACGACTGATCGCCGCGTCAACCATGCCCGTGAAGACGTCGACGTAAGCCTGCGCATTGCCCCGCAGCTGGAAGACCAGCTGTTGGCCCGGCACATCGCACGAATACCGTTCATTTGCTGTGCCTCGCCCGGGTATTTGCGAAGCGCTGGGGTGCCGGGTTCGCCCGAGGCATTGCGCGATCATCGTTGCCTGGTGTTCCGTTACCCGGTAGATGGGCGGTTTCTGCGCTGGGGCTTCATGCGCGATGGGCTGCGTTTTGAAGCGGAGTTCGGCAGCGTACTGATCAGCGACGACATCGACGCCCTGACTCAGATGGCGCTGCACCATGGAGGTATCACCCGCCTGGCCGAGTTCATGGTGCGACCGCACCTGGCCAGCGGTGCGCTGGTGCCGTTGTTCGAGTACAGCGACAGTGGCCAGGCCTATGCCCAGACCGAACCGATGGATATCTACCTGTGCCTGGCCGACCGATTCGCCATGACCGCAAAAGTGCGTGTGTTCATGGATTATCTACGCGAATGCCTAGGGGACAGTTGGCAGGTACAGGCATGAAAAAACCGCCACAAGGGCGGTTTTCATGGGGTACGTACGAATCAGAAGCGGTATGTGAGGGACGCACCGATACCGTGAGCGCTGTTTTCGTACTTGGCCTGGTAGCTGCCTTTCAACAAGCCCTCTGACTGCGAGCTTGGCAGATTGTTGACCTTGGTGTCTTCTTCCCAAAGGTAGGAATAGGCAACATCGATGGTCATGTCATCATTCGGGCTCCAGCCAGCACCAAAGCTGACCGCTTTACGGTCGCCAGTAGGAATGCGAGGCGAGCGGTCGTGGTTGTTGGTGGGCGACTGGTCAACCGAGAAGCCTGCGCGCAGGGTCCACTCCTTGTTCACCTTGTAAGAAGCACCAATGGCGTGTGCCCAAGTGTCGTGCCAGTTCTGCTCTTCAGTAATGGTCTGCAGCGGATAACCCGCCGGTGCTTCGTTCTTCACAACGATGCTTTCCAGACGGCTCCAGCGAGTCCACGTGCTACCCGCATACAGTGTCCAGTGGTCATCCAGTTCATGTGTGACCGAGAAGTCCACCGACTCTGGCGTCTTGATTTTCAGGCTGGCGTCGAACTTGCCATTCAGACCAAGGGCTGCAACCGGGTAGGAAACACGGGTATCGCCCTCAAGCTTGTAATCGACCATTGAGTGATAGGTCAAGCCCAGGCGGGTCCGGTCCGTAGCTTGTACAAGTACGCCGATGTTGTAACCGATGGCAGTGTCGTCGCCTTTGATCTTGACTTCGCCATCCGGGCCTCCGCCTATGACCGAAGGGAGGGCTGCGCTGCTCAGATTCGAGCCCAGCTCACCTTTGATACGGTTGATAGTTGGGCCAAAGCCGATCGAAATCTTGTCATTGAACGCATAGCTGATGGTCGGCTGGAAGGTGACAACCTCGACCTTGCTCTTCTTGCCCCAGTAACGTGCGGCGTCATCACTCCCATAGTCGGTGATCAGGCCGTATGGCACGTAAACACCAAAGCCAACACTCCAGTGGTCATCGATTGGTTTGACGTAGTAGCCCATGGGCACGCCCACCAACGGAACCATATCGCCATCGGTTTCTCCCCCGAAATTGCTACCACGGCCCGTAATGTCAGTTTTGGCAATGACAGCGGCACCACCCACGGTGACTTGTTCGCGCTTCAAGCGCGACATGCCTGCAGGGTTGCCGTAAACAGTGCTGGCATCATCGGCAGAAGACGAACGTCCCGCAAAACCAGTTCCCATACCGCTGATACTTTGCTCATTCAGCGCGAAGCCCGCAGCAAGCAGTTGGCTGGAAGCAAGCGCAATCGCTACGCCGAGGGAGGTTTTGAGCATTACTTTTTTCATTATTAGAAAACTCCTTGGGATCTCCGGGGCGAAAAGCTACCAACAAATCACGCACCGCGCCATAGCCTCAATCGCAGAAGATAGAGCGGTTTTGTAGGACAATCCGACCAAAATTCCCTTTTTTCCGGTAATGTTGTAGGACGCTTCTTAAGATGCCTGTGGCAATTTCTGATCTATGCAGGTATGCCAGGCATGAGTGAAGTCGCGCAGGCGACCCTGGGGGTGAAAAATCTGACGCCAGATCCGTGCCAGCGCCAACAAGTCGTCAGCCGCGGGCAGTGGCGTGGCCTGCTCTTCGACGAGCATCCAGGCAATGGCTGTGGAATAGCGCAGGTTGACGGTGAGTTCCAGGTGCGGCCCGCCGAGGAAGGCGTGCTGGCTGGCCAGGCCACGCACAAGGCTGGCCAGGTCGGGATCGCGGGCCAGATAATCGTCCCAGAGTGCCTGGTGACGGTGTTCGCCAATGCGGTAAAGGCCGTGGCCACGTCGGTCATGCAGGGCTGACCCGAGTGCCGACTGGCTGGCGGCAATGCCCAGCAACAAGGCTTCGGCGCTGGCGCAGTGACGGTTCAGGTAGACCAGGGTGGGTCGGATCACATACTGACACAATTCATTCGCCGCAATACCCATGATGCCCTCGAGCAATTAAGGGCCGGACGGGCGCTGGAGCTTGGCAGCTTGTGAATGATCAGGCCCGCCGGAAGCGGTAAGTACCGCTCGAGTTGAAGTGTAGTGTGATAATCGTGGTGTAAAGAGCTGTTTTTAAATCGATTGCTGCCTGACGTACCGGGCTATATGCCCGGAGGCAATTAAGCCAAGAACGTTCAGGCAGACTTGCGATGGGGTGATTCAGCGCTTGAATACCGCGGTATTCGCCGCTCACGCGATGAGCGATTGACGGGTCCGCGCGATGACCGCCTGCAGCGGTTCATTGCGGCTGTACTGTTCAGGGTACAGGCGCTCGGTGTGGCAGGCGACGCCGTGTTCGTCTACCAGGGTGAAGCTGAAGCTGCCCTTGCGTGGGGCAACGATAAGGCACTTCAACGGCGAGAAGGCCTGGGAGAGGGTGCCAATGGCAGCCTGAATCTGATGATGAGTTTGCATATTGTTGGAGGTTCCTGCTTTAAACACGGAGGGTATGATCCGTGCATGATAGAAACGTTCCAGTGACGCCTTTATTAAGGGACGAACGAACCTGACTGGAACAAAGCAGCCAGAGAGAGCGCAATCAAATGTGGGCGCTTGGGCTGACTGGTAGGTACTTCGGAAGGCAGGCAGCACACCGGGGCCAAGGTTCTAGGCCGTCGGGTGGAATCCTGATCAATCTGTCACGTGATTCGTGCTTGAGCAGCCTTAGGCTGGCGAGTGAATCATCGAATGGGCCGATCCTGCTTTCAGCAGTGCACTCTTGGGTGGAGTGGGTCTGCAAGGACATTGTGGCCCGAATTGACTTTCAGCTTGGTACTAACGAGGCGCACCTTACCGTAAATGCCGGTGCTTGGCAAGCACTACGTTTGTTCAGGTGAGCCGCACAGTATGGCGCTTATTTGCAGCACTGGGAAGAGGGGGCAAAACGCCCGTATCCGGGCGGATGTGCCCATTTCGAGCACTCAAATGAAGGTTAATGGTGCACTTGTTCACATTCGGGGCAGCAGTTGTAACAGGCCGGCAACACGCCGCAACCGGCTCGCCAATGCCTTGACTGGGCGGTTAAGTCAATGAAAAAAAACACTATTTTTAGCTGGTGAAAAAATCGTCAGTTTGAGACAAAGCCCCAATTCACGGGGCTTTGCGGGGTGTGTGAGAGGGTTGTCCACCGAGTTATCCACAGGAACTGTGGATTGTCCCGCGCGCTTGCTCTAGAACGGGCGTGCCAGCATTGCAGTTGACTGTCCGACAATCTACATGCCCCGACAGACCGGCTGGTCATCCACTCGAAAACGTCAAGAAAAGATCATTGAATTTTTTTTCAATCCTCCAGAAATCCACAAGTCACGGCGGAAAAAAAAGAGTAGAGTGGCGCGCCTTTCGAGTTGCCAAGCCTGTTGCTCATGAGTTTTCGCGGTAAACACCTCGCCAGCCCCGCTGCATCGACGACGCCTCCCAAACGCTTTTCCTTGAAAGTTGCCTTGTGGCTGCTCGACAACCCGCACCTGGGCGACAAGCCCCAGGTCAAGCACCTTGCCGGGCGCCTGCTGAAGCAGCCGGCGCGTCAGGGCGTGGTGGTGGCACAGAGCCGCTTGGGGCAGATGCTGTGCCGCGATTGCGGCAATGCCCGCGACCGGCGTATTGGCCATGAACTGCTGCGCCAGGCAGCGCGCGCCGGTGATCGGCGAGCACAGCTGGAGTATGCGCGGCTGTGCCAGAACAACGAACCGGACCAGGCGAAGTAATGCTCCGACAAGCCCCGTGCTGATAAGCTGCACTCAATTTGCAACAGCGTAATCGGGGTAAGCATGACAGTGGATCTGGCCAGCATTCTGCTGGGCTTGGTGGCAGGTGCTTTACCTTGCCTGGTGTGGGTCATGCAGGTGCAGCGTCGCCAGGGCGCACGGCAAGGCGAGCAGGCCTTGCTCGAAGAGCGCCTCAACGCAGCACAACTGACACTGGCTGGCCTGCAGGCGCAGCTGGAGGCCAGCCGCGACGAAGTCAGCGACCTCAGCGAAGCCAACACCGTCAAGCAGGCCCAGCTGGCCGCCCAAGGCCGTGAACTGGAGCTGCTGCAGATCGACCGCGACAACGCCCGTGACGCTGCCCACGCCTGGAGCCTGGAGCGCGCCAACCGTGAAGCCGAGCTGCGTCGTCTGGAGGCGCAGGCCGCGCGTCTGGAGGCCGAACTGCGTGAGCAGCAGGAAAGCCATCAGCAGCGCCTGGAAGACCTGCAGGAAGCCCGCGACACCCTGCGCGCCCAGTTCGCCGACATGGCCACCAAAATTTTCGACGAGCGCGAGCAACGCTTCGCACAAACCAGCCAGCAGCACCTGGGGCAGTTGCTCGACCCGCTCAAGGAACGCATTCAGTCCTTTGAAAAGCGCGTGGAAGAAAGCTATCAGCAGGAAGCCCGCGAACGCTTTTCCCTGGGCAAAGAGCTTGAGCGACTGCAACAGCTCAACCTGCGCCTTTCCGACGAAGCCACCAACTTGACCCAGGCCCTGAAAGGCCAGAAAACCCAGGGCAACTGGGGCGAGCTGATTCTTGAACGCGTGCTGGAACATGCCGGCCTGGAAAAAGGCCGCGAATACCAGACCCAAGTGAGCCTCAAGAGCGCTGACGGCGAGCGTTTCCAGCCCGATGTGCTGATCATGTTGCCTGGCGACAAACAGGTGGTGGTGGATGCCAAGGTCAGCCTTACGGCGTACCAGCAGTTTGTCGCCAGCAATGACGAGGCCGCGCTCAAGCAGCACGTGCAGTCGCTGCGCAGCCACGTCAAAGGCTTGTCGAGCAAGGACTACAACCGCCTCGAAGGCCTGCACAGCCTGGATTTCGTGCTGCTGTTCGTGCCCATCGAAGCGGCCTTTTCTGCGGCCTTGCAGGCCGAGCCGAACCTGTTCCAGGAAGCTTTCGACCGGCATATCGTGATCGTCAGCCCTACCACCCTGCTGGCTACCTTGCGGGTGATCGACAGCCTGTGGAAGCAGGAGCGCCAGGGCCAGAATGCCCGGGAAATCGCCGAGCGTGCCGGCTGGCTGTACGACAAGTTCGTGCTGTTCATTCAGGACCTGGACGAGCTCGGCAGCCGGCTGCAGCAAGTGGACAAGGCCTATGCTGCTGCCCGTAACAAGCTGTGCGAAGGGCGCGGCAACCTGGTCAGCCGCAGCGAACAGCTGAAGCTGCTGGGGGCCCGCGCCAGCAAGAGCCTGCCGGCAGACTTGCTGGAGCGGGCGCTGTCCGATGAGGTGCCGGATGCAGCGGTTACTGAACCTGGCTCAGATGGCGGTTGAGCATGGCGCGCAGGGCCGCCGGCTTGACCGGTTTGGCCAGGTAATCCAGGCCTGACGCATGCACCATGGCGATGGTTTCTTTGCTGCCGTCGGCGCTGATCACCACGCCTGGTACCGGTTCACCCAGGCGCGCACGTAGCCAGCCCATCAGCCCGGTGCCGGTCTCGCCGTCATCCAGGTGGTAGTCCACCAGTGCCAGGTGCGGGCGCATGCCCTTGGCCAGCAAGGCTTCGCATTCGGCCTGGTTGCGCGCGGTCCATACCTGGCAGCCCCAGCGGCTGAGCAGGCTGTTCATGCCAATCAGGATGCTGTCTTCGTTGTCCACGCACAGCACGTGCAGCCCGGCCAGTGGCTGACCGCCCTGTTGTTCCGCGGGGGCGCTTGGCGCCGGGGCGGCCTGGCGGGCAATCGGCACGCTCACGCGGAACACCGTGCCTTTGCCCGGCCACGAGCGGACTTCCAGCGGGTGCCCCAGCACCCGGCACAGGCCGTCGGCAATCGCCAGGCCCAGGCCCAGGCCTTTTTCGGCGCGTGTCTGGTGGCTGTCCAGGCGCTTGAACTCCTGGAAGATCACTTGCAGCTTGTCGTCGGCGATGCCCGGCCCACGGTCCCACACCTCCAGCCACAGGCGCTCGCCTTGGCGGCGTGCGCCCAGCAGGATCGGGCTCTTGCCGTAGCGCAGGGCATTGGTGAGGAAGTTCTGCAGTACCCGACGCAGCAGCTTCATGTCGCTGTCCACCCGCAGGCGGCTACCACGCAGGCGGAACTCCAGGCCTTTCTCGGCCGCCAGTACCTTGAACTCGGCGCCCAGCGTGTCAAACAGTTCGTTGAGGGCGAAGGGCTTGGCGTCTGGGGTAATCTTGCCGTTTTCCAGGCGCGAGATGTCCAGCAGGTCGCTGATCAGCTCTTCGGCCGAGCGCAGCGAACTGTCCATGTGCTGTACCAATTGCTGGGCCTCTTCGTTCATGCCTTCGGCCTGCTGCGACAAGGCGGCGGAGAACAGCCGAGCGGCGTTCAGGGGTTGCATCAGGTCGTGGCTGACCGCCGCCAGGAAGCGGGTCTTGGACTTGCTTACCGCTTCGGCCTGGCTCTTGGCTTCGGACAACGCCTGGTTCAGTTGTGACAGTTCGTGGGTGCGCTCGGCCACCCGTTGCTCCAGGCCTTCGTTGGCATCGCGCAGGGCCTGCTCGGCCTCTCGGAACGGGGTGATGTCGGTGAAGCTCATGACGAAGCCGCCCCCCGGCATCGGGTTGCCGATCAGCTCGATTACCCGGCCATTGGGGAACAGCCGTTCGGAAGAATGCGCGCGGCCTTGGCGCATCCAGTGCAGGCGCCGCGCCACATGCACCTGCGCTTCGCCCGGGCCGCACAGGCCGCGCTCGGCGTTGTAGCGGATGATGTCGGCAATCGGCCGGCCCACGCTTATCAGCCCGTCGGGGTAGTTGAACAGCTCCAGGTAGCGACGGTTCCAGGCCACCAGGTGCAGGCTCTGGTCGACCACGCTGATGCCCTGGTTGATGTTCTCGATGGCGCCTTGCAGCAGCGCGCGGTTGAACTGCAGCACCTCGCTGGCTTCGTCGGCAATGCGTACCACGTCTTCCAGCTGCATGTCGCGGCCTTCGATGGCGGCCTTGACCACGGCGCGGGTCGACGAGGTTCCGAGCACCCCGGCCAGCAGGCGTTCGGTGTGCTCGATCCAGTCGCCGTCGGCATTCTGGTTGGGGTTGAAGCCCTTGCCCTGGCGATAGGCGAAGCGGATGAAGCTCTGCCGGGCGCGTTCCTCGCCGACAAAACGCGAGGCCAGGGTCAGCAGGTCGTCGATCTGCACTGCCAGCAGTGGTTTGCTGCTGGGGCGGGCGCTGGTTTGCTGGCCGATGAAGCGGCCGGCCTGCCAGTGTTCGGAAACCCGTGTGCGCGACAGTACCGAGACCCAGGCGAACAGGGTGAAGTTGCCTGCCAGCGACAGCACCACCCCCTGGGTCAGCGGGCTGATCGGCAGGCCCAGCGGGTTGCCGTGTAGCCATGCCAGCCCTGGGAACAGCTGCAGCGACCAGCCCAGGCTATGCGCGGCAATCGGCAGGACCAAGGTGTAGAACCACAGGAAGATGCCTGCCGCGAGGCCGGCGAACACGCCGCGACGGTTGGCCTGCTTCCAGTACAGCGCGCCGAGCATGGCCGGGGTGAGCTGGGTGACGGCGGCGAAGGCGATCTGGCCGATGGTCGCCAGGCTGGCGGTAGAGCCCAGCAGGCGGTAGCTGACGTAGGCCAGCAGCAGGATCACCACAATGGTTACCCGGCGCACCGAGAGCATCCAGTGGCGGAACGCCTCGAATGGCCGCTCGGCGTTGTTACGCCGCAGCAGCCAGGGCAGCAGCATGTCGTTGGAGACCATGGTCGACAGTGCCACCGCCTCGACGATAACCATGCCGGTGGCCGCCGAAGCGCCGCCAATGAATGCCAGCAGGGCCAGGCTCGGGTGCGCCTCGGCCAACGGCAGGCTGATGACGAACGAGTCGGAGATCACCGTGCCCGGCAGCAGCATCTGCCCGGCCAGGGCAATCGGCACCACGAACAGCGCGGCCAGCGCCAGGTACATCGGAAACACCCAGCGCGCCAGGCGCATGTCCTGGGGTTCGATGTTCTCTACCACGGTGACGTGGAACTGCCTTGGCAGGCAGATGATCGCCATCATCGCCACCGCGGTTTGCACCACCATCGACGGCCAGTTGATGGTCTCTTGCCAATAGTCCTGCAAGTGGATCGACTGGCGTGCCTGGCTGAACAGGTCGTCGAAGCCGTCATACAGGTTGAACACCACGAAAATGCCCACGGCCAGGAAGGCCAGCAACTTGATCAGCGATTCGAAGGCAATCGCCAGGACCATGCCACGGTGGTGTTCGGTCACGTCCAGGCTGCGGGTGCCGAACACGATGGCAAACAGTGCCAGCACCAGGGATACCACCAGCGCGGTGTCCTGCACGCGGGTGCCGGTGGCGTCTGCGTTGGCCCCGATCAGCAGGTTGACGCCCAGCACGATGCCTTTGAGCTGCAAGGCAATGTACGGCAACACGCCGACCAGGCAGATCAGCGCCACCACTACCGCCAGGGTTTGCGACTTGCCATAACGTGCGGCAATGAAGTCGGCGATTGAGGTGATGTTCTGCTGTTTGCTGATCAGCACCATCTTCTGCAGCACCCAGGGCGCGAAGATCAGCAGCAGCACCGGGCCCAGGTAGATCGGCAGGAATGCCCAGAGCTGTTCGGCGGCCTGACCGACCGCGCCGAAGAAGGTCCAGCTGGTGCAGTACACGGCCAGCGACAGGCTGTACACCCAGGCACGCAGCTTCGGCGGCAACGGCGTGCTGCGGCGGTCGCCATAGAAGGCGATGGCGAACATGACGGCCATATAGGCCAGGGCGACCACGGCGATCAGCCCGCTGGACAACGACATGAAGACTCCGAAGCAAAAAAGATAACGCGGTCCCGATCAACCAGTCTGGCACGCAGGTGCCGCTTCGTCAGCGCAGACGATGGTTGTAGGCGCGAGCTTGCTCGCGATTGATCTGAAACAAAACATCAATTTTTTCGGGTACCCAACCCATAAAACACCCCCGCCAGCAACACCGACAACACCAGCAGGTAGAAGATTGCTCCCGGCCACAGGTGCACCAGCGCAAACCCCACCATCACCGGCCCCAGCGCCGCGCCGAGGTTGGACAGGTTCTGCGCACCGTAATACACCCCGCGCAAATGCTCTGGCGCGATCAGGTCGATGAACATGTACTCGGCAGGGATCACGATGATCTCGCCCAGGGTGAACACCAGCATCGCCAGGCACCACGCCAGCACCGAGCCTGCCAGCGAAAAGCCCAGCAGCCCGGCGATGAACAGGGCCATGCCGGCCAGCAACCAGGGCATCAGGTGCTGGCGGCTGATGCGCCGGCCAATCAGGTACTGCAGGGCAATCACCGTCACTGCGTTGGTGGTCACCAGATAGCCAACCAGCCGCGCTGCCTCGGCCGGGCAGGTGGTGACCACCAGGTACTGCGACAGGTAGGCGGTGAACTGGCCGAACACCACCGCGCTCAGCACCCCGCCCAGGGTGAAATACACCAGCCGGCGATCACGCGCCAGCCCCAGCGCCACCTGGCCGAAGCCGGCCGCAGGCTTGTCCGGTGCGCTCGCCTGCAGGTCACGGTCGCCAAGGCGCCAGTAGGCCAGGCACATGCCCAGGCCAAGCAGGGCCGAGGCGATGAACGGCATGTGGTCGTCCAGTTCCAGCATGGCGACCCCCAACAGCGGGCCGGCGGCGTAGCCGACGTTGCTGAGGGTGTACTTGATGGCGAACACCTCGGCCCGCTCTTCCACGGGCAGCAAGGCACAGAAGCCTGCCTTGGCGGCAATGTCGACGACTGCCAGCGCCAGGTTGATCAGCACCAGGCACAAGAAGAACAACAGCGCCGAGCCGCTGACGACCGCGCCGACGAACGCCAGGGCGAACAGCAGGGTGCTGGCGCTGACCAGTGTGTGGTTGCGCAAGGTGTCGACCAGGTGCCCGCCATACAGGCTCAGCAGCGAGGCGATGATCAGCGCGCCACCGATCAGCAGGCCGATCTGGCTGATCGGCAGCTGGAAGTTGTCGGCCAGGTACACCACCAGGTAGGGCAGGGTGAGGGCGCGGGCGACCGTGAGGGTGAAGGTGGTCAGCAGCAGCAGGCGTACGGTGTGCGGGTAGCGTTTCAGGGCGGCGAGCATTACCACGTCCTTGTTGTTCTGGTTTGCCGAGCACAAGCATAAGCCACATACGGCACCTGCAGGAGCGTCCCGGCTGCTTCTGCAAAAAGCGTGTAGGCTTGCCAGCCAAGGCATTTCCCATGCAGATTTGTGGCCTGACGTGCCCGGCGCGCCTCCAATTGAAAAGCCCTCAGGACCAAGGACGATGAGTCACTCCTCGCAATTCACCTTGCTCGGCAAGCGGCGTTTCCTGCCGTTTTTCATCACCCAGTCGCTGGGTGCCTTCAACGACAACCTGTTCAAGCAATCGCTGATCCTGGCGATCCTGTTCAAGCTCAGCCTGGGTGACGGTGACCGTTCGATCTGGGTCAACCTGTGCGCCTTGCTGTTCATCCTGCCGTTCTTTCTGTTTTCGGCGCTGGGCGGGCAGTTTGGCGAGAAGTTCGCCAAGGACGCGCTGATCCGTGCGATCAAGCTGGCCGAGATCGTCATCATGGCCATCGGTGCGCTCGGCTTCATCACCAACCACCTGGCGCTGATGCTGGTGGCGCTGTTCGGCATGGGAACCCACTCGGCGCTGTTCGGGCCGGTGAAGTACTCGATCCTGCCGCAGGCCCTGCGCGAGGAGGAACTGGTCGGCGGTAACGGGCTGGTGGAAACCGGCACGTTCCTCGCCATCCTGGCCGGCACCATTGGCGCCGGGGTCATGATGTCGGCCGACAGCTACGCCACGGTGGTGGCGGGTGGGGTGGTCGGCACTGCGGTGCTCGGCTACCTGGCCAGCCGCTGGATCCCGCGGGCCGCTGCCGCCTCGCCGAACATGCCGCTGGACTGGAACATCTTCCGGCAGTCGTGGGCGATCCTGCGCATGGGCCTGGGGCAGACGCCCGCGGTGTCGCGCTCGATCGTGGGTAACTCGTGGTTCTGGTTTGTCGGTGCCATCTACCTCACGCAGATCCCGGCCTACGCCAAGGACTGGCTGCACGGCGATGGCACGGTGGTGACCCTGGTGCTGACCCTGTTCTCGGTGGGCATCGCCCTGGGTTCGCTGTTGTGCGAACGGCTCAGCGGGCGCAAGGTTGAGATCGGCCTGGTGCCGTTCGGCTCGTTCGGCCTGACCTTGTTCGGCCTGCTGTGGTGGTGGCACTCCGGCGATGTGCCGGCTGCAGCGGCGCCGCATGACTGGCTGGCGCTGCTGGGCATGAGCCAGGCCTGGTGGATCCTGCTGTCGATTGTCGGCCTTGGCGTGTTCGGTGGCTTCTATATCGTGCCGCTGTATGCGCTGATCCAGGCCCGCACGGCCGAAGACCAGCGTGCTCGGGTGATTGCGGCCAACAACATCCTCAACGCCTTGTTCATGGTGGTGTCAGCGGTGCTCACCATCATCCTGCTGGGCCTGGCCGAGCTGAGCATCCCGCAGCTGTTCCTGGTGGTGTCGCTGCTTAATATCGCGGTCAATGCCTACATCTTCAGGATCGTGCCCGAGTTCACCATGCGCTTCCTGATCTGGTTGCTCAGCCATTCGATGTACCGCGTGCAGCACCGCGACCTTGAACGCATCCCTGACGAAGGCGCGGCGCTGCTGGTGTGCAACCACGTCTCGTTCGTTGATGCATTGCTGCTGGGCGGGGCAATCCGCCGGCCGATCCGCTTTGTGATGTATTACAAGATCTACAACCTGCCAGTGCTCAACTTCGTGTTCCGCACCGCAGGCGCCATCCCGATTGCCGGGCGCAACGAAGACCCCGCCACATACGAACGTGCGTTCGCGCGCATTGCCAAGTACCTGGCCGATGGTGAGCTGGTGTGCATATTCCCGGAGGGCAAGTTGACCGGCGATGGTGAGATCGATGTGTTCAAGGGCGGCGTCAACCGCATCCTCGAAGAAACACCGGTGCCGGTGATCCCGCTGGCTTTGCAGGGCCTGTGGGGCAGCTTCTTCAGCCGTGACCCGGCCAAGGGCTTTTTCAGGCGCCTGTGGTCGCGGGTAACCATCGTGGCGGGTGCCGCTATCCCGGTGGAGGCAGCGCAGCCTGAGCTGTTGCGCGAGCAGGTCAGCCGCTTGCGCGGTGACCTGCGCTAGACGAGAGGGGTCAGCTGGCGCTGACTTTAAGGCCGACCAGGCCGCAGATGATCAGCGCCACACTGACCAGCCGCACCAGGGCCATGGACTCGCCAAACAGTATGATCCCGGCGATGACGGTGCCGACCGCGCCAACGCCGGTCCAGATGGCATAGGCGGTGCCCAGCGGCAGTTCTTTCATGGCCAGGCCCAGCAGGCCCAGGCTGATGACCATGGCGCCGACCGTGAGTACGGTGGGAATCGGTTTGCTGAAGCCGTCGGTGTATTTCAGGCCGACGGCCCAGCCGACCTCGAACAGGCCGGCGAAGAACAGGATGATCCAGGACATGAGTGTGTCTCCATCGTTTGAATGATGGGGCCGTCCCCGGAATGGTCACGCGGTGCGTCGTGAGGCCGTCCTCACAGTGGGCAATATGGTGCCTATCTGCAGCCTTCAGGGCAAGTCAGTGTGATCCCTGTGGGAGCGGGTTTACCCGCGAAGAGGCCAGCACAGGCACCATCAGTGCCTGGCCGGTTCCGCTTCTTCAGGTTCAACCGCAGGCTCATCCATCCGCCGGAACCAGGTCGACAGCAGTGCCCCGGAAATATTGTGCCAAACACTGAACAACGCACTGGGCACTGCCGCCAATGGCGAAAAGTGCGCCGCAGCCAGCGCCGCCCCCAGCCCGGAGTTCTGCATCCCCACCTCCAGCGCCAGCGACTTGCGTTGGGCCAGCGGCAACTTGCACAGCTTGCCGGTCAGGTACCCCAGCAAATAACCAAAGCTGTTGTGCAGCATCACCACCGCCATGATCAACAGCCCCGACTCGGCGATTTTCGCCTGGCTGGCTGCCACCACCGCGCACACGATCATCACGATGCTCACCACCGACACCAGCGGCAGTACCTGCACCGCCGCCTGCACCCGCGCACCGAGCAGGCGCTGGGCCAGCACACCGAGCACGATCGGCAGCATCACCAACTGCAGGATCGACCAGAACATGTCCATGAAGGACACCGGCAACCAGGCCGACGCCAGGAACCAGATCAGCGCCGGGGTCAGCAGCGGTGCCAGCAGCGTGGTGACTGCAGCAATCGCCACGGCCAGCGCCAGGTCCCCGCGTGACAGCCACACCATCACGTTTGATGCCGTGCCGCTCGGGCAGCAACCGACCAGGATCACGCCCACGGCAATTTCCGGCGGCAGGTGGAACAGCTGGCACAGCAGCCAGGCCATGCCCGGCATGATCACGAAGTGCGCGACAACGCCCAGCATCACCCGCCAAGGTTGGCGGGCGAGGGCGGCGAAGTCGTCGAGTTTGAGGGTGAGGCCCATGCCGAACATCACCAGGCCCAGCAGCGGCACGATGGCGACCTTCAAGGCGATGAACCATTGCGGTTGCAAAAAGGCCAGCACAGCAAACACCAGCACCCACAGGGCGAAGGTATTGCCGACGAAGCGGCTTAAGGCGGCGAGGGCACGCATGGGGCAATTCCTTTTCTACTTATAGCGTTGTGAATTTCCACGGGCCTGTCGCCGGCAAGCCAGCTCCCACAGGTGCGCCACAGGTTCTGAAAACCGTGGCGTACCTGTGGGAGCTGGCTTGCCGGCGACAGGGCCGGTGCAGGCAAAAGGGCTTTCAGGCCTGCACTGGCATCTCAAGACACATCAGACCCCTTGCGGAATCTCCTCCCCACCCAGCGCCTCGAACAGCACCGGCAGGAACTCGGTAAAGGTCATCATCATCAGCAGGAAGCTGGCATCGAACTGTTGCGCCGCCTCATCGCCACCGTCCTGCTCGGCCTGCTCCTGCAGCAGCTCTTCGAACTTCAGGCGCTTGATCACCATCTTGTCGTCCAGAATGAACGACAGCTTGTCCTGCCAGGCCAGGGCCAGCTGGGTTACCACCTTGCCAGTGCTCAGGTGCAGCTGGATTTCTTCGCCGGTCAGGTCCTGGCGCTTGCAACGCACGATGCCGCCGTCTTCGGCGGTGTCACGCAGTTCGCACTCGTCCAGTACATAGAAGCCTTCGGCGGTTTGCTGCGACTTGACCCAATCGGTCATGGTGGCGGTTGGTGCAATTTTCACCGTGGCCGGGCGCACCGGCAGCGAGCCCATCACTTCACGCAGGGTGGACAGCAGGTCTTCGGCACGCTTGGCGCTGGCCGAGTTGACCAGGATCACACCCAGACGCGGGGCGATGGCGGCGAAGATCATCGAGCGGCGGATGAACGCACGCGGCAAGAAGGCCTGGATGATCTCGTCCTTGATCTGGTCGCGTTCTTTTTTATAGACCTTGCGCATTTGCTCGGTCTCGATCTCTTCGACCTTTTCCTTGACCGCGTCGTTGACCACGCTGCTCGGCAGGATGCGTTCTTCCTTGCGTGCGGCAATCAGCAGGAACTCGCCGCTGACATGCACCAGGGGAGCGTCTTCGCCTTTGCCGAACGGCGCGACGAAACCGTAGGTGGTCAGCTCCTGGCTGGCGCAGGGGCGGGCCGGCTTGCTGGCCAGTGCGGCTTCCAGCGCTTCAGGCTCGAACGGGACTTCCTGGGTCAGGCGGTAGGTCAGCAGGTTCTTGAACCACATGAGGGGTAACTCTCCTTAATGCATAAGGCGGGCATTATTCTCCGAGCGGAGCTCTGAGGCCAACCCTGTCAGAGGGCCAGCAGTGGCTTATGCGGGAAAGAAACACCCGACAACGCTAGGCCTTTGAAAGGCTTGAAGTTTTTTTTGAAAAAAGTTTAAAAAGTGCTTGCCAGGGTGCGGGGGCGTCCGTAGAATGCGCGCCACACCGAGACGAAGGGTGATTAGCTCAGCCGGGAGAGCATCTGCCTTACAAGCAGAGGGTCGGCGGTTCGATCCCGTCATCACCCACCACTCGATGTATAGCGCAGCGGTAGTTCAGTCGGTTAGAATACCGGCCTGTCA
>NZ_JAFBKA010000053.1:0-23234 GCF_022760795.1 Pseudomonas sp. BP01
ACCGGCCTCTTCGCGGGCTTGCCCGCTCCCACAGAAGTGCGCCGCTTGCGGGCCTGACGCAATACCTGTGGGAGCGGGCAAGCCCGCGAAGAGGCCGGTGCAGACAACACGCATCTTCAGCCCTGCTTGACGTATACGTCAACCTGCCGTCAGGATAACCGCATACCCCACGCCGAGCCCCAGCATGAGCACCCAGACCTACAGCATTTCCGACCTGTCCCGCGAGCTGGACATCACCACCCGTGCCATCCGTTTCTATGAGGAGCAGGGCCTGCTTAGCCCCGAACGCCGAGGCCTGGAACGTATCTATACGCCACGCGACAAGGTCAGCCTGAAGCTCATCCTGCGCGGCAAGCGCATCGGCTTTTCGCTGGCCGAGTGCCGCGAGCTGATCGAGCTGTACGACCCCACCAGCGGCAACCTCAAACAGCTCAACAGCATGCTGGCGAAAATTGCCGAACGGCGCGCCCAGCTGGAACAGCAGATGCTCGACATCCACCAGATGCAACTGGAGCTGGACACCGCCCAGGAGCGCTGTGAACAGGCCCTGGCCGCCACCCTGAACAACAAAGACAACCGCTGAACGCCACAGGAAACCCGCCATGCCCTTGCCAAAAGAAGTCCGTCTGGTCGAAGTAGGCCCTCGCGACGGTTTGCAGAACGAAGCCCAGCCCATCAGCGTTGCCGACAAGGTACGCCTGGTGGACGACCTCACCGAGGCGGGCCTGGCCTATATCGAGGTGGGCAGCTTCGTCTCGCCCAAGTGGGTGCCACAGATGGCCGGTTCCGCCGAGGTGTTCGCCGGTATCCAACAGCGCCCCGGCGTTACCTATGCGGCGTTGGCGCCAAACCTGCGCGGTTTCGAGGACGCGCTGGCTGCTGGGGTGAAAGAAGTGGCGGTGTTCGCAGCCGCCTCCGAAGCGTTCTCGCAGCGCAACATCAACTGCTCGATCAGCGAAAGCCTCAAGCGCTTCGAACCGATCATGGAAGCTGCGCGCAGCCACGGTGTGCGCGTGCGCGGCTATGTGTCGTGCGTACTCGGTTGCCCCTATGAAGGCAAGGTCAGTGCCGAACAAGTGGCGCCGGTGGCCCGTGCCCTGCATGACATGGGCTGTTACGAGGTGTCGCTGGGCGACACCATTGGCACAGGAACCGCCGGCGATACCCGGCGCCTGTTCGAGGTGGTATCGGCCCAGGTACCGCGCGAGCAACTGGCCGGGCACTTTCATGATACCTATGGCCAGGCATTGGCCAACGTCTATGCCAGCCTGCTCGAAGGTATCAATGTGTTCGACAGCTCGGTGGCCGGGCTGGGTGGCTGCCCTTATGCCAAAGGCGCTACCGGCAACATCGCCACGGAAGACGTGGTGTACCTGCTACAGGGGCTGGGCATTGCTACCGGTATCGACCTGGACCGGCTGATTGCCGCCGGGCAACGCATCAGCAACGTGCTCGGCCGCAGCAATGGGTCGCGGGTAGCGCGGGCGCGCAACGCGCAGTAAGTCATACGGGTGTCACATACGTGTGGGTGAAGTGTTACCGGCCCCACGTTCCACAGCAAAAAATCGGGTAACAGGGAAACAAATCGACAAAATTTCAGGTTGGCCAGGCTGGACCAAAATCGTTAAGTCACTGTTTTTTAAGGATTTTAAAAAGTTGGCACGCACCCTGCTATATCTTTCGTACAAGAACAAAAACAATGTGACACCCAATAAAAACAACAGGTAACGGCTCTGACATAACAAGAACAATACGGCAGAGGCGTAGCAAGCAGATCTTTTTGGAGTCGACACGCTTTTCAGGGGTACGCCCCGCGGTCTGGCACAGAACAACAAAACTACCTCAAGGTAGCTACAGCCAGGTTCGGATCAGCCATGATGAAAGCAGGTCAGCGCTCAAAAAAATACGTTTGCTCTTGGCCCCGCATGGGGGTCGCACGCAACACCAAGGCAGGCTTACAAAAACAACAAAAAGCCAGCCTCAATAATAAAAAAAGAGCAAGCAGCAACGCTTTGGGGGGAGCTTCGGCTCCCCTTAGTGCTTCCTGCCCTCCTCCTCTTCCTGCTTTTCCTCATTCTGCCCTTCGACCTTCTCTACCAACAACGGCATTGTCGCCAGTACCAGCAGGGCCAGTACCGTGCTGATCAACGCCGTGGCTTCGCGCCCCATGCCGGCAGCCGTACCAATAGCAGCAGTCATCCACAGCCCTGCAGCGGTAGTCAGCCCTTTCACATGGCTGGGGTCCTTCCCGTTACCTTTAAGGATGGTACCCGCACCCAGAAAGCCAATACCGGCGACGATACCCTGAATTACCCTGCTTAGCGCCTGTTCGTCAGCCCCGGCCGTGCTAGGCGCCAACACGAACAGGGCCGCACCCAGCGAGACCAGCATGTGGGTGCGCACCCCGGCAGACTTGCCTTTGTGTTCACGTTCAAAGCCCAACACAGCGCCAAGCACTGCTGCCATCAGCAGGCGCACAAGAATGCGCGTGACCTCGCGTTCATCGGTGACATCGGCGAACTCGGCCTGGATTGCTTGCCAGATGACGTCCATCACAGTTGTCCCCATGCTGAGCATTGTGTAGCCATCACCGGCCTACTCGCGGGCATGCCCACGAATAGGCCGGCCTGCCCTATGCAAGGGTTGACCTCTGTACACCGGGGAAAGTGCCGCTCAGCCTGTTGATGCAGCAACCAGCCCCTTCCCGCGGTCCACCCTGTAACCACCAGCAGGAGCACCACACCATGCCCATTGAAATCGAAGAAACCAGCCAACGCTGCACCTTGATCGGCGAAGACCTGCGCATCGAGGGTGATGGCCCTGATATCGAAATCATCACCGACGAACAACTGCGCATGTCAGTGGCCTTGCTCGCAGGCCAACGGGTGCCCATCACCGAATCCGAGGCCGATGCGCTGACCGTGGCGGGTGCGGTGGATAGCCGCAGGCATCTGAAGGCCAGTGTGCCAGGCTCGGTGATCTAAGGCCTGGCGGGGCCTACCGGGCAATCTGATACGGTTTTTATCGCAAAATCTGAGCCTGTGCTGATAACAGCCTCAGGGCCATAGTGCTCATGCCTGATCGAGGCCTGATGAGCACCGAGCCATGAACAATAGAATCCCTTTTACAGAGATCGCCGCCGCCCCAGCCAGCCACTCACCGCGACGCATCGACAGTGGCATCCACACCCGCAGCTTTACCGGGCTGTATCGCAACCTGCGCATCGGCTTTGCAGGCGCCCTTTTTGTGCTGTTCTTTGGCACTGCCTGGCTCAACTGGAACGGCCGCCAAGCGGTGCTGTGGGACTTGAGCGAGAGCAAATTCCACATCTTTGGCGCCACCTTCTGGCCACAGGACTTTATCCTGCTGTCAGCGCTGCTGATCATCTGCGCCTTCGGCCTCTTCGCCATCACCGTGTACGCCGGTCGCGTGTGGTGCGGCTACAGCTGCCCACAGAGCACCTGGACCTGGCTGTTCATGTGGTGCGAAAAGGTCACCGAGGGTGACCGCAACCAGCGCATCAAGCTTGCCACCGCGCCCTGGAGCCTGAACAAACTGGCGCGCCGCACGTTGAAGCACAGCCTGTGGCTGGCCATTGGTGTAGTCACCGGGCTGACCTTCGTCGGCTATTTCACGCCAATACGCCCACTGGCCGCAGAACTGCTCACTTTGCAACTGGGCGGCGTGGCGCTGTTCTGGGTGCTGTTCTTTACCGCTGCCACCTACATCAACGCAGGCCTGCTGCGCGAAGCGGTATGCCTGCACATGTGCCCGTATGCGCGCTTCCAGGCCGTGATGTTCGACAAGGACACCCTGGCGGTCGCCTATGACCCACGCCGTGGCGAAACCCGTGGCCCGCGCAAGAAAGGCAGTGACGTAGCCGCTCAAGGCCTGGGCGACTGCATCGACTGCACGCTGTGCGTGCAAGTGTGCCCCACCGGCATCGATATTCGCGATGGTTTGCAAATGGCCTGCATCGGGTGCGCGGCGTGCATCGACGCCTGTGACGGGGTGATGGACAAGATGGGTTACGCCCGCGGGTTGATCGGTTACAAGTCCGAACACAGTTTGCAGGGCGGCACCACCCATTGGCTGCGCCCGCGCCTGCTGGGCTACGTCGCTGCGCTCGGGGTGATGATTGCAGCACTGGTGGTGGCCTTGCAGATGCGCCCGATGGTTTCGCTGGACGTCATCAAGGACCGCGGCCTGTTCCGTGAAAATGCCCATGGCCAGATCGAGAACATCTACCTGCTCAAGGTCATCAACAAGACCGAGCGCACCCAGCACTATGCACTGCGCCTGCTGGACGCTGACGGTTTCACCTTGCAGGGCAATACCGCATTGGTGGTCCCGGCCGGCGAAATGAGCGAACTGCCGGTGTCCGTGGCGATGCTGGCCGAGCGCCCGACCAGCAGCTCGCAAACACTGAGCTTCGAAATCAGCGAGCGCGACAACCCCGCCATCCGCAGCGTGGCCCAAAGCCGCTTCGTCGCACCGATGAATCGCTGATCCCTTACACTGACTCCACCTTGCCTGCCAGGCTTCGACAGAAGGCCAGAATGAAACGCTACGAACGCTTCGCCGACGACATTGCCGAACTGATCCGCTCCGGGGTACTGGGCCCCGGCCAACGGGTGCCTTCGGTACGCTACGCCAGCCAGACCCACGGGGTCAGCCCTTCCACCGTGTTCCAGGCCTATTACCTGCTGGAGCGGCGCGGGCTGATCCGTGCCCGGCCGCGCTCGGGTTATTTTGTCAACGCCCACGCCCCGCGCCAGTTCAGCGAGCCGCAGGCGTTGCAGCCGGTCAGCGAGTCCACTGACGTGGACGTCAGCGCATTGGTGTTCTCGATCCTCGACTCAATCAAGGACCCCAACACCATACCGTTCGGTTCAGCCTTCCCCAGCCCCGAACTGTTCCCGCTGCAGCGCCTGTCGCGCTCCCTGGCCAGCGCCAGCCGCAGCATGGACCCGCGCATGGTGGTCACCGACCTGTCGCCCGGCAACCCACAGCTGCGCCGGCAGATTGCCCTGCGCTACATGGTCGGTGGGCTGATGCTGCCGATGGAAGAGCTACTGATTACAAACGGTGCCCTGGAAGCCTTGAACCTGTGCCTGCAGGCGGTTACCCAGCCGGGGGACCTGGTGGCCATCGAGGCCCCCGCCTTCTATGCCTGCCTTCAAGTGCTGGAGCGGCTCAAACTCAAGGCTGTGGAAATTCCCGTGCACCCTCGTGAAGGCATGGACCTGGGGGTACTGGCACAGACGCTGGAAAAGCACCCGGTAAAAGCCGTGTGGTGCATGACCAACTTCCAGAACCCGGTAGGCGCCAGCATGCCGGAGGCGAAAAAACAGGCGCTGGTGGAACTGCTGGCGCGTCACCAGGTGCCGTTGATCGAGGACGACGTGTACGCCGAGCTGTACTACTCGACGCAGGCGCCCAAGCCGGCCAAGGCCTTCGATACCCAAGGCCTGGTCATGCACTGCGGCTCGTTCGCCAAAAGCCTGGCGCCCGGTTACCGCATCGGCTGGGTAGCGGCCGGGCGCTTTGCGCAAAAGATCGAGCGGCTGAAACTGATGACTTCGCTGTGTGCTTCGATGCCGGCCCAGGCAGCGATAGCCGACTACCTGCAACACGGCGGCTATGACCGCCACCTGCGCAAACTGCGCTACGCCCTGGAAGGCCAGCAGGCCAACATGCTGGCGGCCATCGCCCGGCATTTCCCGGCGCAGACGCGGGTCAGCCAGCCCTCGGGTGGCTACTTCCTGTGGCTGGAACTGCCCGAGCAGATGGACGCCCTCAAGCTGTTCCACATGGCCCTGGCGCAAGGCATCAGCATCGCCCCTGGGCCGATATTTTCGCCTACCCGCCGCTTTGGCAACTGCATCCGCCTCAATTACGGCAGCCCCTGGCATGACGGTGCCGAACGGGCCATGGAGACGCTCGGGCGGATCATTCGCTCGTTCTGATAGCTACAAGCCTGAAGGGCGACTATAGTTGCCCGATCCGTTCATCGGGCGTTGGGTCATGCAGCCAGATTCGCTTCCATCGATCACCCAGCTGCAGGCGCGTGTCGCAGAACTGGAAGCATGCCTGGCAGAACGCGAAGACAGCGCCCTGTCACACAACAAGCTGCTGGGTGAACTGCTCGACAACAGCCTGGCCAACGTGTTTGCCGCCGACCGCAAGATGCGTCTGGTGGCCATCAACCGAATGGCTCGCGAAACCTTCGAACGCTACCGCGGCTTCGTGCCGCAGATCGGCGATTACGTGCCGCAGTTCCTGGCCAATCAGCCCGACATCATGAACCGGTTGGGCCCGGTTTGGCCGCGTGTGCTGGCCGGCGAAGCGTTCGTCGATACCGTCACCTTCGGTCCGCCTGATGCGCCGCGCCATTACGAAATCCGCTACCACCCGTTGCGCGACGCGCAGCAGCGGATCCAGGGCGGATACATGTTTGCCTATGACATCACCGAACGCATCGCCGAACAGCAACGCCTGCACCAGGCCGAGGAGGCTCTGCGCCAGTCGCAGAAAATGGAAGCGGTGGGTCAGTTGACCGGCGGCATCGCTCACGACTTCAACAACCTGCTGGGCAGCCTGCTCGGCGCAGTGGAAATGGCCGAACAGCGCCTGGGCCAACAACGCCATGCCGACACCGCCCGCATGCTCGAACTCTGCCGCAGTACCACCTTGCGCGCCGCTGCGCTGGTAAAGCGCCTGCTGGCCTTCTCGCGCCAGCAGACGCTGGTGCCGCGACCGGTTGATGTGCAGTGCCTGGTAGCGGGCATGCAAGACCTGATCGTCAGCTCTATTGGCCAGCACATTGATTTTCACGACCAGACACTGGCCGGGCAATGGTCAATTCACATCGACCCGCAGCAGCTGGAAAATGCCCTGCTGAACCTGTGCATCAATGCCCGCGATGCCATGCCCCTGGGCGGTACGCTCAGCATCGCTTGTGCAAACAGCGACCTCGCGGTGGCTGAGGGCAGTCACCTGGACCTGCCTGCGGGGCGGTACTTGCACATTCGTGTTGCCGATACCGGCATGGGTATGTCCAGCACGGTGCGCCAGCGCGCCCTGGACCCTTTCTTCACCACCAAGCCACTCGGTCAAGGTACCGGGTTGGGGTTGTCCATGGTCTATGGCTTTGTCCGCCAGTCCGGCGGGCAGTTGCAGATCGAAAGCGTGGCCGGGCAAGGCACCTGCGTTCACCTGTACTTTCCCCTGGAGGGAAGCATCGCTGCCTGCAGCCAGCCTGTGCCAGTCACCACCTGCGTCGAGCGTTCTGCCCCCCGTGTGCAGCGAATCATGCTGGTGGAAGACCAGCCAGCCATGCGCCTGATACTTGTCGAAGTACTGACTGAGCTGGGCCATGAAGTGCAGGCTTTCGACCGTGGCCGCCCGGCGCTTGAGGCTATGCATGCAGGTGTTCCACCGGACTTGCTGATCACTGATGTCGGCCTGCCCGGTGGAGTCGACGGTTATCAGCTGGCAGAGGCGTTTCAAACGCTTGTGGCCAAAGCCCCCGTATTGCTGATTACCGGCTATGACACTGCCGACATCCCGATCAGTAGCCGCCCGGGCAGGCGCACCGAGGTGCTGTGCAAACCGTTCAACCTGCAGAGCCTTGGCCAGCGAATTGACCGCTTGCTGGGGATTGCCCCGCCGCAACGTTGACCGCCTATCCGCCTGCGGGTGAACACGTTAAAGTCTGCGCATCCTTTTTCGTCGGACGTCGGCATGCCATCCCGCGACCTGCTCACACTGCGTCAACAAGTCGAAGCCCTGCAACGGCGCAACGCGCTGTTGGAAGCACAGCTCGCCAGCTTTAAAGACCAGGATCAGGACTTTTACCGGTCGTTGTTCGACACAATGGACGAAGGCTTTTGCATCATCGAGTTCTTTGACGGCCCACATGGCCCGCTGAGTGACTATGTGCATGTGCTGGCCAATGCGGCCTACGCCAAACACGCCGGCATCCCCGACGTGGTCGGGCAGAAACTGCGCGAGATGGTGCCTGATGAGGCCGATGACTGGGTGGTCCGCTATGGCGCTGTGCTTCGCACAGGGGAACCGCTGCACTTCGAGCAGGAGCTGGTCGCCACCGGCCATGTACTGTCGGTGACCACTTTTCGCGTAGAACCTGCAGAGAAACGTCAGGTAGCCGTGCTGTTCAAGGATGTCACCGAACGCCGGCGTGCAGAGCAGGCCCTGCAGCGCCTCAACGAAGAACTGGAACAACGGGTGAATGCCGCACTGGCGGAGCGACGCTTGTTTGCCGAATTGGTCGATCACAGCGTGGTCAATGTGCATGTGGTGGACAAGGGCCTGCGCTGGCTGGCTGTCAACCGCCAGGCCAAGCATGACTTCCACCAGCTGTACGGAAAGACCCCGGAAATCGGCGAATACCTGCCCGGGCTGTTCGAAGATGGAGGCGCTGGCCGGACGCCTGTCTTGCCACTGTGGCAGCGCGCCCTGGCAGGCGAGCAGTTCATCGAAATTGGCACCTTCGGCAAGCCTCCCATGCTGCGCCATTACGAATTGCGCTTCAACGCCTTGCGCGACCCAAAAGGCGAGATACAAGGCGCGTTTCTGTTCGCTTATGACATCAGTGAACGGGTGCAAGAGCAGGACCGCCTGGCCAAGGCCGAAGAAGCGCTGCGTCAGGCACAGAAGATGGAGGCCGTAGGCCAGCTCAGTGGCGGCATTGCCCACGACTTCAACAATCTGCTGGGCGGCATCCTTGGCGCCCAGGAACTGATGCGTCAACGCCTGGACCAGTCACGCTTCGACGCCCTGGAACCCTTGCTGGAGCTGTCCAGCGGCTCGGCGCAGCGGGCCTCTTCGCTGGTGCACCGGCTGCTGGCGTTCTCTCGCCAGCAGACCCTGCAACCCTGCTCCACACAAGTGGCCACGCTGGTGGCCGGCATGGAGGACCTTCTGCGGCGCACCATCGGCCCGGCCATTAGCCTGAGCAGCCGCTTCCCCAGCCAGCTGTGGCCGACCTTCATCGACCCGCCTCAACTGGAAAGCGCCCTGCTCAACATCTGCATCAACGCCCGCGATGCCATGCCTGCGGGTGGTGTGATCGAGATCATTGGCGATAACCTGATGCTTGACGACGAGCAGGCCCTGGCAGTGGAGCTGCCAGGCGGCGAGTATGTGCGGCTGAGTATCGTCGACAACGGCAAGGGCATGTCGGCTGAAGTGGCGGAGCGCGCAGTCGACCCGTTCTTCACCACCAAACCGATGGGCCAGGGGACCGGGCTGGGTCTGTCCATGACCTACGGCTTCGTGCGTCAGTCGGGTGGGCAATTACGCGTGCTGTCGGTGCTTGGCGAAGGTACCCGCATCGAGCTGCTGCTACCCCGCCACGACGAGCAGCCCAGGGTTCCTGCCGGCAAACCCCAGCGCACGCCTTTGCAAAGAAGCAGCGCGGCTGCGAAGCGCATTCTGTTGATCGAGGACCAGACCGCCTTGCGCCTGGTAGTGCGCGAAGTGCTGGAAGAGCTGGGCTATCGGGTGGACGCCTTCGAGAATGGCCCGACCGCCCTCGCCCACCTGCAAAGCGGCGAACGGCCAGACCTGCTGCTGAGCGATATCGGGCTGCCGGGTGGCCTTAATGGCCGCCAGGTGGCCGAGCGCTGCCGAGTGCGCTACCCAGACCTCAAGGTGCTGTTCATCACCGGTTACGATGAGAGCGCGGCGCTCAGCGACGGCCAGCTGTTGCAGGGTACCTCGGTGCTGACCAAGCCGTTTGAGCTGGAAGCACTCGCCGAGCGGGTACGCGAGCTGCTGGGAGATTGACGGGCGCGCTCAGCGCCCGCCGCTCAGGTCGATGAAACTGCCGGTGGAGTAGGACGCTTTGTCCGAGAGCAACCAGAGGATGGCTTCGGCCACTTCCTCGGGGCGCCCGCCGCGCCCCATGGGCAAACCGGGCTCAAGCTTGCTGACCCGGTCGGGGTCGCCGGACAGGGCATGGAACCCTGTGTGGATGTAGCCTGGGCGTACGCCGTTGACCCGCACGCCCTCGCCTGCCACTTCTTTGGCCAGGCCGATGGTAAAGGTGTCGAGCGCGCCCTTGGAGGCGGCATAGTCGACGTATTCGTTGGGCGAGCCCAGGCGCGCAGCCATCGATGACACGTTGACAATGGCCCCGCCCTGCCCTCCATGCTGGTGCGCCATGCGCAGCAAGGCATGCTTGGCGCAGAGCATGGGGCCGACGACGTTGGTTTTCATGATCTTCAGCAGGCGGAATTCGGACATGTCCTCAACGCGACTCTGCTGACCGATGGTGCCGGCGTTGTTGACCAGCGCGGTGACCGGGCCGAGCGCTTCGTCGACGCGCTGGAACAGCTGGATGATCTCATCCTCGACACTGACGTCGGCGCGCACGGCGATGGCCTCGGCGCCCAGGGCGCGGACCTGGCTGAGGGTGGTTTCGGCGGCCTGGTCGTCGGCATGGTAGTTGATACAGATGCGGTAGCCGTGGCGGGCGGCAAGCAGTGCTGTGGCGGCGCCGATACCGCGGCTGCCGCCGGTGATGACGATGACGTTCTCCATGAATTTGCCAATCGCTTGGGGAAGGGAGGATCGACAATAGGCGAAAAGGCTACAGATGGGAATGACCGAGGTCAGCTCACACAACCGTGGGCCTACCCTCTGTTGCTCTTGCTCTTGATCTTGGCGACTTCAGGAGGCCGAACGCAGGGCTTGCGGAGGGAGGTGACGGGCATGGATGCCATCGCAAACGGACTGTTCGCTGAACCAAAACAGCCAGATACGCTTTTCGCTGCTTGCGATGTGGGCCTCAACACCGTGTAGACATTCGTTCGCGCAGGTGGCGCCAAGTCACCTTCCGCCCTTCCGGCGGGTTACTTTGGTCTTGGCCAAAGTAACCAAAGCCGTCCGCTCCCATCATCCGGCCCCTACGCTGCGCTCCGGGGTCCCCTCGCTCCGGGCTTGCTCCCGGGAGGACCGCGCTGCAGGCCCCATCCTGGGGCCCAGCGCTTGACGGGCATCCATGCCCGTCACCTCCCTCCGCAAGCCCTGCGCTCGGCCTCCTGAAGTCGCAATCTGCGTCGCCTGAACTATCGCGCGCTTAGAAGCAACAGCAAGTGCAGGAGCAAAAGCAGGAGCAGGAGCAACAATGCAGAAACCTGGTCGTATGGTTTAGCTCAATGCCCCGCCGACGCCGGTCCAGCTTTGGCAGTGAACGGTGGCTTGGCGAACCACACCAGCAGGATCAACCCGGCAAACACCCAGGTCATCAAGGTGAAGTAGTCCACTGTGGACATCATGTAAGCCTGCCCATTGAGTATCTGCTCCAGCTGCGCATAACTCTGCGGGCTGGCCCCGCCCAACTGCTCCAGCGTATGCCGCGTCGCCGGGTCGAACTGGCTGATGTTCTCGCTAAGGTAGGCATGATGCTGGTCCGCCCGGCGAATCCAGATCCAGGTTGT
This sequence comes from Pseudomonas sp. BP01, assembly GCF_022760795.1. Taxonomy (NCBI): domain Bacteria; kingdom Pseudomonadati; phylum Pseudomonadota; class Gammaproteobacteria; order Pseudomonadales; family Pseudomonadaceae; genus Pseudomonas; species Pseudomonas sp. BP01. The sequence continues at coordinate 11,469 of NZ_JAFBKA010000053.1, forward strand.
CAACGACGCGGCAAAACTCCCGCCCAAGGTTCGCAGGAAGGTCGCCAGGCCCGAACCATCGGCAATCTGGTGCGGGGGCAGGTCAGACAGCAAAATGCTCAAGGTCGGCATGAAGAACAACGCCACGCCAATGCCCATGAACAGCTGCACCAAGGCCACATGCTGGAAGTCCACCTCGCTGGTGAACCCGGCACGCATGTAGCAACTGGTGCCGATCGCCAGAAACGCCAGCCCCGCCAGCAGACGCAGGTCGAACCGGTGCGCGTATTTGCCCACGAACGGCGACATGATCACCGGCAGCAAGCCGATCGGTGCCACCGCCAGGCCCGCCCAGGTGGCGGTGTAGCCCATCTGCGTCTGCAACCACTGCGGCAGGATCAGGTTGATACCGAAGAAGCCCGCATAACCACCGACCAGCACGATGGTGCCGACGCGGAAGTTGCGGTGCACGAACAGGCGCAGGTTGACCACCGGGTGGCGGTCGGTCAGTTCCCAGATCACGAACACCGCCAGGAACACCACCGAAATCAGGCTACCGATAATGATGAACGACGACTCGAACCAGTCCAGGTCGTTGCCTTTGTCGAGCACAACCTGCAAAGCCCCGACACCGACAATCAGCGTCAGCAAGCCGATGTAGTCCATCGGCTGGCGGCTGGTGACCACAGGCCGGGTACGCATCTGCTGGCGCACCACAGCGGCGGCAAACAGGCCAATGGGCACGTTGATGAAGAAGATCCACGGCCAGCTGTAACTGTCGGTGATCCAGCCCCCCAGGATCGGCCCGGCAATCGGCGCCACCACCGTGACCATCGCCAGCAGCGCCAGGGCCATCCCCCGCTTGGCCGGGGGGTAGACGGCAATCAGCAAGGTCTGGGTCATCGGGTACAACGGCCCGGCGACCACGCCCTGCAATATGCGGAAACCGACCAGCTCGGGCATCGACTGGGCGATACCGCACAGGAACGACGCCAGCACGAACAGCAACGTGGCCCAGATGAACAGTTTCACTTCGCCAAACCGCCGGCTGAGCCAGCCAGTCAATGGCAAGGCGATGGCGTTACTCACCGCGAACGAGGTAATGACCCAGGTGCCCTGCTCGTAACTCACCCCCAGGTTGCCGGAAATGGTCGGCAACGCCACGTTGGCAATGGTGGTGTCGAGCACCTGCATGAACGTCGCCAGCGACAGCCCGATGGTGGTCAGCAGCAGGCTGGGCGGCGTGAACTGGGCAGCGGCGTTATTGCTCATCGCTGGGCCGTCTTGCCGGGTGCGCTGTTTTCGTGGATCAACCGGGCGATCAGGTTATCGGCCTCGACCAGCTGACGGTCATACACCTGGGTGGTGTAGCTGGCCTGCTGCGGGGGCTGCTGGGCCAGCGCCGGGCCGCTCTGGTCATGCAGGTCGACTTCCACCACGGTGGACAGGCCGATACGCAGTGGGTGGTCCTTGAGCTGATCGGGGCTCAGGTGAATACGCACGGGGACGCGCTGGACGATCTTGATCCAGTTGCCGGTGGCGTTCTGTGCCGGCAGCAGGGCGAAGGCACTGCCCGTACCGGCGCCAAGGCTGTCGACCGTGCCGCTGTACTTGACCTCGCTGCCGTACAGGTCAGCGCTGATCTGCACCGGCTGGCCGATGCGCATCTCACGCAGTTGGGTTTCCTTGAAGTTGGCGTCGATCCATACCTGGTCCAGCGGGATCACCGCCATGGTCGCGGTGCCCGGCTGCAGGCGCTGGCCCAGCTGCACGGTGCGCTTGGCAACGTAACCGGTAACCGGTGCCACCAGTGTGGTGCGGGCGTGGTCGAGGTAGGCCTGGCGCAGGTCGGCAGCGGCGGCCATTACCTCGGGGTGCGAGGAAACCACGGTGTCGTCGACCAGCGCGCTGCTGGTGCTGAGCTGCTGACGTGCACTGTTTACAGCGGCCAGCGCCACACTGAGGTCATCGCGGGCGTGGGACAGTTCTTCCGCAGCAATGGCACCGCTATCGGCCAGCACCTTGCGCCGGTTGAAGTCCTGCTGGGCTTTGCGCAGTTCCGCCTGGCGGGTTTCCAGCTGGGCCTTGAGCGAGTCGACATTGCTGTACAGCCCACGCACCTGCCGCACGCTGCGTGCCAGCTTGGCTTCGGCAGACTGCAGGGCCACCTCGCTGTCGGCCGGGTCGAATTGCAGCAATACCTGGCCGGCATGAACCAGGTCGCCGTCATCGGCACCGATGCTGGTGACGGTGCCGGTGACAAGCGGAGTGATCTCCACCACGTTGCCGTTGACGTAGGCATCGTCGGTGCTTTCGTGCCAGCGGCCGACCAGGCTGTACCAGGCCCAGGTGCATGCACCGGCAAGTATCAGCAACAGCAGCAGGCCAAGCAGCCAGGCCTTGCGCTTGCGCGACGGCTCGGGCGCGGCGGAGGGAGTCGGGGTATCTGCGGGAGTGGCCATGACAATACCTTGGATAATTCGTGACAGGGTTCAACGGTCGCCAAAGCGGCGTACCGTCAACGGGTCGCCGGCACCGAGCAGCACTTTGGCCAGCAAGCCTTCCAGGGCCTTGAGTTCTTCGGGTGCCAGCACGCCGCACAACTCGTTCATGGCGGCAGCGCCAATTTCCGGGAGGCGATCGGCCAGGCGCTGGCCATCGGCGGTGAGCGCCAGGCGCACCAGGCGCCGGTCGTCGGCGCAGCGGTTGCGCACAATCAGTTCCTTCTGCTCGAGCCGGTCGAGCATGCGGGTCATCGAACCGCTGTCCAGGCCCAGGTAGCGGCACAGCTCGGCCGGGGTATCCACCTGATACTGGGTGACGATGATCAGCACCTTGAACTGCGCGGCAGTGACGCCCTCTGACTCAAGGTGCCAGTCGAGAATGCGGTCCTTCAGGATTGCCGCGCGGCCAAGGAGCATGCCGATGGCGCAGGTCTGGAAGTTTTCAGGGGAGAAATGGGCCATCGGAGACTGCTCGGGCAATTGTGTAGAAATATTACTGCCTAGGCAGTGAATGTCAAAGCCTTGATTAGCTAGCTACGTAAAATTTCATCCTTTCTGCCTGAAATGCGGCCCTTTGCAGGAGCGGCCTTGTGTCGCGATGGGGCGCGAAGCGGCCCCCAATCTTGTGACAGGTCAGACATTTTGGGGCCGCTTTGCGGCCCATCGCGACACAAGGCCGCTCCTACAAGGGTCTGCGTAAAGGCGGTTAGCGCGCCCGCAGGCCCAGCGCCTCCACCGCGCCGCAGGCAACTGCCATGCCCACCAACTCTGCCAGGCTGGCTGCTTGCAACCGCTTCATCACCCGCCCCCGGTACAAATCCACGGTCTTCACGCTGACCCCCAGCCGCTCGGCAATCTCACGATTGCTCAAGCCTTGGGCCAACGGCACGAAAACGTCACGCTCTCGCGGCGTCAGGCCGTCGATGCGCGCCTGCACCAAGGCCAGCGCCTGGTCGCCCTGCCGCGCCCGCCCGGCGTGCTCCAGCGCAGCCTGCACGCTGTCGAGCAGCAACTGATCGTTGTATGGTTTTTCGATGAAGTCGCAGGCGCCGGCCTTGAATGCCCGCACCACGATCGGCACATCGGCATGGCCGCTGACGAAGATCACCGGCAACGCCAGGCCGCGCTCGCGCATCGCCTGCTGCACCGCCAAACCGCCCAACCCCGGCATACGCACATCCTGCAGCACGCAGGCAGGCCCATCGTCCACGCAGGCGTCGAGAAACGCTTGCCCACTGGCGAACGGCAGGGCTTGCAGGCCCACCGACTGCAGCAGCCAGACCGTCGAGTCGCGCATACCTTGGTCGTCATCGACCACATACACTTTCGCTTGCACCATTGCCCCCTTCACCCCCTGCTGACTGCCAGCCGGCAGCACAGTACCAGACCGCCGTTATCACCCGCCCGAGCCCACAGGCTGCCACCAAAGCCTTCGATCAGGCTGCGGCTCATGCTCAAGCCCAAGCCCAGGCCATCGGCCTTGCTGGTGGTGAACGGCGTGAAGATTTCATCCAGGCGCTCGGGCGCTACACCCGCGCCCTGGTCGGCTACCTCGACCAGTACACCATCGCCGTCCCGCGCGGCGCCGAGCAGAATACGTGATGGCTGTTCGCCGTGCAGCTCGCGGTTGGCATCGATGGCATTGCGCAACAGGTTGAGCAGCACTTGCTCCAGCAACACCCGGTCGGCATACACCGAGGGCAGTTGCGCGCTCATGCGCAGTTCCACCAGCACCTGGTCACGCGCCGCTTCCCAAGCGCACAGTCGCATGGCTTCACCGGCCACTTCGGCCACGTCCAGCGCCTGCAGGCGCCGTGGCCCTTTGCGCAGGAACGCGCGCAGGCGGCGAATCACTTCGGCGGCATGGGTGGCCTGCTCACTGATGCGCTGCAGGCCCTGCCCTACCCGCTCGCGGGCCTGTGGATCACGCTCCAGGCCCTGCAGGTAACGCTGACTGGCGTTGGCGTAGTTGACCACCGCAGCCAGTGGCTGATTGATTTCGTGGGCAATGCCCGAAGCCAGCTCACCCAAGGTGGCCAACCGGGCACTGTGCGCCAGGCTTTCCTGGGCTTCGATGCGCAAGGTGATATCGCGTGACACGCTGACCACCTCCACCACCGCGCCGGTGTAGGTTTCGCGGATCGCCCGGCTGGCGATTTCGAACCAGCGGTAGCTGCCAGAGGCCTGGCGCACCCGGCAGGTCATGGTGTGATAGCCATCCTGGTCCAAGGCAGCGGCCGCCTGACGCAGCACCTGGCGGCGCTCACGCGGGTGCAGCAAGGCGTACACGGCCATGCCACGCAGTTGCTCGGGCCACAGGCCGAGCAGACGAAACGCTGCCGGCGAAGCATCCAGGAAACGGCCATCCGGGCTGTGCCGGGAGATCAGGTCTGTGGTGTTTTCAATGATCAGCCGGTACAGGCGCCGGGCGCGGCTGGCCTCGCGTGCGCCATGGCGCTCTTCGCTGGCGTCGCGACAGCGCCCGAGCACCTGCTGGCCCTGGTCGTCGGGAATGAAAGACCACAGCACTGTGCGCTCGCCTACCTGCACCTCGACATCGGCAATCGCTCGATGCTGGCGCAGGCACGCACGCACCAGGGCGGCGCAATTGGCCGGCAGCCAGCGGCTCAGCGCCGGGCCTTCATCAACCCACGCTTGAAGCGCCGGGTTGATCGCCAGTGGCCTGGCGTCGGCTGCCAGCAAAAGGCTGGGTTGTGGATCCTTGGCAAGCAAGGGGTAAGCAGTCTGGTCCACGGTAGGCGGCTCGTTGTTATAGTAGTTTTACTATATTGCTATAGTCGATATTCCTACTACCATAGCGGCTCGCGTAAAACTGCGACAGAGGGAGCGGCCCACCGTCCGCTTCCCTGCACCCTGAACAGAGCTAACAATCAGCCATCGGGGGCCAAGCGTACAAGCTGCGCCTGCCTCCTTACAGGATTACCGCATGTCGATCTATGCCCAGGGCCTGATGCCCGCTGCCGTCAATCATGTCGCCCTCACCCCGCTGAGTTTCATCGAACGCACCGCTGCCGTGTACGGCAACTACCCGGCGGTGATCCACGGCGCCATCCGCCGCAACTGGCAAGAAACCTACCAACGCTGCCGACGCCTGGCCAGCGCCCTTGCAGGCCGTGGCATAGGCCGTGGCGACACGGTGGCTGTGATGCTGCCCAACACCCCGGCGATGCTCGAAGCGCACTTCGGCGTGCCCATGACCGGTGCCGTGCTCAATACCCTGAACGTGCGCCTGGACGCCGAGGCCATCGCCTTCATGCTGCAGCACGGCGAAGCCAAGGTGCTAATTACAGACCGCGAGTTCCATGCCGTGATCGAAGCCGCCCTGGCACTGCTGGAGCACCCGCCCCTGGTGGTAGATGTGGATGACCCGGAGTACGGCGAAGGCCGTGCGGTGAGCGAGCTGGACTATGAAGCCCTGTTGGCCGAAGGCGACCCGGAATTTGCCTGGGAATGGCCGGATGACGAGTGGCAGGCCATTTCGCTCAACTACACCTCCGGCACCACCGGTAACCCCAAGGGCGTGGTCTATCACCACCGCGGCGCCTACCTGAACGCCCTGGGCAACCAGATGACCTGGGCCATGGGCCACCGCCCGGTGTACCTGTGGACCTTGCCCATGTTCCACTGCAACGGCTGGTGCTACCCCTGGACCATCACCGCCCTGGCCGGCACCCACGTGTTCCTGCGCCGGGTCGACCCGCAAAAGATCCTGAACCTGATCCGCGAACACCGGGTCACCCACCTGTGCGGCGCCCCGATTGTGCTCAACGCCCTGGTCAACATGCCTGAGGCGGCCAAGGCAGCCATCGAGCACCCGGTGCAGGCCATGGTCGCCGGCGCCGCGCCACCGGCCAAGGTCATTGGCGCCGTGGAAGAGATGGGCATCCACGTCACCCATACCTATGGCCTGACCGAAGTGTACGGCCCAGTCACCGTGTGCGCCTGGCATGACGAATGGGACGAACTTTCGCTGGAGGAACGTGCGCGGATCAAGTCACGCCAGGGCGTGCGCTACCCGACCCTGGACGGGCTGATGGTGGCCGACCCGCAAACACTTGAGCCAGTGGCACGCGATGGCAACACGCTGGGGGAGATCTTCATGCGCGGCAACACCGTGATGAAGGGCTACCTGAAAAACCCCGAGGCCACTGCCGAAGCCTTCCGTGGCGGCTGGTTCCACACCGGTGACCTGGCCGTGTGGCACGCCGACGGCTATGTCGAGATCAAGGACCGGCTCAAGGACATCATCATTTCCGGTGGCGAGAACATCTCCACCATTGAAGTCGAGGACGCCCTGTACAAACACCCGGCCGTGCTTGAAGTCGCCGTGGTGGCACGCCCGGATGAAAAGTGGGGAGAAACCCCCTGCGCGTTCATTGCCCTGAAGCCAGGCCGGGAGGACACCCGCGAAGCCGACATCACCGGCTGGTGCCGCGAGCACCTGGCCGGTTTCAAGGTGCCGAAGACCGTGGTGTTTGGCGAGTTGCCCAAGACCTCCACCGGCAAGATCCAGAAGTACGTCCTGCGCGACCGGGCCAAAGCCCTCTGAAGCCGTAACGGCCTCATCGCCGGCAAGCCAGCTCCCACAGGGACCCAGCAAGCCTCAAGCCCTGTGAAGTACCTGTGGGAGCTGGCCTGCCGGCGATGAGGCCCGCCCAGCCACTCTCACTCTTCCAAGAGCACACGATGACAACCTATACCGCCCCCCTTCGCGACATGCGCTTCGTCCTGCATGACGTGTTCAATGCCCCGGCCCTGTGGGCCCGCCTGCCCGCCCTGGCCGAACGCATCGACGCCGACACCGCCGACGCCATCCTGGAAGAAGCAGCCAAAGTCACTGGCCAGCTTATCGCCCCGCTCAGCCGTAACGGCGATGAGCAAGGCGTGCGCTTCGACGCCGGCCAGGTCACCACGCCAGACGGTTTTCGCGAAGCCTGGCAAACCTACCGCGAAGGCGGCTGGGTCGGCCTGGGCGGCAACCCGGCATTTGGCGGCATGGGCATGCCGAAAATGCTCGGGGTACTGTTCGAAGAAATGCTCTACGCCGCCGATTGCAGCTTCAGCCTGTATTCGGCGTTGAGCGCCGGTAGCTGCCTGGCAATCGATGCCCACGCCAGCGAGACGCTCAAGGCCATTTACCTGCCACCACTTTACGAAGGTCGCTGGGCCGGCACCATGTGCCTGACAGAGCCCCACGCCGGCACCGACCTGGGCCTGATCCGCAGCCGGGCCGAACCCCAGGCCGACGGTAGCTATCGCATCAGCGGCAGCAAGATTTTCATCACCGGCGGCGAGCAGGACCTGACCGAGAACATCATCCACCTGGTACTGGCCAAGCTGCCGGATGCGCCCGCCGGCGCCAAAGGCATCTCGCTGTTCCTTGTGCCCAAATACCTGGTCGAGGCCGATGGCCGCCTGGGCGCGCGCAACGCCGCCCACTGCGGCTCGATCGAACACAAGATGGGCATCAAGGCTTCGGCCACCTGCGTGATGAACTTCGATGATGCCCAGGGTTACCTGGTGGGCGAGCCGAACAAGGGCCTGGCGGCGATGTTCACCATGATGAACTACGAGCGCCTGTCCATCGGCATCCAGGGCATCGGTTGTGCTGAAGCGTCCTACCAGAGCGCCGCGCGTTATGCCAACGAGCGCCTGCAAAGCCGTGCCGCCACCGGCCCTCAGGCGCAGGCCAAGGCTGCCGACCCGATCATCCACCACGGCGATGTACGGCGCATGTTGTTGACCATGCGCACCCTCACCGAAGGTGGCCGGGCGTTTGCCGCCTACGTCGGCCAGCAACTGGACCTGGCGCGTTACGCCGAAGACGCCGGTGAACGTGAGCACGCCCAGCGCCTGGTGGCGCTGTTGACGCCCGTGGCCAAGGCCTTCTTTACCGACAACGGCCTGGAAAGCTGCGTACTCGGCCAGCAGGTATATGGTGGCCATGGCTACATCCGCGAATGGGGGCAGGAGCAGCGGGTGCGTGATGTGCGCATCGCACAGATCTATGAAGGTACCAACGGTATCCAGGCGCTCGACCTGCTGGGGCGCAAGGTGCTGGGCGACGGCGGCCAGGCGCTGACCAGCTTTGCCGCCGAAGTACGTGCCTTCAGCGTTGATGCACCGCTGCACCGCGAGGCCTTGCAGGCGAGCCTGGCGCGGCTGGAGGCTACCAGCGCCTGGCTGCGGGCACGGGCGGGCGAGGATGCCAACCTGGTCAGTGCGGTGGCGGTGGAGTACCTGCAGCTGTTCGGGCTGACGGCGTATGCCTACATGTGGGCGCGGATGGCGGCGGTAGCCTTGGCCAGGCGTGAGGAGGATGAAGCGTTTCATGGGGCCAAGCTTGCATGTGCGGCGTTCTTCTTCCAGCGTGTGCTGCCGCGTGATCTGGGGCTGGAAGCCAGTATCAAGGCGGGCAGTGGCAGCCTTTATGGGCTGGAGGCGGCGCAGTTCTGAAGCCTGCGCATTACCTGTGTGAGCGGGCATGCCCGCTACCACAGTGATCGCGCAAGCTTTGTGATTTTGTACAAGGCAGCTGCCCCACAAGAGGCACGCGATCCCCTGTAGGAGCGGCCTTGTGTCGCGATGGGCTGCAAAGCAGCCCCCGGGTTTTCAGCCTGCATACCTTTACGCGAAGGGTTCTCAGACGCTGAAAAACCGTTGCAAATCCGACGAAAAACCGTCACAACTGATAGTCATTCGCCATTACGTTGGTTCTCGGGAGCCCTCCAGCAAGGGTAGAATACGCAAAACCCGGAGCCGCAATGAATCACGACCGCCTCAACCCCAGCCCTGACGATGCCATCACCGACGCCGCCGCGCATTGGTGCATGCGCCTGCACGCCGATGATTGCACGGCGTCCGAGCGCGAGGCGTTCGCCCGCTGGCTGGCGGCGGACCCGCGGCATGCCGAGGAATACCAGGCAATGCTGGAAATCTGGCAAACCGCCGACCTGTTGCCACGCAACGCCACCGTCGTCGACTTCAACACGCCCACCCGTCAACCTGCACGCCCGCGCAACTGGCGTCCGCTATCATCTGCCGCCGCTATCGCCTTGGCCGTGCTGCCGCTGGCCGGCTGGGTGGGGTGGGAACAGGGCTTGCTGCCCAACCACTACCAGCACTTCGAAGCCGCCGACCGCATGCAGACCGTGGAGTTGGACGACGGCAGCACGGTACAGCTCAACCTCCACACCGAGCTGACCTTCCTCAACTTCAAGGACCAGCGCCAGGTCACGCTCAAGCGCGGCGAGGCGTTCTTCAAGGTACAGCACGACAGCAGCCACCCGTTCATCGTGCATGCAGGCCATGGCCAGACCCGCGTCACCGGCACCCAGTTCAACGTGTGGAAGTACCAGGACCAAGTCAAGGTCACCTTGGTGGAAGGCTCGGTACTGGTATCCAGCGACGGCAGCGCCGGTGGCTATCGCCTGGGCCCGGGGATGCAGGCCAGCTATCACAAGGGCGATTTCGAGCCGCAGCTTGAGCAGAGCAATGACTACGGCAACAGCCTGGCCTGGCGCAGTGGCAAGCTGGTGCTCGACAACCTGAGCCTGGAGCAGGCGCTGCCAGTGATCAACCGCTACCTCGACGCGCCGCTGCAACTGGCCGATGCCAGCACCGGCCGCATCCGCATCAGCGGTATCTACAACACCCGTGAGGTAGCACGCCTGGTCAACAACTTGCCCAAGGTGCTGCCCATCTACCTGACCCGTAGCAAGGACGGCAGCACCGTGCTCAACAGCATCTCGCCGCCGCCCGACAAGGGCTGACGCCCTCGCCCCTTACAACGTCATCGCCGCCACCCACCCAAACGCCAGCAATGGCAGGTTGTAGTGGATGAAGGTCGGTACCACAGTGTCCCAGATATGGTGGTGCTGGCCATCCACGTTCAGGCCCGAGGTCGGGCCCAGGGTCGAGTCCGAGGCCGGCGACCCTGCGTCCCCCAAGGCACCGGCAGTACCGACGATGCAAACGGTGGCCAGCGGGTCGAAGCCCAGCTGCACGCACAGTGGCACAAAGATCGCCGCCAGGATCGGCACGGTGGAGAACGACGAGCCGATGCCCATGGTCACCAGCAGCCCCACCAACAGCATCAGCAAGGCACCGATCCCCTTGCTGTGGTCGATCCACTGCGCCGAGGTTTCCACCAGGCTTTTCACCTCACCGGTGGCCTTCATCACGTCGGCAAAACCCGAGGCGGCAATCATGATGAAGCCGATCATGGCCATCATCTTCATGCCTTCGGTGAACAGATCGTCGGTGTCCTTCCACTTGACGATGCCTGACAGCGAGAAAATCAGGAAACCGACCATGGCACCGATGATCATCGAATCCAGCAACAACTGGACGATGAACGCTGCGGCAATTGCCAGCCCAGCCACCAACAGCGTCAGCGGGTTGTACTGCACGCTCACCTGCTCCACCTGCTCGATGCGCGCCAGGTCGTAGTCACGCTTCTTGCGGTAGCTGATGAACACCGCCAGCAGCAGGCCAGCCAACATACCTGCTGCCGGGATGGCCATGGCGTGGGTGACGTTGACACCGCTCACGTCCACACCGGCACGGGCGACGTTGGCCAGCAGGATTTCGTTGAGGAATATATTGCCGAAGCCCACCGGCAGGAACATGTACGGGGTGATCAGGCCGAAGGTGATCACGCAGGCGATCAGCCGGCGGTCGATGCGCAGGCGGGTCAGTACATACAGCAACGGCGGAACCAGAAGCGGAATGAAGGCGATGTGGATCGGCAGGATGTTCTGCGACGACACAGCCACCACCAGCATCAGGCCGATCATCAGCCATTTGACCTTGCCGCCATTGGCGTGGCCCTGGCGATCGATCATGGCCAGTGCACGGTCAGCCAAGGCATGGGCCAGGCCGGACTTTGCAATGGCCACGGCAAAAGCGCCCAGCAGTGCGTAGGACAAGGCAACCGTGGCGCCACCGCCCAGGCCGCCGTTGAAGGCCTTTAGCGTGCCTTCGATGCCCAGGCCACCCACTAGCCCACCGACCAGGGCACCGATGATCAGGGCGATGACCACGTGCACGCGGGACAGGCTGAGTATCAGCATGATGCCGACCGCGGCGATCACTGCATTCATGGTTGGCTTACCTCATTGCGACAGAAAAAAGCGCGCACTCTGAAGCAGTGGGCGGCAGATGTCAAAAGCGCCATGTTGCGGCGGATTTCACAGAAGGTCGGATTTAAATTGAATGTTTGAATAAAGAAAAAAATGAAAGGGCCGATAAGGTGTTGGGC